>DASZFK010000322.1:0-7476 GCA_035939855.1 Candidatus Angelobacter sp.
GCCGAACCCATGCTGGCTATTTTTAATGCAGCAAAACAAAATGATCGTGGCGGTTCTTTTGCCAGCAATCTTCGTTTGCGTCTGTGCAAATCGGTTTTTCCTTGCCATAGCTGATAGTCTGGAGCCGATCTGCAGTGACGCCGGCCTGGGTGAGTGCCTGTCTGGCGGCGCCGGCGCGCTCGTCGCCCAAGGTCAGGTTGTATTCCGTCGAGCCGCGCTCGTCGCAATTGCCTTCAATTCGCACCTTCCAGTTAGGATGCTGGCTCAATGCCTGGGCCGCTTGCGCAAGTTTTTGCTGCGAATCGGAAGTCAACTTCGCGGAATCATACTCGAAGTAGATGTCCTGCACGGCCTGAGCAAAAATCTGGTCATCGCTCAGCGGCGTTGTGGTCGTGGTTGTGGGCGTTGTAGTTGCCGGGGCGCTTACGGTCACGCGCGCGGTTGCTTCCTGCGTGCCGCCCGGCCCCTTGGCGATCAGGCGATAGGTTGTGGACTGGGTAGGCGACGCGCTCTGGGAACCGTTGGTATCAACTTTATTCCCTTCCAGCGTGACGTCGTCAGCATTTTCTGTGGTCCAATTCAGGGTCGTGGTCTGCCCTCGCTCGATCGAAGGTGGGCTCGCCGATAAGGTCGCGGTTACCGGTTTAGGTTGTGGCGGAGGGGTTTTCGTCACTGGGGGCGGCTGCTTCTTGCCGCCGCAACCACTGATTACCATGATCAGCAATGCCAATGTCCCCACCAAAAAAGTGCAATATCTCTTCCTGTTCACCTCATGTCCTCCCAATCAACTCTCAAAACACTAAAAATCGTTATTTGTAGCTCCAGTTGGGCTGTGTATTTTTCCCCTCGCGGGTCAGTTGTTGCTGATGAGTGCCGTCGGCCAGCATCATCCATATCTGGTCGGATCCCGAGCGGTTGGATTGAAACACGATGTGGCGTCCATCCGGGGACCATGACGGAAAATCGTTGACCCGAGAGTCGTGTGTTAATTGTACAAACTGTCGTGATGCGACATCCATAATATAAATATCCTGTCCGCCGGGAGCGCCCGGACCATAGTGGCGGATCCAGGAAAAGGTCAGGAACTGCCCGTTGGGGGACCACGAAGGAGAGACGGCATAGCCCTCGGTGGTCATTTGCTGAACATTGCTTCCATCGGCGTCCATGATGAAGATTTGAGGAAGCCCGTTACGTCCGCTGACCCACGCGATCTGGCCATTGGTCTTAGGGTTCCATACCGGGGCCACGTCAGAACCTCTGGATGCAGTGAGCCGCTTGGCCGATCCGCCATTTGCGCCGACGGCATAAATCTCAGGATCTCCGGCCATGGAAGAAGAGAATGCCAGCCTAGTGCTGTCCGACGACCATGCAGGGGTAAAGTTGCCTCCGCCGAAATGGGAAAAGTTGACCAACCTTCCCAGGTCGAGCGAATACATAAGGATTTGCCAGGAAGGACTGCGCTGCGAATCTGTGACTAGCCCGCTGAACGCCACCCGTGAATTGTCAGGCGACACTCGCGGCGAAAGAGCGATAGACCGCAAATGCGTAAGTTGCTGTTGGCCCGCTCCATCGTAATCCATCGAATACACTTCTTTGCTCCCGGTGCGCGAGCTGACGAAATAAATCTTGGTTTCGGCGATGCCGGGAATGCCGCCCCCCAGGCGGTAGATGATCTCGTCGGCAAAGCGATGAGCAATGAGCCGGGCGTTTTCCGGGGTTGCGTCCTCTTTATATTGCTTTCCAAGCACCTGGGGAGAGGCGGTATTCTTGGCATCAAAGAGCCATCCTTGCACCTCGATCTTGCCGCTGGTCACCCCGAGATTCCCGAAGGCCACCATGGAGGCGTTAGGCGGAGGATTGCCCCAGGCATCCAGCTTGATTTCACTTGGCGATCCAGGAGTTTGCAGCGGATAGAAACTCTTGGCCACCATTTCGAAGATGCCGGAGTTATCCAGATCGTTCCACAACGTCTGGTTGAAGACCGTATTGAGTGGCGCGGTCTGGGGATCGCCGGTCGAGGCCTTGAAATCCGCGGCCGCCATCCTCATGGTCGCGCCGAGGTTGGTGCCCGTGCGGAATTTGTCTTGCGCCGAGGCCGGGATCAATGCCAATGACAACGACAGAAACAACAAGAACAGCTTCATTTTTTTCAACATGGTTCGCCTATCTTTGATAATCAAACCAGAATTCAACGGAAACTTTGCTACCCGAGTATCCAGGTGGTAACGGGCCAAAAGTATCAATGCGCTGGACGGCTCGAAGCGTTGATTGATCGAGCGATGGAACGCCGCTGGATTGCTCAATACGGACATTTGCGGGCGTGCCATCTCGCTGAATATCAAACGTGACCCACACTCGATGCGGGCCGACATTTGGGCCGATCTCAATTGTGTACCAGTTATTCGAGACCTTGGTGCTCACTGCCTGCACATACCAAGCAAAGCGGCTACCAAAGTCGCCGCCCTGGGCGCTGATTCCTCCCTTGGCGTTGGCGGCAGCAAAGGTTGCAAAGGGTCCGCTTATCGCTCCGCCTTGGCCAAAAGGAACTCGATTATCCTGGGGAACAGGTGTAGGCAGCGGCTTATCATGCGTCGGTGTAACTGGATTTCTATCGACCTTGTGTTTAGGGGTATTCTCTGGAATCGGAACTGCCTCGGGCTTGTCTTCTACCGGTGGTTTGGGAACCGACTCTGTCTGGCCCTTTGACTCGCTAGCCACAATGTTGTCGCTCGTCACCTGCGGATGCGGCAGTGGAATGCTGCTTACCAAAGTGGCCGTGACCGATGATCCGGTCGTCTCTCCGCCCCACATCTGCCCGCGCGGGCCGCTTATATAACCTGCAATGACCACAAAGACCGCGAACAGGAGATGAAGCGCGGCCGAGATGGCCATCGGCATCTTCCAGTCTTCCCGTTCGCTGAATAGGTCGGCTCGCATATACTTCGCTGCTAGCTTCTGGCTACTAGCTCTTGGCTGTCAGCCTTTAGCTCTTAGCCTTTGGCCCTTAGCCTTGATCCTCTTAAGTTTCGTTTCAGCCCTGAGGCGCATCTGGCTTACATCATTTCCCCTGCGGTCTCTGCGCACTCTGCGGTCGGTCCTTGACTTGCCTTCCTTCGTGTACCTTCGTGACCTCTGTGGTAAGTTTGCTTTTTCTTTGCGCCCTTGGCGTCCTTTGCGGTGATTTAAATCAAGGTTTTTTCCCTGGTTGAATGGGCTGGGTCACGATGCTCACGTTGGTTATCCCGGAGCTTTTGACTGCATCCATGACTGTGGCAAATGCACCGAAGGTCACATTTTCATCTGCGCGCACGTAAACCGACTGGCCCTGTGGATCACGAATTTTCTCGCGTATTTTGTCTGGAAGCAGATTGATGTTCACGGGGTCATTCCCCAAAAACACTTCTTGCTTGGCGTTGATGGTTACTACCAGACGCTCTTCGGATATCTGCTTAACCGTGCGGGTCTGCGGGACGGAAACCTCGATGCCTGATTGCAACACCGGAGCCGTCAGCATAAAGATGATCAGCAGCACCAGCACCACGTCGACAAGAGGGGTCACGTTGATTTCAGAGAGCGATGTTTGCGTCCGGCCGCTGGCGTTGGTGAAGGCCATTCAGCGTCCCTCCATCGCGCTGGCGCCGCCCCGTTCCAGAACGTTGATCAGTTCCAGGGAAAAGTCATCCATGCGCGCGCCGAACTCGCGCAGATGGCTGGTGAACTGGTTATAGGCAATGACGGCAGGGATGGCGGCCACCAGCCCGGCGGCAGTCGTAATCAATGCTTCAGAGATGCCGGGTGCAACGGCACGCAGGGTGGCTGCATTGGCGTTACCGAGGCTGTGAAAGGCGTCAATGATGCCCCAGACCGTTCCAAACAGCCCGATAAACGGTGTTACGGCACCGGTCGTCGCCAGCCATGGCAATCGCCGTTCCAGCCGGGTCAGTTCCTCCGAGGAAGCAATTTGGGTAGCGCGTTGGACGGACGCCAGCTTTCCCGCCTTGCGATACTCTTCATAGCCATTTTCAAATACCTGAACGAGAGGGCTGGGCTTGAATTGTTCGGAGACAGCCATCACATCCTGAAGTTTTTGCGCCTTGCGAAAGGCCCGCAAAAACCGCCCGCTCTGGGCGCGCGCGCGCCGCAGCGATGTCCATTTTGCCAGAATAATGGACCAGGAAAAGATGCTGAAAAGAAGAAGGATGAGGAGAACAGCCTTGGCGACCGGACCGCTTTCTGACACCAAGTTAACGATCTCCCCGCCTATAAAGAGGCTCACCAGAGAAATCTTCATCATTGCATGTCAACTGCCACTTTCAGTCTAGCCTTGACCGTACCATCATGGAGGGTTCACGTCAAACAGCGAGAAACAGCGAGAATTGCCATGATTGCCATAAATGCCAAAATTGCCATAATTGAGAAACAGCACTCAGCAGTCAGCAATTAGCATTCAGCCCGCTCGGCTTATTAGGCTGAAGAGAAATAGCATTCGTGGGCATGGTTAGAGTTGAAACCTTTTTTAGCCACGAATACACGCGAAGGAACGCGAATCAGAAAAGCAGTTAGGTCGAGGCTTAGCAGTTGAGCCGATGCCGAGCATTTAGTCAGAGCCCAGATCGGCGCAAATTATGGCAATTATGGCAATTTTGGCAGTTATGGCAATTCTCCTGTGCTAGACTGCGCTCAATTCTTGATCGATTCGATTGAGGTCCAACTCTTTGCTTCTGGAATTAAGGGTCGAAAACTACGCCGTGATCGACAGCCTGGCGATTGAGTTCGCCTCTGGGCTGAATCTTCTCACTGGAGAGACCGGGGCTGGGAAATCTATTCTCATCGACGCTTTAGCTCTGTTGCTGGGCGACAAGGCTTCCGCGGAACTAGTGCGGCACGGAGCCGAGAAAGCTATCATCAGCGGCGTATTCGAAGCCGACGAAGCGGCTCTGAAGCCGGTCCTGGAAGAAAACGGAGTTGAACCCGAAGACAGCCACATCATTGTGAAACGCGAGGTCGCTGCCAGCGGCAAGGGCCGAGTGTTTGTTAACAATCAGCCTGCTACAGTTACGCTCTTGCGGCAGTTAGCGCCGATGTTGGCTTCGATCCATGCGCAGAACGAGACGATTCTCGCTTTTGACGGACCAGCCCGGCTTGCTCTCCTCGATGCATACACCGGTAACCGCCTTGACGAGCTTGCAGAGAAATACCAAGCCTGGACCTCAATCAAGCAGCGCATGGTCGAGTTGGAACGGGACGAGCAGGACCGTCTCCGCATTGTGGACCTCTGGAGTTTTCAAAAGAAAGAAATTGAGGCGGCCCAACTCCAGCCGGCTGAAGACCAGAAGCTGGAGACCGAAAAACGTGTCCTGGCCAATGCCGAAAAGCTATACGGGGCGGCCATGGCTGCCTACGATGCGCTCTACGACGCCGAAGCCTCTGTGATTGCCAATCTCGGCCTAGCCCGGAAGCAACTCGAAGAGCTGGCGCGCTTTGATCCTAAGTTTCAGGAGGCTCTCACCTCTCTGCTTACTGCCAGGGCCACCGTGGAAGATGTAAGCGGTACTCTTCGCGATTATGCCGATGGCATCGACGCTTCGCCGGAGCGCCTTGCGGAGGTGGAAGACCGCTTAGCTCTGCTGGAGCGGCTGAAGCGCAAATACGGAAGCACGGTTGATGATGTAGTCGCCTACGGCGACGATGTGACCCGCAAACTGCACGAACTGGAGAATCGGGAAGAAACCATTTCCGGGTTGAAGAAGCAGCTTGCTGCCGCCGCTGAGGCCTATCTCAACGCCGCCCGTGCCCTTTCCAGAAAGCGATATGCGGCCGCCAAAGAGCTTCAGAAGTCGGTGGAAGCCGAGATCAACCACCTGGCGATGAAGGCCCAATTCAGGATTGAAGTCTTCGGATCGGATGATCCCGAGAATTGGTCGTCCACCGGCTTTGACAGCGTCGCCTACCTGATCACAACCAACCCCGGAGAGCCACTAAAGCCGGTAGAGCAGATTGCTTCGGGCGGCGAACTCTCTCGCGTGATGCTGGCCCTGAAGGCCACAGTTGAAGCCGGAAAGAAAACGAAGCCAGCCATCCAGCGCACCCTGGTCTTTGACGAGATCGACACCGGCATCGGAGGCCGCGCCGCAGAAGCCGTAGGCAAGAAGCTGAAGGGCCTGGCGAAATCAAATCAGGTCTTATGCATCACCCATCTTCCCCAGATCGCTTCTTTCGCCGATCACCATTACGTGATTGAAAAACGTGAGTCGGGTGGCAGGAGCAAGACCTCAGTCCGGCAGCTCAAGATTGAAGAACGGACCGAGGAGATTGCCCGAATGCTCAGCGGAGCGAAGCTGACCGAAACCTCCCGCCAACACGCCGAACAATTGCTGAAAGCAAATGCGTGAGCACCAATTCACGAGTGGTAGTCCACAATTTCCACCTCATAGGCATCACCATTGTCCCACCGAAAGCATAGCCGCCACTGATCGTTAATACGAACGCTATGTTGGCCTCGGCGGTCACCTTGTAACGCTTCCAAATGGTTACCTGGTGGACTTGACATATCATGTAGTACGACAGCACTGTGGAGTTGCCGCAGCTTTCTCTGGGCAGTCCTCTCGATGGACCGAAACCTCACCGAGCTTTCCCGCAGGTGGAGACGCTCTGTATCCTTGCATCGAAAGGTCCTGATCACTGCGCCACAATATAACGCTTGACGTTAAACGTCAAGCGTTATATATTTTCGTTGGGTTTGTCAATAGCTGGAGATTTTCGTGAAAAAATCAGCGGCAAAAGTCAAAGGTCTTTCTAAGAAGTTGCCTCCTATCCATCCCGGGGAAATCCTCCGCGAGGATTACCTCAAACCGCTTGGGCTTACCATGAACAAGTTGGCTTTGGGGCTGCGTGTTCCAGTTACGCGGATTTCCGAGATCGTCCATGAGCGCCGGTCCATCACGGCAGACACGGCAGTTCGGCTGGGGCGGTATTTCAAGACGACACCACGGTTCTGGCTGAATCTCCAAACCGCCTACGACTTGGAACTTATAGAGGACCAGACTCTCGCCCAGATTGAAAATGAGGTTCATCCCCTGAAGAGAGCGTCAGCATAGCGAATCACATAAAAGCTTGTTCGCGCCTGAGCCGAAATCTTTCTATAAGCGAACTAATAGAGAATGTTTGACGAAAATAAGAAATCGTGCTACAGTTCATCAGTAGCATCGTTAGATCGATTCAGAGGCTTGCTCAGGCAAGACCGAGTCTGAGTTCATTGACAACCGAATAGATCAAAAAACTCACTCAGTTAACGTGTGTCTGCTAAGAGCTAAAGGGAGCCTTAAAGGCTAAAAGCTAGCCAAAAATATTTGAAATTTGATTCCATCGATCCCCTGAGGGATGATTTTGTCGACGAAAACGAAATCTCCAAAGAGGACCGATGGAACTGTTTGCAAAGCTGTTTGGCAGCCTGCTTCTGTTTGTATATCACTGTTT
>DASZFK010000323.1:0-3503 GCA_035939855.1 Candidatus Angelobacter sp.
AAACTCAACCAGGAATTGCGGACGGGCAGCGCAAATCTTCTGATTACCCCAATAGCAGACAGTCTGGACGTAAAGATCGGTGGCGTTGATCTGAAACCGGCCAACGATGGCGCTTATATCCCCGAATCTGATTTGCTCAAAATCAAGAGCGTCTTCTGGAAAAATAACATCCTGGGATACGCGCCGTTCCTTTCCGATACTGAAAACATCGCCATCGGTGGACGCTCCATCCAAGCCGATCTGATCGGAACCTATTTTGCCCAGCCTCTTCACGCAGGCGAGCAAAGCTTTGTGACCGGAGTTCGATCGGTGAATGGTTTTTGGAAGGTCGAAGGTAGCTGGCCTACCGACAATAGCACCGATGCCTTGGCCGGCAGCGCGTTCGCCCATCGAGCGGACATTCACATCGGCGACATCCTCAAGATCGGCGATACCGGGCTGCGCGTTAGTGGCATCTTGACTACCGGCGGCACTGAGGACGACGCGATTGTGGCTCCGCTGCATCTCGTCCAGCAGATTTTGAACCGTCCTGATTCAGTACGCCGGGTTCTAGTCAGCGCGTTGACAAAGCCTGAGGATGCCTTTGCGCGACAGAACCCTGCAACGATGTCTCCCACGGCGTATGAGCGCTGGTCGTGTTCGCCCTACGCCAACTCCATCGCCGATTCGATAAGCAAGGTGCTGCCGAATGTCCGCGTGGAACAGATACGGCAGGTGGAGCAGAACCAGGGCAACGTGCTCTCCCGCATTTCAGGACTGATGTTGCTGCTGACCATTGCTTCGCTGCTGGCTTCAGCCCTGGCTGTTTCCGCAGTGATGGCGGCAACGATTATCGAGCGTCGCCAGGAAGTTGGCCTGATGAAGTCCCTGGGAGCCGGCAACTCCATGGTGGTATCGCTGTTTCTGACAGAGGCTGGAATTCTGGCGATTGGCGGTGGAATCCTGGGGTTCATCGGCGGTGTGATATTGGCCCACCGCATCGGCCAGAGCGTCTTCGGCTCCACAATCGCTGTTCCTCCAGTGGTGTTGGCCATCGTGCTACTCGGCGCGCTGGCGATTACATTTCTGGGCAGCACGGGGGCAATCCGCAAAGCCATGCGCTTCGATCCAGCCGTGGTGCTTCGGGGCGACTCATGAACCGCAGCCAACTGCTGCTCCGCATGTTGGTGAAAGCGGCATGGGTGCGCAAAGACCGCTCGTTTACAGCGCTTCTCTCCATTACAGTCGTGGCCACCATAACCACGGTGGCCTTGAGTATCTATTCGGAAGTAGGCGCTAAACTTAACCGGGAGTTCCGAAAATTTGGCGCAAACGTGATTGTTACGGCCCCTGCAGGCGCGCTGGATGATCATCAGTTGTCGGTTATTAAAAACACGATGGGAAGCCGCGGCGAAGTGGCGCCCGTCGCTTATGCAATTGCTGAGGGCCCATCCGGCGCACCGCTGGTGATTGGCGGAGCTGACCTGCAATCCTTAAGAGAATTGAATTCCTGGTGGTCGCTAACACCAGAGGTCGGATATGTTGGCCAATCCGAATCCAAACCCAGCGAGGCGCTCTTGGGCGCACGTGCCGCAGAAGTCCTCTCGCCGCACGGCCAGAGTTTTGAAATTCGGTTTGGTAAAAAAAGTATTGCGATCCATCCAGCATTCGTATTCCACGCGGGTTCTGATGATGATAGCCGCCTCTATATCGACCGAACACAATTCGCTGCCCTGACCGGCATCTCTGCCAATATTGCGCAGATTCGGATCGAGGGTTCCCCTTCAGAGATCAACAACTACATAGAAAAGCTCAGGGCAGCATTGCCGCAACTCGAGATCAAACCAGTGTTACAGATCACCACAGCACAGGCGGCCACACTGGAGAAGACGCGGTCGGTGGTTCTGGCAGCCTTGGCGGTGGTCGTGGTATTGATCATCCTTTGCATGGTGGCCACGCTCACCGGATCGGTACTGGAGCGTCGCAAAGATTTTGCGGTCATGAAGGCCCTGGGAGCATCGAATACCTCGGTCAATATGTTATTTGCCGGGGAGGCTATGTTGATCAGTATCGTAGGCGCCCTCTTTGGTTTTGTGGCTGGATCAGCGATTGCCTGGTGGATCGGCTCTGCCAATTTTGGAAGTGGGATACCCCCAAGGCCAGGACTCTTGTTTCCTGTCGCTTTTGGCAGCATAATCCTGGCACTCATTGCGTCCAGCGCTCCGCTCAAAGTTTTGCGGAAGATTCAGCCTGCGGGCATTCTTAGGGGAGAATAGAAGACATCCAATGTCGATCGAGCTAAAGAATGTCACCCGCATTTACCCCAGCAATGTGGCGGTGCAGGCCCTGGACGATGTTTCCCTCTCGGTAAAACAGGGTGAATGGCTGGCAATTATGGGGCCTTCCGGCTCCGGGAAATCTACCCTGGTAAACCTGATTGGCTGTCTCGACCAACCCACGAAAGGCGAGATTTGGATCGATGACGTAAACATCGCCAAAATATCGGCATCTGAGTTGAACCGCTTCCGAGCCGAGAAGATTGGCTTCATCTTCCAGCAGTTTCACCTGATTGCTTACCTCACCTCGCTCGAAAATGTAATGCTTGCGCAGTACTTCCACAGCATGACGGATAAGGCCGAAGCGCTGGAAGCACTCGAGCGTGTAGGGCTCAAAGACCGCGCCCATCACCTTCCGGCACAGCTTTCCGGAGGCGAGCAGCAACGGGTTTGCATCGCACGGGCGCTCATCAATAATCCCAACATCATCCTGGCAGATGAGCCTACCGGCAATCTCGACGCGCTGAATGAAGAAATTGTGTTGCGCGAGCTGCGTGATCTACACGCCCAGGGACACACGATCATCATGGTCACTCATGATCCGGTGGTTGCGCGCATGGCCGATCGCAAGCTCGAGTTGCATCACGGCAAGATCGCCTCGCAGGAAACATTTACGATCACCGACGAGGAGCAGTTCGATGAAGTGCTGGAAGAGCTTTGGGTATTGGCGGAAAATGGCGAACCAGCCGAACTTGGCCGCGTGGAGGTAGATGGCTCCTTGCCCACCGCCTTGGCCCTGGAACGCATGCAGGAAATGGGACTTGTTGAACTCGACGAGCACACTAGCGAGCCGCACACCCACAGGCAGATTTTGAATCGCTGCCACGATGCTCTGCGTCCCAGCGTTGACTCTCCTCATCACGGCGAGCGCATGATCGCTTTCACTGAAAAGGGACGCAAACGCGCTGAAGACGTCATTCGCCGCCATCGCCTAGCTGAATGTCTTTTTGTCCAGACCTTTCGCGTTCAAAACGAGAAAGAGATAGAGGAACAGGCCTGCAGGTTTGAGCACGTCCTGTCTCCGGAGGTCACGGATAGCATCTGCTCATTTCTAGGGCATCCGCGAACCTGTCCTCATGGCAGCCCGATACCGGCAGGGCCATGTTGCATTACGGCCAGGAGCCTGGTGCATAGTCAGGCGACAGCTAATAAGAAATGATCGGGGGATCGGGGGATCGGGGGATCGGG
>DASZFK010000324.1:0-9181 GCA_035939855.1 Candidatus Angelobacter sp.
GAAAGGAGAGCCTTGGCAGGCCGGCAGCCGGATGAAAATCGAAATGCAGCGGCCTCTCAACACAACCGTAGACCATGTAATCATCTCGTGTGCGCCGCCAAAGCATGTTGCATGGATCGATCACACCATGGGCAACACCATGGAACAATGGGTTCTTTTTGAGCCTCATCCCGAGGGCGGCACTCGCGTATTTACCTGGGCTGAGTTCACGGGGATGACGGACATGCTCGATGGGCGGCCCATGAAGGGCCTGATCGGGGCGTTCCTCCGCAATTGGTATGGGAAGTTCGGAGAGGCCTGTGATGTGCTTTCGGAACAGGCAGCGGATGGAATGAGTTGCTATGCTGAAATGGCCCGCGAATAAAACAGTGGCAACCGTCCCTTCATTCCGCTGTTCTAACCAACGGAACCCTTACCGAGGAGCAAACGCATGGCGCGTCAAGATTTTTGGACAGGTTTTGTTGGAGGCGTAACGATCGGAGCACTGGCTGGCATAGGCGGCGTGCTGGCATACAAGAGACTGTCCGCAGGAACGGACAGCCACATTCTTCGCCTGGAGAAAAGCATCAATGTGGGGCGTCCCGTCGAATCCGTGTTTGCGGCATGGTCCGACATCGAGTGCCTGCCCCAATACATCAACTTCATCAAGAGAGTTGAACGCCAGGGTCCGCGTGCACGCTGGTGGATCAATATCGATGGGAAAGAGTTTGTTTGGGACTCACAGATCACCCAACTGGTGCCGCAGCAATCGATTGGATGGAAGTCGGTGGGTCGTCCCCAGCATTCGGGGCGCATCAGCTTCGCTCCGCTGGGGAACCAGACTGTGGTTCACGTCGTTATGAACTATGCGCCTCCGCTGGGAAGCCTCGGCTCCATGCTGCCGATTGACCAGCACCTGGAACATTGGATCGAACAGGGATTGCGGGAATTCAAAGCAGTGTTGGAAAAAGCGGAGAAGATCGGGTGATCGGGTGATCGGGTGATCGGGTGATCGGGTGATCGTACACCACAAAGTCGAGACTACAAGTCTTATTCATTGTTTGGAGATGTTTAATTGGAGATGTTTAAAAGGCTAATGGCTAAATACTAATGGCTAACCGCTAGAATGCTACTTGCTAACGGCATCCTCCGGCTGTCCGAGAAGCTTGAATTCGACTTGGCGGCTGCGTGAAGTTGTGTTTTTATCTGCTCCAGTTGTGGATTCTTTCAAGGTGCCTCGCAACACGTAATAGCCATCCTCTTTCTTGGTTTTGGCTGGGCCTCGATCAAAACGGCCCTTAAACTCGAACCACACTCCGTGAATCGGCTTAGTGGTGAATGTCACATCATGGCCATGGACAGCAGCCTGGGCGAAAAACTGGTCCAGAAACACTCCCTGGTCGCTCTCAAGGTCGCCCTGGCGGGAGATGTATCCGGAAAGACCATTCTGATCGACAGTGATCTGCACAAACTCCCCTTCTTTGAGAAAGCTATACATACCGGAAATATCTTCGGCTGGCGCAACCGGTGGAGCGGCAGGGCGGTTCTTTTGCGGCACAGGCAATGAAACCAGCAACAGTGCGAGAAGGAAAAACATGATTTGTTTGTGAGCAATCATCTTGAATTACAAGGATATGGCCGTTTGGCTATGGCCGATATTTCTCCCGCTTGAACAGCGCAGCCAAGCGTTAACTGAGATATAATCCTTCTACTCGCACGGAAGCGCAAGCACAAATGGTGTCAGTACCCAACGCCACTCCGAGCAAGCCGAGTCCGGCCCCAGAGCGTGACCTTACGTTCCTGATCGAACCAGAGCCTTGGCTGCGGATTTTTTGGCGTAATCTGGGCGACCTGTTCCGTCCGGCACCTCCAAAACCATGGCTTACCTCCCAGCCGGGCGAATATTGGGCTGATGCTTTGGTCAATCGGCCTGTGCCCTGGGCGGCAATGCGAAAGTCATCGCTGCTCCACCTTTTGGCGGCCGTCTCAATCTATGGCTTGACCATCGCTTGGTTTCACCAACCGCAGTTCGTGACGCAGAGCATTCCAAGAAACAGAATTGAGCACTACGAAATAAGCGAGTATCTTCCACCGGTGAAACCGTCTCACCCGAAGTCGGAAGCAGTCCGCCGGCGTCCGCAGAAGGCTGATCCGGAATTCGCGCCCCAGGAGATTGTCTCCATCGATGCCGGGCACACGAGCATCATGCAGACGGTTGTCAATCCGGTAACGCCACAGCTCCTGAAACAGGACACGCCGTTGCCGAACATGGTCGTATGGACCTCAACCCCGAGCCCCGCGCCTTTGGCACGCAATCATCCGTTGGTATTCCCCTTTGCAGCGCCGCAGGTAGTGCCGCCGGCGCAGGAAACGGCCAAGCGAAATCTGAATAGCCTTGTGGTTCCCGACGCTCAGCCCGACGCGGTAGCCCCCGCGGCACAACCGGTAACGCGGAACTTGACGGCGCTCAATCTACCTGCGCAGCCACAGGCAGCCGTGCCCCCTGCACCCAGCAGCGTCCAGCGAAATCTTGGAGACATAAATCTGGCCTTCAATACTCCGCAAGTGGAAGCGCCCAAACTGCCCATGCCCGAGCAGCAAGTATCTAATGCCCAACAGACAGGCCAGCAAGGCCAGCCAGCGGCCAGCGTACCTCCTTCCCAACCCATTACCACCGGTACAGGCAAAGCTCAAGGCCAAGAGGTAGGCCAACTGCTTGCGCTCAATGCTCAACCAATCGCTCCCAACGGCAGCATCACGGTTCCTGAGGGCAATCGCTCCGGCGAGTTTGCCGCAGGACCGACCGGTCACACCGGAGCCACTGCTCGTCCGGAAATCAAATCGGGAGAGAACTCAGTTCCGGGAGGCGAAACTGGAAGTAACGGAACTCCGGCTGGTATTTTCGTTAGTGAGCCACCCAGGAAAGTGGCCGGGGGATCCGTGGTCGCATCCGCCGTTCCTCCCGCGACAGTTCCTCCGAAACCGGAGCCACGCGCTGACGTGCCAGTCCGAAATTCCGGTGATGTGCCAACCTCAGCGAGGATCGAGAACCAGGTATTCGGTGGCAAGAGGTATTACTCCATGTCGCTGAACATGCCCAACCTGACCTCTTCTGCTGGAAGCTGGATCATTCGCTTCGCCGAGATGCATCCCCTGCCAGGGGCCGCTGGTGAAAACCTGAGCGCTCCTGTGGCGCTTTACAAAGTCGATCCTGCGTATCCGGCCGACTTGATGCGCGATAAAGTTGAGGGTGTGGTCGTGCTCTATGCCGTTATTCACAGCGATGGCAGCGTCGGCGAGGTGAGGATACTCGAGGGCATTCAAGACGATCTGGACCACAATGCGCGCACGGCTTTGCAGAAGTGGCACTTCCGTCCAGCTACGAAGAATGGCCTTCCGGTGGACCTGGAAGCTGTGATTCGGGTTCCCTTCAAGGCGCCTCGGGGGGCTTTTTGATTGGTGCGCGCTTCTCTACCTGGAGCCAACAAGCCAGATGAAGCGTCCCCGATCAACTCAGAAGCGTATATCTACCCTGTACTGACAACTACACCCTGGCTTCGTTCCACTGCCTTATAGATTTCTTCGTTGGTGCAGACTTCGTAGTACCGGCGATCGGTGAAGCGCTTAAGGGCGAAGTCGCGGGCATCGATGTGAGCAACCAGGCCTTCCCGCACCACGATTTTGTGGAAGAGGCCCTGGCCGATCGGCACTACGCCGCTGTAGAGGCGTACCCGGCGACGATCCCAGATCAGTGGCAGTTCCAGGTCGTGGGCTTGCAACGAGATCTCAGTTTGTAGCTTATCGAAAGCTGCTTCACTGATATGAATTCCGCCGATGTTGTAGCGAAGCAAAAACTCATCGGGATTACCACCGGTATCGTCATCTTCAACCGTCTTAAATGCAAAGACGCTGAACTTCAGCTCCAGGTGCTCCAGTGTTCGCCTTATGCCTTTACTGCAAGAAGAGAGGCGATCGCTCTCGTTGAGCGCCTTGGAAATCATGATCTGGTGTGTCCCGTCCATCAGATACATGGGGGCGGAATCCTGGTATGAGATCCCCAGCCCCAATTCCAGGCTCGGCAGGCCGGAGTCGCGAGAACGCTCATTATAGCCCTCGACGATTTCGATCATCTCCTTGGCCAGCACGCAGCTACGCGCCACTCCCAATCCGGGTTCACCCTCTCGTTCAAACAAGGCGAGAATAATGGCATCGCCTTCAATAAATACCTTCTGCGCGTCGTATTTCGGCAGCAGCTTGTTGATGGGATCGTAAAAATTGAGGCTGAAGTAGGACGCCGGATTCAATCCCTGCTCCATCAAAGTACGGGTCACCGTGGTCGATTCCCGGATATCGGCCTTGAGAATGATGTGATGGACAACCTTATCTTCAGAGCGCTTTTGCTCTTCGGACAGCAGGAATTCATAAAGAGTGTTGTTGATGGCCGAAAGCTCACGGAAGCGGTCATTGTTGATGATGTTGACGCTGTCCATGGCTGAAAGCAGCGCCTCCATGCGGCGAAAATCACGATGATAGCGGATGAAATCGCCAAAGAACCTGCCCGCGACCTTGGCGCGCTCCCCGCCTTTGCAACCCTCAACCTTCTTCTCCGCGGCATGTAGATTATCCGGCGATATTTTTCCCTGCTCTTCCAGCAATGCCTCGACTCGTTTGCGTTCGGTACGGGAGATCAATGCATTTTTCAATTGCTGAGGATTAATGGGAGGCGAATATTGCCCAAGCAGGGGCACAACCTCGTAGGAGGCAATCACGTTCTCCAGCACATTCTCGCGCTCCAGCAGGTCGATCCATGCGTTGAGCAAAGCCCTTTGGTTTTTTCCCTTTGGCGTAGAGTCGTCGGGTGCTCCCCCACCCATCATCTCCTGAGCATTTTCAGGAACGCTCAACAAGCCCCTGAGATCCTCCACATCGCCCCCAAGTCCAAGAGATTTCAGGAACTGGCAGGCGATCTCCTGCATGGTTTGAAAGCGGTCGGGGTCGCGCTCGTAGTTGCCAAGCATGACGTAGTGTTCGGCGTTGAGGTAATCGTCCCGGCCATCCTCGGTGAAGACCAAGCGATTCAGGAACAAGTCGTAAGCGGCTGCCGCCATGTCCCCAAAAAGAGAGCGCCGGGTCTTGTTGAGCGACTCCTTTTCAACTTCGCGGGCAATGAAAAACAGGTCCTGTCCTGCGCGACGGAGGACAGCCTTCTTGTTGATCTGAAAGCGGGCAAAGCGGTCCCGCAATTCCAATGCCCGTGCCGGATGCAATTGCCGCGGTCCTTCCAGGGTCTTTACCTTGGCACGCGAACGGTCCAGCACCTGGCTGTATTGATGTGTAAGCTCGACCCGTTGAAACTTTAGAATGGCCAGTCGGAATAACAGATCAAGGGAGACATTATTTTCACTCTTGGCGCGATTCAGGGAAGAGATGTGCAAGTCAGTCAGTATCTTTTTAAACTCTCCCTGCTCGCTGGCTCTTGCCGGGAGAGTCCCTGACGTTCCCAGGATACGGGCTGCCGGCCGGATTGGAGCGCTGGCCGAAAAAGTAGCGTCGTCAACCAAAGCTTCCACGTTGCCATGCTTGGCGATCAGTTTGAAAATGTATTGCTTGGCCAGTTCACTGAACTTGGGACTCAAGAAGACATCATGGCGGATGTTGTCGATTCCAGGAACAAGATTCTCTAGAACAATGAAAGGGGCATAGCTCAACAGATTGAGCTGGCGGGCACAGTCGGCAAGGTTAACGCGTTGAAGAAAGGGAAACGCCATGCAGGGCCGAACTTCATTCGGGGGATTCTGGATTTTATACTAAATTACCCGGCAAACGCTCCCGCTTTAACGCCAAGAAGAAAACCTTAGTTACTGGAGAAGCACACCTCTTTATCTTTGAAATTACCGGCTGGATTTCGATGCCGAATTCTTACGTGCCTTCTCGAATTCGTCCCCTGGCAACCAGCCCGCTAAAGCCGGTTGGTTTGCAGCTTGCCACCCCAGGGCCAGTCCGAATTTCGCCATCCTGGCGTCTCCGGTAAAATCCATATCCTCACGATACTCATCCGAGGGCTGGTGATATCGGTGGGTCACATAATCGCGTTCCTTCTCTTCGCCCCAGGCATGATCGTGTCCTTAGAATAAGGTGCCTTCGTTGATACTGAAAGCCGGTACTCCCACGCGGGCCATGCTGAAGTGGTCGGAACGATAATAATGTCCGGCTTGGGGAAGGGCGTCGGGCTTGATCGCCAGTTCAAGATCTTTTGCCACCTGTTCGACCATGGGATAGATGCTGGTGCGCTCCGCTCCGGAGACTACCACCTCCTGAGGATCACCGAAGGGTTGAATATCATCGTAATTAAGATCGAGCGAGATGTTACCTGCCGGTAGAGGTGGATGCTGGCCCAGATACTTCGACCCCAGCAGGCCCTGCTCTTCCGCGGTAACGGCAGCGAACAGCATGGTGCGCTTCGGCTTTTCCGGGGCGGCCGCTATCACGCGGGCGAGTTCCAGCAGGATGCCACACCCGGTAGCATTGTCGGCTGCGCCATTGTAGATGTTGTCGCCCGGTTCATTGGGATGAATCCCCAGATGATCGTAGTGCGCAGTGTAAATCACAGCCTGACTGCGTAGCCGGGCATCCGAGCCGGCAACCTTTCCTACGACATTGCGCGACGAAAACGGACGCACCTTGCTGGCGATGGTTTCCCGGAGCCGGACTGGCAATTCCACCGGCTTGAACTCGCGTGAGTTTGCATCCTGTAACATCTTATCGAGATCCATGCCGGCGGCTTGACCGAGTCTCCGTGCTACCTCCAACTGAATCCAGCCTGCAGATTTCAACTTGGGATCTTTTTCGTTTTGAAGATAAGAAGTCTCGCCACCCCACGAGTTACGCACAACCTCCCAACCATAGCTGGCCATTTCGGTTTTGTGAATCAGGATCACCGCAACAGCCCCTCGCCGCGCCGCTTCTTCGAATTTGTAAGTCCAGCGTCCGTAATAAGTAAGCGCTTTCCCTTTGAAAAAATTCGGGTCGTCGGAAGGAGGCTCGTTGACCAGCATGAGCAGGACTTTTCCTTTGACATTGACGCCCTTGTAATCATCCCACTTGTATTCCGGAGCATTGATGCCATAGCCGGCATAGACAATGGGTGCATCAATCACGGATTTTTCCGAATGGGTTTGATCGCTGGCGACAAAGTCGTCGCCGAATTTCAAGGTCATCTCCGAGCCTGACTTAGGCACGAAGGTAAACGTGGTCTTCTGCTGATCTGTGGTGACGCCGTAAAAGCCAACGTTCTGAAAGTAGCTTCCGTTGTCTCCAGCAGGCTGCAATCCATAGGCTTTGAATTGCTCGCCCAGCCAATCAGCGGCTTTGTCGCCGCCTTTCTGGCCTGTTCCGCGACCTTCAAGCGAATCATCGGACAGATACTTCACGGTGGCTCGAATCTTTTCGGAATCAATCGCGTTCATTGCGGTCTCGGCATCTTTCGGAAGACCAGTGGCATAGATTGCGTTGGTTGCTATGGAGAGCAACGAAATCAAAGTGACAGCCGGGATGGCAAGCGTTTTCGTCATATTTTCCACTCGAAGCAAAGTTTCTGAAGACTGCTCTTATACTTGGGAAATCTTTTCAGGACAGCGAACAAGGACTCCAAGACAAAGGCGTTACTCTCGTGCCAATGCTATGCTGCACAATCCGCAAACTGCGGATCAGTTTTTCGATCCTCAACCAGGTTTGTAATCCTGAACCTTTTCCCCGGTTCGTACAATGGGAACAAGTGTATCCCCGGTAACGTTAGCCAATGTCCGGCCTAGTTCCTCCATCTCCTGCCGCGACCATCCCACGATGGAGAGATCAACTTCTCCCTCGGGAGAAACCAGGAAAATGGAGGGCACACTCGTGATCCTGTAGGCGTTGGAGGCAGGATATTTGCCGGTTTCATCCAGCAAGGTTGGGAAGCTTATGCCGAAATTGAGGTTGAAAGCCATGGTATCTTTCGCGTTGTCCTGGGAGACTCCCACAATCGTCGCTTTGCCGCTCTTCCCGTATGCCTGATAAATCCGCTCCAGATAGGGGAATGTGAACTGGCACACGGGACACGAGACCTTGAAAAAAGCCACGACCACCGGCCCACGTTGCCGCGCGTGGCTGAGTGAAAACTCGCGTCCATCGAGCAGTGGCAGCTTGATGTCTGGCGCCTTGACTCCGGCTTGAATAGCAGGCATCTATTTCCCTCCGGGTGCTATTGTAAATAAAATCATTCATAAGGGGAGCGTTCCAGACTTTTCGAGACTGGCCGCTCTGGCCATTGATGCGGAGATGAGTGCGGACATCGGAAGGGTTCCAAGCTGCATCTAATAAAGACAATTAAATCCAGGCTTAGTGTGGAAATTGCATAAAGAAAGCAGGATTAATGTGAAACAACACAGGTTCCAGTCCATTGTGTTAGCGATGGTATTTGCGTCGGCATTGGTTGCTGCAGCTCAACAACCGCAGCTTCCCGATCCCGGCGCGGCGCCGATGAGCCGGCAACAGCAGGAGCAAGTGGGACTGCAAGCCATGGGGGAAGTATACAAGCAGATGCCAGTGCTCCCCGACTCCCATCCCCTGACTCAATATGTCCAAAGGCTGGGCAGAAAATTAGTTGGGGTGATTCCTTCTGAGAATTCATGGCCGTATCAATTTCATGTTATCCAGCAAAAGGAAATCAACGCGTTTGCCATTCCAGGTGGGCCGCTTTTCATCAATGCCGGCACGATTCAGGCGGCGGACAATGAAGCGGAGCTGGCGGGCGTGATCGCTCACGAAATGTCTCACGTGTACATGCAGCACTCGGCGAAACAGGCAGGCAAGGCGTCGGTAGCCCAGGGCATTCTGGGCGTGTTGGGCGCTGTGCTTCCCGGGAATGCAGCCGGAAATGTTGCGCGGCTTGGCATTCAGGTTGGAGCCGGAACCATATTCATGAGATATTCCCGCAAAGATGAGGCGCAGGCCGATGCTGTTGGCGCAATCATCATGTATCGGGCGGGCTACAATCCTAAGGCCTTGGCGGAGTTCTTTCAGAAGTTGGAGGAGCAGGGCGGCGGCCGTGGTCCCCAGTTCCTGAGCGATCACCCCAACCCTGGAAACCGTGTCGCAGCCGTAGAGAAAGAGATTCAGAATTGGCCTCAAAAAAGTTATCTTTCATCGAGCCCGGAATTTGGCC
>DASZFK010000325.1:0-8663 GCA_035939855.1 Candidatus Angelobacter sp.
GTGCCGCCCCTACGGGGCTTATCTCTGTTTCTTCTTCCTTTCCCAGCGCTTACGCACTGGGCTAACTTCTTTCGCGCCTCGGGCGCTGGTGTGTCGAGATCCCATTCACGTGTGCTGTTCCTTAAGTGAACAGTATTGGGACTAAGGCCTATTTCATATTTTCCAGAACTGATCATCGTTTACTGCCAACGTTGAAAAAAACCTCTTAGCTGCTTTGCTGTCTTTTCAAATGACGGCTCATTCTTTTCTATCCGAGACAAGTTGGCAGATTTGATTATGTCCTCGGCATATTCCATTCCGCCAAGAATTGGCCTGATTCCTGCATCGCGAACTGATAGAGCCAAAAGCCGTTTGTACTCATCTTTTGCACATTTGATCCTCGGAAGAGTGCAGCCTTTCCCAACGACGTTTTTGAAGGCATCTCCATCTGCAAGTACCCATCTTTCAATGTGAGGCTCCGGAATAGCGTAAGCCACTAAGTCTGCGAGAGCTCCATATTTGTTCACAACTTTCTCGAGCTGTTGTCTCCGCTTGAGATATCCGATGCAATTTGAATCTGTTGCCACAACAATTAAATCTGGAGTTGAAATCCGTGCTTTATTTATGTCTCTCAAAAAACTATCGAACTCATAGTAGACTTTTGTGATTCCTCCTCGCGCACTCAAAGTCCTGATATTTACCGTGATTCCATACTCCAAAGCATATCGGTATATCAAGGAGCTCAAAACAGATTCGTGACCGATGTCCTCACCAAACAGCGCGATTTCACGCATCAAAATCGCCTCTCAATATTCGCTCAGAAACCAGTGATCCTTGTTCTGGTGCTTCTTCTGCATCTAACGTCTCCGAGATTTGATTTGTGCGGTAGAGGGGGCCCCATTTTACGAATGGTTCAATGATTGTCTTTCCCTTCACTTTTCTACAGACGAAGAGCGATTCATCAGGAATCAGGTCCGGAAGCAAAGGTGAGTGAGTGGTAATGATCAGTTGGGTATCGCCATTTCTCGCTAAACTTTGGAGAAGCTCTGCAATTAGCTTGATTCGCCTGGGATGGATCCCGTTTTCAGGCTCTTCGAAACCTATGAGCGCTGGGGTCTCCCTCGCGCCTCCCAATGCGAGTAAGCCAAGAATTCGCAGCGTCCCCTCAGAAACAATTCGCGCTGGGACCAGATGGTTGGCTTCCTTCAAACTGAGTTCAACTTCGCCCAGATTGTTTACTGAAACATCGATTCCGCTGATATTAGGGATAATCTGATGAACAGATTTCTCGATAGCGTTAAATTGCTTTGGATCGAATGCTTTTAGTGTGTTCAAAAAGGCTCCAAGATCTTCGCCCATTTGGCCAATGTTTCGCACCTCCTTAACAGGATTCGGAGCGCGCATCCGCTCGCGAGGCTCGAAATAATAAAGCAGCCAGTTGGAAAGCTCTTGTCGCATCGCAACTAAATGAGGGTAGTGGGGAGCATATAAAGACCGGGAGAGAATCGTATGGTCTAGATGGGTTTCGTGGTATGTAGGATGGGCTTGCCCCTCCATGCGGAGATGCAGACGCCTTCCCTTCTTTTCAAGAAAAGGCATGGGTTTGGAAACCGGCTCCCCTCGAGTATTTAGAGCTGCGAGGTATTCATCGTTGACGCGCAACATTCCAGACCGGGGTGTGACCTCAACTTCAAGGCGGTAGCGCAGATATCTCCTGCTTACATAAGTGTTTCGAAATATTGAATGGCCTTCATCCGATGATTCGGGGTCCTTCGTAGTCCGCATTTCTCGAATCTGTTTATCGACTGCTTTTGCCACATGGTCAGAAATCTCGACGTCGACTTCAAAACTGAACAGGACTGAATCTTGGTGCAGTAAATCCGGTATACCGTTTTCCTTGAAGCTGAGGGACTCCAGTGGGGTGCCCCGGTACGGCGGGTCAAAAGCTTCCTTTAAAGTTGGTTTAGTAGCCATGCGAGAAAGTAGCTGCAATGCATCCAGAAAATTGCTTTTGCCCGCAGAATTTGGTCCGAAGAGAACAGAAAGAGGCTTTAGCTCAAGATCTAGCTCAAAAAAAGATTTGTAATTCCGAATTTTTATTCTCTTCAACATTACAAAAATGGTAACAGGTGATTACTACGCACTACCAATTTTCTTTGATTTATTCAATTTGTAATGACAAAAAATGCTTGAATACCGACAAGACCGAATCCTTTGGAAAGCGCTACCGATTATGCAAATCCCTGAGAAACTGCGCTGGTACCGGCTCTCCGGTCAACGTCTTTAGAAATTCCTTTAATTGCTGTTTCTCTTCGGCGGAAAGATGCAGTGGGCGAATCTCTTTGGGGCCTCCCAGAAAACTTCCTTCCGGGTCTCCGCCACGATCATAGAAATTGATTACGTCGTCGAGCGTGGCTGCCTGGCCATCGTGAAAATAGGGGGCAGTCTCGGCGACCTGGCGCAGTCCCTTGGTGCGCCACAAACCCGGAGGAATCGTTTGCTTGCAGAAATTGCCATTGCGGGTGGTTGCAGGATCATCGCTGAAATGGCCGTTCACGCTGAAGTCTCCGCCTGCGACCTTGGTCCCGCAGATCAACTCCTGGTTGGCTGCGCGACCGGTTTCCGTGGCATCAGCATGAGGAGAAAGGGCGGTATCAATGTGCAGGCCGATCACGTGGAAATCATCATCGGAAAGCAGCGGAGTGTTGTGGCAATGGACGCACCCTGCCTTGCCGATGAATAGTTTAAGTCCCTGCCGTGCTTCGCCGCTGATAGCGCGGTGGTCGCCGGCGACGAATCGATCAAAGGGAGCATTACGGCTGACAAGCTTTCTGAGATAGGCCTCAATCGCTTTGCCATAGTTCACCAGGATGCGATTCACGATCTCTTTGTCGGAGGCGCTCAAGTTGTTCCAGTTTGCTGTGTCGGTATAGGGCGAGCCAGTCGCTGGAAATCGCTTTAAATCGGCCAGGGCGGGATCGAGCGGCCATTCGGGGAAGGCCTTATTGTAGTCGTCCTGGTAGTGGTCAAAGATGACGTGTGCAAGCTGCAACCGGCTTCCATTTTGGACCTGTGGCCCCTCCGGTTCGCTCTGGGCGTCGAACCACTCGGAATCAGAGAAGCCATCGTTTTCCCGCCAGCGCGCCCCTGACTTGGGATGCACATAAAAGACGGTATTCACTATGCTGCTCACGTTGCGGGTCATCCATTGCGAGCCCAGGGCGGTTGCGTTGGGAATTGCGCTGCCATTGTTGGAGCGTGTGTCATACAGCCACTTCGATTCCGGTATATGGCAATTGCGACAGGCGATTTTGCCTGTTTCGCCGACTGCGCCCAACTGTCCCTGTTGCGCTGTGCCCGTTTGAATGGGACCAGAGAGTCGTGGCTCGAAAAAAAGCTTCTGTCCCAGCAACGCGGCCGCGGGAGAGTCGCAGTATTTATTGGTGGGATCATCGGGTAGCGCAGGCAGCGGCGAAAGAGTTTTGATGATCGACCACTCTTGCGGTGAGAAGTCCTGGTTTTGCTTCGAGGACTGTTGAACAGCGACAATGCCTGCGACAGCCAAGAAGAAAAGAGCAAGCTGTGCGAGTGTTCGCATTAGAACAACAGGAAATGCTTTTTCTTTTTGGCGTGCTTGGCCGGAGCCGCAGGTCCGTCTGCTGACGCGACGATCACGGGCTTGCTCTGATTGGGACTGGCTCCTGTATCGACATAGCCGGATTTGATGTCGATATAGGCCTCTTCCCGCAGCTTGGTCAGATAGGCGCGCGCCGCGGGTTCCAGCTTCTCACCGTAAATCTGTTCCCGGACCCGGTCTTCGATTTGCTTCAAAGGAGGAACGCCCGCCTGCTGGTGGTCGAGAACCTTAAAAATAATAAAACCCTGCCTGGTGCGGATCACATCGGTGATCTCGCCGGGCTTCAAGCCAAAGGTCTTGTCCACCAATTCCTTGGCCATTTCCTCGCGCTTAAAAGCGCCAATCTCTCCGCCTTGGGCCGCGGTTGGACCATCGGAATTCTGCTTCGCTAAAGCAGCAAAATCCCCTCCTTTGCGGAGTTCCTCCAAAAGTTTCTCTGCTTTGGCTTTAGCTTGAGCGACTCGATTGGGATCTTCAGGAAGCTGTGCAGTGGGCTGGGCGCCTTTATCCTTATCGGAGACGGCTGGTTTCGGCGGCTGGGTTGAAACCAATATCTCGCTGAGCCTTACCGCTTCCGGCGCGGCGATGTCACTCTTATGGTCCTCGTACCACTTCTGGATCTCTTCATTGCTGATGCGGACACGAGAACCGACTTCACGCGATACTACTTGTTGGGCAATGATCTGATTGCGGATACGGTCCTTGAAATCTTCAAAAGAGACGCCCTGCTGCTGCGCGGCTTTCTCCAGGTCTTCCATCGTCTCAAGACTCATTTGCTTGCGAAGCTCATCGAGGCGCTTCACCAACTCGGTATCGCCGGTAATGCCAAGCTGCTTCCCTTTGCCGAGCAGCAATTGCTCGTCGATCAGGTCGCGCAATACGTCCTTTTGACGCTCGTTCCATTTGGCTTCCCAGCTACTCTGGTAGCGGTCCTTGAGTTCCTGCTGCGAGGACTGCTTGCCTCTTTCAAGATCGGCGCGCGTGATAATGGCACTATCGACCCGGGCGATAATCTCATCCACAATATTGTCGGCATGGAGAACCACGGCAAACAGGAAGGCGAAAGCGAAGAGCGATGGTTTTCTAAACATGAGAGAACTCGGAACCTCTTTGGGTATCTGGCTTAAATTCTAGCAGCCTGCTGGGGGTGCCTGCCAGCCAACTCTATTTCTTCTTCTTGTTGAGGATCCCACCCAAAAGGCCCCCTAGACCCTGCTGGCCTTGGCTTCCACCTTGCAGGTTTTGAAGGGTGCTGCCTGCCAGATTCCCCAGAGCCGGCATGAATACCGGGTTGGAGGTCGTTCCTTTGATCAGGAAGGGAATGCCCCCTTTGCCCTGGGCTGAGCCGGAAATCGTGGTGAGCTTTCCCAGCAAGCCGCCCGCGCCGGCTAGCTTGGCGAGCATCTTGAAGTCGAGCGAACTATTAGCGCCGATAATGCCGTCTCCCGATAGCGTGCCGATCGAAGGTACCTCCAAAACCAGATTGTCGGCCCGTATACCTTCGGGCGCAACCCGCAACGCGCTGCTGAATTTTTGGATCACCGTATCGGCGCTCGGCTGGAGCCCGGTAAAGGCAGCGATGGCTCCCAGCTTGGAGGCCAAGTTGAAGCCGGAGAGATGGGTGCCGGAGATGTTCACCGGCCCCGTAATCACCAGATGGTCGAAAGGACCCTCGGCATTAAGATTCATGTTGACCGTGCCACCTTGTAAAGACGCGCCCGACGGCATGACGACGCCGAAGGCAGGTAGCAGGCCCTCGATATCATTCACAGCCATGTTGTCGCCTTGAACCTTGAGATGAGCGATGGTGGAATCACCGCGCGAGTTCAAGGAGCCGCCTGCGGTGGCGAGGCTGTTGCCTGTGTGAACATTGGCTTTGAGCGTGCCGGACTCGGCGTTCAGGTCGTAGTCCGAGTTGTAGTCGAGGTTGATTGCCCGCCGCGCTGGACTCCCACCCTGTACCACCCGCAGGTTGCTGGCCGTGGCTTTGCCATCGGAATGCAACTGGCGACCGTCGGATTTGACGGTGCCTGCAAAATCGACGACTCCGGCCAATCCCGAACTGGGATCCGTGAATCCGGTGGAAGCCAGATCTGCATGTTCCAAATTAACCTTGGCTTCTAAAGGCGTCTTGGCCGAATTCTGATGGTTGAGCGGGCCGGCCTGGCCTTCAAGTTCCAGGGCGCCTCCACCGGGAGTCCCTGCGCTGAGCGTGAACGGAATAATGGAGTCCGCAGATATATTGTGGGCCAGAATATTGACCTTCTGGTACACCTGTTCTCTCCCAGCAGAGCGTCCGCTGGTGTGCCCTACGCGTAACGTCCCATCCTGAATCTGAAGTTTTCCCACCGAGAGGTCATTCGGACGCTCCTGCTTATCGGGAGCCGATTTTTGTTCCGGAGCAGCTTTGCCGGCAGAGTTGCCCAGGCTGGAGTAGTTCCATCTTCCGGCGTTATTTTTTAACAGCACAATGTCGGGATTTTTTATGGTAAGCGAGCTGACCTTGATCTGGCGGGAAAAAATCAAGGGAAGCCATTCCAATCCAATGGCCAACGACGAAGCCTTGACGAATGGACCCTTATTGAACGCCGGATCGTCGCTGATCGAGAGGTCCTGCGCTTCCGCGCCACCACTCAAAATCGATGCCGAAATCTTTCCAATATGCACAGTTCGTCCTAATGAGTTGGAGAGCTTTTCTTCAATCTCGGGACGAAAGCGGTCTACATTGACAAACAACGGAATGGCTAAAACCAAGAGGACCAGGATGCCGAATATAATTGCGACAATCTTTAAGAGACGTTTCATAGGTTAGTGCTACCAGAGTGTATTGTACGCTTCGCAGGCGGGCTGTTGGTTATATCTGGAAATAAGCCTTGAAAGCACCTGATTCGGCAATTTACAGTCTCAGAATAGCCGAACGGATATTTTCGCGAAACAAAAATGCATAAAAATCAGGAGTATGCCGGTTATGAGAACCAGAGTATTCGGATTGCTGATCCTCATGGCTCTATGCCAAGCGTCAGCCAGGCAAAGCCAAACCAGGACCGCTTCACCAATACACGTTTCTACCGAGGTCATGGCGAATAATGTCTTGGAGGCGCAGCCGCCAGAGTATCCGAAAGAGGCTCGCGCCAAACAGGTTCAAGGTGATGTTGTCCTTGATGTGACGACTGATATTCAAGGCCACGTCGACCTGGTGAGAGTTGTGACCGGGCATTCACTGTTGCGAGATGCAGCTTTGCATGCTGTAAACAAGTGGAGATACCGGCCTTATATGCTTAATGGCGAACCTGTATCGGTACAGTTTCTGGTAGTCGTTAAGTTTCGGATTCCCGGCGCTCCATACGAAGAAGAGCCTCGAAGCGCGAGTGATCCACACAAGGCGGCCTCGGGAGTTATGCAAGGCCTCCTTGAGAAAAAAGTCGATCCAAACTATCCGGAGGAAGCCAAGCTGCAGCATATTACGGGAGATGTCATTCTATCTGCGGTGATCGACAAGGAAGGCAAGATCCAGCATCTACAAGTCGTCTCAGGCGATCCAATTCTGGCTAAGGCTGCCATCGATGCAGTTCAACAATGGCGGTACCGGCCCTATCAGCTAGAAGGCAAACCCGTGGATGTGGAGACCACAATAACCGTCCGGTTTCACATGTAAGACTTACTGAAATTAACAACTCACAATTTCGCTCACTTACGGAGATAACCGTTCAACATGCCTGAAGAAAACATGGCGCAAGAAAAGAAGATGGAAAGATTCACCTGCCCGAGTTGTTCAGCAGACATGGAGTTTGATCCGGAATCGGGCCAGATGAAGTGCCGGTTCTGCGGGCATCAGCAGGCAGTTGCCGTTGCTACCGCTGCCGCTCAGACTGGAGTGCCGCCGCATCCATTTGCCGAGACGATCAAGCTGACGGGCACCGCTCATTTGCAACCGGTAAGCGAGCAGGCCCTGGAGGCCCACTGCACCGGGTGCGGCGCGGTGGTGGCTTTTCATCCACCGGAGGTGGCAGGAACATGCTCTTTTTGCGGAGCCGCGATTGTTGCCGAGCCCAAAGCCGCCGATCCGCTCATCGCGCCCGATGGAGTGCTGCCGGTCAAAATTCCAAAGACCATGGCGCAAAAAGAGGTGCAGCAATGGCTGGCTTCCCGCTGGTTTGCGCCCAACGCTCTTAAGAAGCTGGCCCATCAGGAAGGGATTGGTGGAGTCTACCTGCCCTTCTGGAGCTACGATTCCGATACTGCCACCAGCTACGTTGGAGAGCGCGGCGAGCATTACTACGAAACGGAGTGGTACACCGACAGCGACGGCAAACAGCAATCACGGCAGGTGCAGAAAACCCGCTGGTATCCGGCCTCGGGACACGTGGCGCGTCACTTTGATGATGTGCTTATCCCCGCGACGCGGTCCGTCTCCGAGACCCGGCTGAATAAGCTCCAACCATGGGACCTCAATGCGCTCTGCGGCTATGAACCTGCTTATCTTGCCGGGTTCAAGGCCCAGCGCTACCAGATCGAACTTCCCGCAGGGTTTGAAACCGCAAAGCATGTTATGGAGCGAACTATCCAGGGCGATGTAAGGCAGGATATTGGCGGCGACGAGCAGCGTATCCTCAGCATGAATACCGACTACTCCGATGTGATGTTCCGGCATCTGCTCCTGCCGGTATGGATCGGCGCCTACAGATTCCAGAACAAGGTCTATCAGGTAATGGTGAACGCCCGCACTGGCGAGGTCCAGGGTGAGAGACCTTACAGCGCAGTCAAGATTACTTTGTTGGTGCTGTTTATCATCGTGCTCATCTTGGTGATTGCTGTGTTGAATCAGAAATAACGCGAGCTTGTCGATGGAGTTGCTGGATGCGCACAGTTCCTGAAATTGATCATTCGAGTGAAGCTCAGCCAACCCAAACATCCGGCTTCTGGATGCGGCAACACGGTCTGCAGACTACCTGGCGGCAGATTGTGTTTGATGCCTTGTTTGGAATTATTGCTCCTGTCGTTTGCGTGGTCCTGGACCCCGGCATTTTCCATGCGGATATCCTGACCG
>DASZFK010000326.1:0-21225 GCA_035939855.1 Candidatus Angelobacter sp.
AGATGATATTGCCCTCGGTAATTCCTGGCACTTCTGAAGATTTTGCCTTGGCTTTTCAATTACCCACTTACCATTACTCATTTACCAAATTCTCAGCGAGAATGGAACTACTTGCATCAAAACGCCCACATCGCCACTCACCATGTTGCGATGGCTTACGTCCATTCCGCAGAATCGTCGGGCATCGTCCGCTGCGGCTTGATTGAGAACAGAAGATAGACGAAGAAGACTGACCCAATGGCGGCCGCCAGGGTGAATTTGAAACTCGGGCTTAGATTGGTGAGCGGCGAAACGAAGCCCTCGATCAAGCCGGCTACGATCAACATCGGAATGGTTCCGAGGAATAACTTTACGGCCTCGCCGCCATTCTTGACCAGGGAATCCCGGCGCGATAGATAGCCGGGAAAAAGCATGGCCGTTGCGATCCGCAAAGCTGCGCCACCGGCAATAAAGATCGCCGGCAGTTCCAGCACCCCGTGGGGCGCGACAAAACTCCACAGGGAAAGGCTCATGCCATTGAGCCAGCACGCAGCGCCCACAACCCCCATGAGTACGCCGTTGAAGGCCAGCAGATAGAGGGTATAAAGTCCGGCGGTAATGCCCGATGCAAACACCAGCAACGTGACCAGCAGGTTGTTCGTCATGATGGCGCTGGAGGCCAGTGGCTTGACGCTTACAACTGAATCGGTCCACATCTTATGGTGTTCAATGCTATCCATCATGCCCGGCCCCAGGAAGAGGTGCATGAAATTGGGCTGGGTGAATGTAAGCAAGGCACCCGCTATGGCTCCCACCACAAAAATACCGAAGGCAGTTCCGATCCAGGGCAAGTTGCGCCGGAAAACCATCGGGTAGGTCGTCCCATAGAAGCGCAGGATTTCAAATCCTCTCGCTTTTTGGCCGGAATAGATGGTATTGTGGGCACGAGCTAGAAGAAGGTTCAGCGAGCGGGCATAGTAGCTTCCGCTGGGATCTTCCCGAAGCGAGGAAAGATCGGCAGCAGCCTGGCGATAGAGAAGTCCCAGTTCGCGTAGTTCAGACCTTGTTAGCGTCCCCAGTCCCTGCTTCTGGCTTTGCTCCAGTAAACTTTCCAGGCGGGTCCAGTGATTTTTTCTCTTTTCCAGCCAATATGTGGAGATCATTGTGGCAACTGATAAGCTTACCATTGATACTCCCGAACAAGTACACCTTGAATTTACCCTGGCGAACATAGGCAGCCGGTTTATGGCGACCCTGCTGGACACCATCATCCAGATAGCCTTATACATTGGTCTTTTCTTAATTCTGCTCATGATGGGGATTACGTTTTCATTTTCCCGCGACTATTCGACATGGATCATCGCCATCTACATTCTTGCGAATTTCGTGATCTACGTCGGGTATTTTGCAGTCTTTGAAGTGTTCTGGCGAGGCCAGACGCCCGGCAAACGATGGGCCGGGATTCGCGTCATCAAAGATTCCGGGCGGCCCATTACCGGCTTCGAAGCTATTGCCCGCAATGCCATCCGAATCATTGACCAGATTCCCGGCATCTACGCGGTTGGAATCGTTACGATGCTCTTGAATGCCAAGAATAAACGGCTGGGAGATTTCGTGGCTGGGACCCTGGTCGTCCATGAAAAGCGGACCAAAGAGGCCGAATTATTTTTCAATACGCCGGAAATTAAAACCGAGGGCGCCTTGTATCAGGCGGGTAAACTCGGGATCCAGGAAATCGAATTGATCGAGACATTTCTCTCCCGCCGGCTCGATATTCCCCCTGACGTCCGAAGACAAAATGGAGCGCGCATCGCCGATTTGATCAGCGCCAAGCTAAGCCTTGATCCTGCCCAGCGTCCGGCTGACAACGAGAATTTTCTAGAACTGGTGGTCAAGGAATTCAGAAACACAGCCAGGTTTCGCTGAAGCGCGCTTGCTGCGATTTAGCAGAGTTCCAGATTTTGCCAAACACTCTCAATCCCGTAGGGTAAACGACCGACATGCACTTAAGAATCAGCCTGATCATCAGGTTTTGGTCCTTTTTATGCGATACTTGAGCCAGAACTGGACACTGCGAATCCCCCGAACAACGCTTTCTTAACTTTAGCGGTTTGCTATGGCACTTGGGTTTGGCTTCAACAAGACAAAGGTTCTTGGCTCGGCAGAGAAGTTTGTCCAACAGGGCAAGCTGCAAAATGCCATTGCCGAGTACGAAAAGGTCATCAAAGAAGACCCGAAGGATCTGACCGTCCTCAATACGATTGGGGACCTCTACGCCCGTGTCGGCCAGAACGAAAAAGCCTGCGAATATTTCAAAAAAGTCGGCGACCAATACGCGCAGAATGGCTTCACCGTCAAAGCCATCGCCATCTACAAGAAGCTGACCAAACTGCCTCCGGTCGCGCCCGATGCCATTATCAAATTGGCCGAGCTTTATACCCAGCAAGGGCTCTTTAATGACGCCCGCACCCATTACATGCAGGTCGCCGATCAGCTTCTTAAGTCGGGCGACAACAACCAGGCTGCCAGGCTTTTTCAAAAGATACTGGAGCTGGATCCTGAGAATACGGCCACCCAATCCAAATTGGCCGATCTCTATATCAAGCTGGGAAAAAAGGATGAGGCCCGCAACATTTATTACAGCGCTGCTGAATCTTTGTATTCCCGCAGCTCGTTCGACGCCGCCGACGAAGCCCTGAGCCGCGTACTTTCTCTTGATCCCAGCAACAAGGGTGCGCTGTTGCTGCGGGGAATGATCGCTTCCGCCTCTGGAGACAGCGTTTCGGCCGTTCAGTACCTGGAACAGGTCCCGGACCTCGATTCCCGCCCTGATGCGTTACGCGCCCTCTTAAAAGCCAAGCTGCACTCAGGAAGTATTGAAGGGTTGGAGGCGCTGGCGAGCAAGCTGGTGACCGTTCACAACGATGTAAGCGGCATCAGCGCCCTGGCCGATTGGTTTGTCGCCAACCACCACGTACAAGATGCTCTCAAGCTCTATGACCGTTACGCCGATCGCTTCCTTTCGCGCGGCGCCAATGCGCTGCACGAAACCTTGTATCCCCTGATTAGCCGCATCCGCGACGATGCCCAGGCGCTCACCACCATGTTGCGTCTGTTGAATAAAGCGGGGGACAGCTCTCACCTGACCGAAGTGATGGAACTGCTCGCCCACTCTTATGTCCAGCAGGGAGAGTTTGCCCAGGCGCGGGATTTATACAAGGAGCTTTCCGAGCAGGAACCGGAAAACCCTCTCCACACCCAAAACTATCGGCAAATGCTTTCGAAGCTGGGCGAAGACTCGGCCATGCGCTCATTGACGCCCGAGGAGGCCTCCCAGGCATTTATGGTGGAGGAGTTGGAACACTCGGCTCCGGTGGTCCACCAGACCTACGATGCCCCAGTGGAAAAGGTGCTTGAGGCAGCGCTCACCGATGCAGAACTCTTCGTCTCTTACAACGTTCCGTTAAAAGCCATTGCCCCATTGGAAAAAGCCCTGCCCTTGGCTCCGCGCGACGTGAATTTGAATCAGCGCCTGGCCACTCTATATGTTCGGGCGGAGCGCTATGTGGATGCGGTCCGCGCTTGCAAGATTCTGAGCACTGTATACAGCGAAGCCGGTCATGCCAACGAAGCAGCACGCTATGCCGAGGCAGCGCAAAAATATGCAGAGCAGGCCGCGAAGACGTCCGGCTCCGCAGTGACTGTCGAAGAAATCCAGATACCGGCAGCCGCTCCTGTTCAAGCCCCTTCGGCTCACACCTCAGGGCAGGTTCCTTCGGCATTCACCTCAGCACAGGTTCCTCCGACCGAACCTCTTGCCTCGACGGTACAGGAATTTGTTCTCGATACTCCGCTCGAGGAGCCGGTTGGATTTGTAGGAGCCGCAACTACCGAGACTTTACCCGTTGCCGATATCACGGCTGGCAATCTTGCCGAAGGTACCGTCTCTGGATTTGGCCTCGACTTCGAGACACCGGCTGAAACAAGTTCTCCCGCTCTTGCCCATGAGATCGATCTTTCCAGCGAGTGGGAAGACATGCTCACGGTTGAAACGGAGCAACCTGCGATTCCAGTGGAAGCGGCGCCGGTCGCTGCAGAAACAGTTGCTGCGCCGAAAGAAATCTCGCCTGAACCGGTTGCGCCTGCCCCTGCGCCGCCTCCCGATCCTGCCTCGCTGGTCTCCGATAAGGTTCAGGAGATTCGATTCTATATCGCGCAAGGCTTCTGGGAGATAGCACAAGGTGCAATCGAGGATTTACGGCAGCTTGCTCCAGATGCCGCGCAGTTGCCGGAACTCGAAGCTGCCGTAGCCGCAGGACAAGCGCCGCCTCCCGAGCCAGTTCAGCCTGAGCCGGTTGTGGTGGCTCCTGCAGACGTCACTCATGAGGAGCCTGCTCCGGCTCCTATTGAAGCGGCACCATTGACCGTAGAAGTTCCAGCGGCAGCTCCGCCGCCATCCGTTCCTGCTGCTGCGGCCGCTTTCGCTGTTCCAATCGAGATTCCTGAACCGGTTGCTGCAACGCCAATCCTTGAAATTCCGGAGCCGGTTGCGCCCGCGCCAGAGCCGTCGCCAGTTCCGCTTCCTGTCGCGGCCGTGGCTTCACCTCCGCTTCAACCTGTAGAAGAAGAGTTCATCTTGGATGTGCCGGATGAACTGGCCCCTGTGGTCGAACCCAAAGCTCCGGTGCTAGAGATTGCTAGCCCGCCTGTTGAGCCGCAGCCGTTATCTCCTCCGCCGGTAGTCACTGCAGCTCAAACACCTGTGGCTGTCCCTCCGCCGCCTCCCGCAGTACCGGAGAAAGCTGCCGAAGACATTCTCGGAGACTTCGTCTTGGACCTGGAGCAGACCCTGGGAGATTTCATTCCCGAACCGGAAACCCCGGTCTCGCTGGAAGCAGATGATGATCCCTTGGGCATAGCTCCGCCAGTCCAACCACCACCGAAAGTTCCGGTTGTCCAGACTCCTCCACCGAAGGCTCCGGCGATCCACACTCCCTCGCCAGCAGCCGCCACCGCGCACACCAACGGACAAATGCAAGACGTCGACGCTGCTCTGGTCCTGAACGACATATTGTCGGAATTGCAAGAGGACGGTGGTGAAACAGCGCAGGAACCTGCCGACCCCGAAACCCACTACAATTTGGGGATCGCGTTTAAGGAAATGGGATTGCTCGATGAAGCCATCGGTGAGTTGCAGAAGGTTTGTCACGCGGTTGACGATGGCGTAGGGTTCTCTCAGCCGATCCAGGCTTTTACCTGGCTGGCTCAATGCCTTGTGGATAAAGGAGTACCAGAGGCCGCGGTTCGTTGGTACGAACGCGCTCTTAAGATTCCTGGCCTTGATCTCTCCAGCCGCTGCTCGATCTATTACGATTTGGGAGCTGCCTACGAGTCCTTTGGAGACAAAAAAACCGCCCTTGCCAATTACATGGAAGTTTATAGCTCAAATATCGATTTTCGAGATGTCGCCAACCGCATTAAAGCTTTAAAATCATAAGGATGAATCTTCTGAAAGCCAGACTTCAGACCGCAAGCGATTGAAACCCGTTATTACAAATCTCGACAACACATCTGGGCCGCAGCCGGTCGATAGACCGGAGGAAATGCCGGTCTGGATGAGGCGCATATTCCTGGTTATTTACGTCTTGTTCTGCATTGAGATTGGGGTCTTCCTGTTCTTTCTCCCCTGGCTTCCCTTGTGGCTGAACAATTCTCTGCTGGCGCATTGGCCCGGCATCCGGCACGTGTTAGAACACTCCTTTGTCCGGGGAGCAATCTCGGGCTTGGGATTGGTCGACGTTTGGGTCGGCATTTCAGAAGCATTACACTACCGCGAGCGTTCGTAATCTCTCCGGTTCATGGTGCGCATGTCCAACAATAAAAATAACGATCCTGATCTCACCCACCTCGAAAGCAAAGCTGCTCCACTGGCGTATTTGAATCCGGATTTTCTGAACAGCCCCGACGGGCGGATTCTTCGCATACTTTCCGAGTATGCTGAGCCGCTGTCGCGTTTTCGCCGGGAAAAAATTCAGGATACTGTTGTATTCTTCGGCTCTGCCCGTTTTGCCAGCCTCTCCCAGGCGGAAAACGCCCTTACCATGCTGGAAAAGCCTGGCTCGGCCAGACCGGCCACACCCAAGGACCAGCCAGGAGCCGGCGATTCCGATGCCTTGCAAATCGCCCTGAAGCGCGCCCACGCCGGAGTGCAAATGGCCCGCTACTACGAGGATGCCCGCAGGCTGGCCTACATGCTGACCGAATGGACCACCACTCTCCCTGGCAGACGACGCCGTTTCGTGGTCACCTCCGGCGGTGGCCCGGGCATCATGGAAGCTGCGAACCGTGGGGCCCAGGAAGCCGGTGGAAAAACGATTGGCCTTAATATCCGCCTGCCTTTCGAACAATTGCCCAATCCTTACATAACGCCCGATCTCAATTTTGAGTTCCACTACTTCTTCATGCGTAAGTATTGGTTTGCCTATCTGGCTAAGGCCTTGGTGGTCTTTCCTGGCGGCTTTGGCACCTTAGACGAGCTTTTCGAAATTCTGACGCTGGCCCAGACAGAAAAACTCGCGAAGAAGATTTTGGTGATCGTCTACGGAAAGGAATATTGGAGCCGGGTGCTGAACTTCGAGGCCTTTGTCGACGCCGGAGCAATCTCACCCGAAGATCTCAACCTCTTCAGCTTTGTCGATTCACCCGAGGAAGCCTTTGAGAGTTTGAAAGCCGGCCTGGCAAAATATCATCTGGATCCCCACGCCGCGCCCAAAGCCGCAGCCGAAGAAGGCCCGGAGATCGCGAAGACACTTCCGTGAAGAATTTGAAATTTCCAATTTAAAATTTGTAATTTGCAATTGCGAAATGAATTCCTGGAGAGAAACTACTCCGAATAGTTGCTACGGCTCCCCGAGGGAGCTTTAAAGATGTAGATGATAACGGCGATTGATGCCGTAATCTTAAAAAGCGGGAACCAAAAACAAGACCGGCCCGAAGGCCGGTGAGCACACCCAAAGGGTACTTTTAAGCAAGCTGCTAGTAAGCAGTTTACTCATAGGTCTTTCTTTTTTTCGCGCCAAGCGGAGCTTGTCGCATTTTCTACGTAGAGATTATAGTATACAGCGGTAAGGTAGAAAATGTTCAACCCTGTCGTTAACCACTTCCGTATTCATTTTTTCTCATCCAGGCCATGCTTCAATTTCTCCACTGGCGCATCCCTTTCGGACTTTGCCAATTCTTTCATGACGCCGGAACATTACTACAACTCTGATCCTGGTCCCCAGCAACAGTCTCAAGACAAACCAGATGCCGTCGAATCCAAAAGCAAACCGGATGGCCAGCCACAGATCAGCTTCGCTCTCCGTCGGCTGGGTCGCCGCTGCCAATATGATCGCCAGGCCGACACCCGGTTCCGCGCACACAAATTCTGGAGTGCGTACATGTCCAGGGTGGCTGCGCCTGATTACCGTGGACCCTGGTGGGGTTTGGCTCCTTTAAGGGCCGACTTCAAAGACAATCCGCAGCAGAGACTTCTTCGCTTAAAGAAAGACATTCTTGGGTTGGGGCAAACGGCGGGAGTCAATCTCTCTCTGAAATTAAAAGCATTCCCCAAATTTCATTTGTGCCCCATTGGATGGGCGGTAGGGATTGTAGTGGACGTTGAGGGGGATATTCAGTTTGAGACACTGCCGCTTCTGGTGAACCTCCTGCGGACTACCCCGGCGTTTATCTACCGCAACCAGAAAGACCCCCTCCAACTCGAACAGGTGCTGACCGGGATGCACCGCGTGGTGCGTGACACGCTGTTGGTGACGGACCGTCGTCACCCCGCGAATGAAATGGCAAAATCATACATTGTCTGTGCTCCTGTCAGCTTTCAAGACCAGGTCAATTTTGCCGGTGACGAAAAGGTGGACTTGTCATTAATTCTGCGAATCCTCGAACAGGAGCCAGCGCTTTTCGACGACACCAAGCGTTTGGTGTCGCCGACGCCGCGCAGCCTCACCGTGACGCGATTCAACCGGGGCACGATGCGAATAACGGCAAGACTGAGAGCAGAGGACCATCAATCGCCGGAGTGCGCCCTAAGCAATCTGAAGAACTGTCTACTCATGACGGCCTTGATGGAGCAATTTCATAGCGATGCTTCCGGACATGTCAGTCCATTTGTGCAAAAAATGCGCGAGGCAGTAGAACTGACGTTTATGCTGCTCACCAGCGCCTGGAAGTCTCCCCATTTCCACGCTATCTGCAAACGTGACTCAGGCCTGCAGAGGATGCGAAGGTCAGCAGTAACCAATGTGTACAACTTCATCCAGAGCAATTTCCAAGACGTTGCCATTGGCGACAATGCAAAAGTAATTGCGAGTCTCGATCCGGCGCGGCGTGTTGTTTATTTATCGGCAAAAGACACGATGAACGAAAATAGGAAACCTACGAGTTAGGGGCGATGAATTGAAGGTTCAGCTGTGGTAACCACGATAACGAATGCAGGAGGAAAACATGGGAAGTAAATATTCTTTTACCCAGAGTACGCTCACAAACGTAGCTGTTGGCGACAACGCAACTCAAATCGTTCAGGGCTGGGGCGATGACCAGCTGCAAAAATTCGCCCAAGATCTGTTGAGATTGCGTCCCGAGATAGAAAAAAGAGCTGCCAGCCAGGAAGAGAAGGACGACGCGAAGACCGTAGATGCCATCCGCCAGGAAGCCGAGAAAGGCAACAAAAGCGGTGTCTTTGAGCAGCTGAAAAAGCTCGGCAAGTGGGGCTGGGAAACGCTTAAAGAACTGGGTGTTTCTGTGGCAGTGGAGGCATTGAAAAAGACGGTTGGGCTCTGAATCCTCGCCACGTTTAGGGCTAGGTCGTCAATGCTGGAAGCAACGATCGGCGATGGTTCAGGCCGAGCACTAGGGCCAGAAGTTCCGGGGATCTGTAGATCTCCGTCTTCAGCTATTGCAACGCTTTGCTTTTGGGCCTGAATCTGCACGAGAAGTTGCAGATCGTGAATGGGAGTCTTCGGCGTTCCTCCGAGATTACTGGTGTTCCCCTGTGAGTAACGACATTTGGTTTCTCCTCGCGCCTTCGGTAGACTCAGGAGCGACTAAGAACGCATGAGAAAAGTCCGGTGTGACGAGAATGTGCCATCCCATGCGAGCCGCTATACGCCAAAATGCGCTTTTTTGATACCCTTGTGTAGTGCTTCCGTGCGGGCTTAGTTAAGGGTAAGCTGTTGATTCCAAGGGTAGAAACTAGAAGATTTTCTATCTGTCGATTACTGATTTGTAATTTGAAAAGCCATGGCCAAAATTACAAGTTACAAGTTTTAAAATTACAAATTCCTTATGAAGCCCTGCGTTGCGGCGCACTTTTCGTAATCTCGATATCCTCTTTGAGTCCCGGGCTTTCCCTGGCCTCAACTTGCTGCTCGACTTCTTTGATTTCAACCCGCTCTTTGCGTATCTCCAGGCGAAGCCTTCCATAGAGGCTCATGTACTGATTGGCTACCCACACGAGGGCAAAGCCTCCAATCAGGTATCCACGCCAGTCATCGAAGAGAAGCTTATAGCGTGTTATGAAGAGAAAAAAGATCGTTACATAGTGACTGAAGCAATACTCGCAGGTGAAAATGAAGAACAGCTTGCGGCGGAGCAGAACATCGCTCGATTGGCTTTGCTTTTCGCAGTATGCCCGCGCTTCGCTAAGAATATCTTCATGAGTGATCGTCCATGCCACACAGGCAATGGGCAATGCCAGCAGGAGCAGCCATACAACTTGCATTCCCAGGGGCATTCAAGAAGAGAAGTGTTTTGACCGCCTCAAGTTGCCTTTAGAATTTGGTAATTGGGCGGAAGGATTGGGTAATTGGGTAATTTGGTAAGTGGGTAATTGAAAACCAAAGCGCTCTGCTAATTGAGTTGCTTCGAATTCGTGGTCCTGCAAAAAATTACCCAATTACCAACTTACCCACCTACCCAATTTTCATGCTTTTCTACTACATCACCGACCGGCAGCAATTCCCCGGTGCTGAACACGATAAACGGCGACAAGTGCTCAGCAAGATCGCCGAGTGTGCGGCTGCCGGCGTTCACTACGTTCAGCTTCGCGAAAAAGACCTGAATGCTCGTGAGCTGCATGAGTTGGCGGAAGAGGCTGCTCGTTTGGTTAAGCATACCGGCTCGCGGCTCTTGATCAACTCACGCATCGACGTGGCGCTGGCCTGCCGCGCCAGTGGAGTCCACCTGCCGGCCAATGACATGCCTGCGAGCGAGGCGCGCGCGCTATTCGTTCGCGCGGGCCATGCCAATCCAATGATTGGCGTATCTTGTCACACCGTGGAGGAAGTGGCTTTCGGTGAAGCGCATGGAGCAGACTTCGCCGTATTTGGACCGGTCTTCGAAAAAAATAGACTGTCCAATCGCTCAGGCATGGACGATTTGGAAAAAGCGTGCAACAGGCCGCAACTGGCTGCCAAGGCGATGCCCGTGCTTGCCTTGGGAGGAATCACATTGGAGAACGCCCTGAGGTGCAGGAATACAGGAGCTGCAGGAATCGCTGCCATCCGTCTGTTCCAGGAGAATGATGTTGCGGATGTGATCACAAAGCTTCGCGGATTAGCTTAGCCTCAAGGTACGGCAGTATTCCATATTTATGGCAAATGTGGAATACTCACACTTATGAAGCCGGAAACAGTTCGTACCACTGTTGATATTCCCGCCCCTCTGTATCGGAAACTTAAGGAACAGGCAGCCGCAAAGGGGCGCTCCATTCGCGATCTAGTACTAGCAGGTGTCAAGAGCATAGTTTTGGAAGACCAGCGTCCACCATCCAAAAGAGTGAGGTTCCCGCTCATCGTTTCCAAAGGGCCAAAAGTCAACGTGACCAACGAACAAATCTATGAATACGTTGAATTTCCTTGATGCAAATGTTTGGTTGGCGTTGTTTTGGAACCGGCATACACACTCGGAAAAGGCCCGGCTGTGGTTCGAACAGGTCAGAGAAGAGCAGTTCTTTTTCTGCCGTTTCACGCAACTCACCGTACTGCGTCTTCTGACAACTGAACAAATCATGGGAAAAGACACCAAGACCATGTTTGAGGCTTGGAATTTGTGGGATCAGGCTTGGAAAGACAGCCACATTGCATTTCTTTCTGAGCCAGCGGAGATCGAGAAACACTTCCGCTCGTATTCGCGGCTGCCCAGTCGCTCGCCGAAAGTATGGGCAGACGCGTATCTGCTGGCGTTCGCTTCGGTTGCTGGATTGAAGCTCGTGACGTTTGACCGCGCACTCAAATCACGCGGTGTCGAAGTTTTGGTGCTATGGTGACGGCACGAACTGCCCCAAGTTTGATCCCGCTTATTTCTTCCGCTCATCGCTGGCCACTACACCGTCCTTGATGTGAACTACGCGGTGCGCATTTTCTGCGATATCGGCTTCATGCGTTACCAGGACGATGGTGTTGCCTCTGCTGTGCAGGTCGGCAAACAGGGCCATGATTTCATTGCCGGTTTGGGAATCGAGGTTGCCGGTCGGTTCGTCTGCCAGGATGATCGAGGGATTGTTTACCAGTGCGCGAGCAATGGCCACGCGTTGCCGTTGACCTCCGGAAAGCTCGTTGGGTTTGTGGTTCATGCGGTCTTCCAAGTCCACCGCTCGCAAGGCGCTCTTGGCCCGCTCGATTCTTTCCTGCGAGGGCGTGCCGCTATAAATCAGAGGAAGCTCCACGTTGTGGAGGGCGGTAGCACGGGCCAGCAGGTTGAACGTCTGAAAAACAAAGCCTATTTCCTTGTTGCGAATTCGCGCCAGTTCATCGTCATCCAGATCGCTGACCAGGTTGCCGTTGAGCCAATAGCTCCCCTTAGTCGGAGTGTCGAGGCATCCGATCAGGTTCATCAAGGTTGACTTGCCTGAGCCGGAAGGTCCCATGATGGCCACGTATTCGCCACGATCAATACTTACAGTGACGCCGCGCAGCGCGTGGACCTGCTCGGCGCCCATTTGATAGGTCTTCCACAGGTCCTCGGTCGAGATAATGCAATTCGTGGGAGGCGCTTTGAGCGGGCTCTGCGAGACGTCGGCCACTTGGGTCGCCATGATTTCTCCTGATTTCTTACCCAAAAAATAATCTTAATCTAACTCCCCCAAGGCTTTACCCTGAAATTTTTCAGGGCTTGGAGTCCCGCAAATTACCCAATTACAAAACTAACCCATCTACCCAATCTTAGGTCTCTTCTTTGCTGACCACGGAATTATCGACTTTTACGCCAGCGCCATTCCGGAGGGTGCGCAAGACTTTGTAGCTGCCGGTAATGATCTCATCACCTTGCTTAAGTCCGCTTTTAACTTCGATGTCGGTCGTTCCGATAAGGCCGGTTTCAACCTTGCGAAATTCAGCTTTTTTGTTGCTGCTTACCACGAAGACCCCTTGAATCTCTTCTTTTTCTTTCTTCGGATTCACAGGCTCTGAGGGATTCGGAGCAGGCTTGCCCTTGTTGGCGCTTTGCTCCTCCAGGTCATTCTTGTCGCGGATCGTGAGTGCCTGGATAGGAATCGCAATCGTGTCCTTTGCGGTTCCGGTGGTAATTTTGGCGGTCGCAGAAAGACCGGGTCGCAGCGTCTCAGGTGCGTCGGACAATGTCACTACGACTTTAAAATCCTTGGCTTCCTGGCTGCTGGTGGTGCTTTGCGAAGTTGCCAATCCGCTGGAGCGAACAATCGCATTGTCGCCGATCTGGCTTACCTTTCCATGGAATGTCTTGCCGGGAAGCGCATCAATCGTGACCTCCGCGGGCTGGCCCGTTTTTACGTTCACAATGTCGGTTTCATCGACCCGCACCTCGGCGGTAATCACCGACATATCTGCGATGGTCATCAGGAGGCTGCCTTGAGAGTTCTGAATGCCTACTACAACCGACTCGCCTTCGCGTACGGGCAGATAAGTCACTACTCCATCGAAGGGAGCAGTGTATGAGGTTTTGCCCAAGGCGTCGGCTGCATGAGTGAGCTGTGCCCGCGCCTGCCCGATATGGCCTCGTGCAGACTCAAGTTGGGCCTGCGCCTGGGCCACTCGAGCCTTATCCTGTGCCTGTATCGCCGCAGACACCTCGTAGGCGGCCTTCTTCGCTTCGTAATCTGCCTTGGCGATTAAGTCGTTCTTAAACAAATTTTCGGCCCTTTGATAGTCCAGCTTGATGCGGACCGCGTCCGCCTGGCTGCTATTGAGCTGGGCCTGCGCAGTTTTCAAATTGGCCTCGGCCGCCAGAGTGTCCGTCTCGTTGCTTTGCAGGGTCGCCTTCATGGCTGCCACATCCGAGGCGGGTTGAACATTTTCCAACTGGGCTACCATTTGCCCCTTCTTGACGTGGTCCCCCTCCTCGACAAACAGCTTCGTGATCCGGCCAAAGGCATTGGCGCCTACGTTGACGTACGTCTTAGGTTTGATTTCTCCCGAAGCCGTAACGATGGATGAAATATCCTGCCGCGCTACTTTGGCCGTCTGAACCGCCACCACGTTCCGCTGCGTTTGATTAAGCGAGAACCCGACCACCGCCACTAGAAGAACAACAATAACGACAATGAGAAAGATTTTTTTCTTCTTATTCATGAGTGCCTTTCAAACTCACACACCACAAACCGGATATCACTTTTGTATAGATACGCCAGAAGGCCGGGGAAGGTTCCGTCGTTACTGAAAAGTGCATACTTCGAACTGTCTAGGAGTGAGTCCTCATTCGATTATAAGGCGAGTTCGATGATTGGAAACAGCTATTCTGAATTGGCATATCTCAACGGACAGTACAAAAATCCTCAGTACCCGCCAGGAGATCACGCGAATGAAGTTATCGAAATTAAAGGCTCCAGCCGCGACTCCTCGCCAAGAGTGACTTTAAAATTATTATTAATCTATCCTTACAGAGATCATTATAATGAGGAATTGACTCGATTTACATGCAAACAACGTGGGTACACGAAACTGCATGAGAAACTTAGTTTTATGGCGACTTCCCAAGAAGATTCGAAACAGAGCAGCGATGAGTCCTACGAACGCGCTGAACGTCAGGCTAAGGCGCTCTTCAATCAGGGTTTTCATCTGGGCGGAGCGACTCGAGCTACGAGAGACCAGCTACATGAGCGGTAAGACTTTTATGAATACCAATGTGCCTGATTTATGCTGATGACCTCGATGCCAGGGGCCAATCATGGCATCGAAAATCCGTTCGCCCCCGCCTAAGGCGCTCTATTTACAAGTATTTATCGTTTCCAGCGCCGCAAAACCAAAGTGTCATCTGCAGCTTGATTTGAGGACGATGAACCCTGTAAAATTAAGAGCACCTCATTGTACGGCAAGGAGTTGTTCAGGTGATCTCCTTTAATCCCCATTTCCGGCGTTGTCTTTTTATTTTGATTGCATTGATAAGCGGAGGAATCCTGCTTCAAGCTCAGGACTCCGACAAGCAAAAGGATTCCAAGAAAAGTTCCGACCCGGCTGCCCAGTCACAGCCGGCGGCCCAGGAACAGGATCCGCTCAAGCGGCCCCTCACCAAGAAACAGCAGGAGGGAGCGAAGCCGGAAAAGATGGGCAAGTATTACAAAAAGTGGCTGGACGAAGACGTTCGCTGGATCATCACCGGCGATGAAGAATCAGCTTTCAAGAAGCTGGCTACTGATGCAGAGCGCGATCAGTTCATCGAGGCTTTCTGGCAGCGACGCGACCCCACGCCGGATACCGAAGAAAACGAATACAAGGATGAGCACTATCGGCGTCTGGCTTATGCGACGGAGCGGTTCGCCGCTGGAGTTCCCGGATGGAGGACCGACCGGGGCCGCATGTACATCATGTATGGGAAGCCCGATACGATCGAGACGCACCCGGCCGGTGGCCCCTATACACGTCCCGCGGAAGAAGGCGGCGGAGAAACCCAAACCTATCCTTTTGAAGTGTGGCGTTATCGCTATCTGGAAGGCATAGGCCAGGAAATAGAAATCGAGTTTGTGGATACGTGCAGTTGCGGCGAGTACCACATGACCCTGGATCGCTCTGAGAAAGACGCGCTGCTCCACGTTCCGAATGCCGGGCTTACCACCATGGAAGAGATGGGGATGGCCAACAAAGCCGATCGTTTCCGTGGAGGCATGGAAGCGCTGGGCCAGGGTCCATTCAACCAAAACCTGCAAACCAAGCAGTTCGACCGTCTAGATGTTTTTGCCAAACTGAATCGTCCCCCCGAGGTCAAGTTCAAGGACCTGGACGCAATCGTCAACACCAAGGTTCGCTACAACCTGCTTCCGTTTGATGTCCGCATCGATTTTGTGAAGGTAACCTCCGATACGGTGCTGGTCCCGGTTACGGTTCAGGTGCCTAACCGCGCGCTTACCTTTGTGAATAAAGAGGGCGTGCAGCGAGCGACCATCAATCTTTATTACCGTCTGACGACGCTTACCGGCAAAATCGCGCAGACCTTTGAAGACACCAAGCAGTTGGACGTTCCTACCGAGCTGCTCCAAAAGACCATCAACAATGTGGCTGTTTCCTGGAAAGCATTCCCGATGCGTCCGGGCCGCTATCGCCTTGACATCGTGATCAAGGATGTAAACGGAGATAAGCTTGGCACCTTCGGCCAGGGTATTATGGTGCCGGATTTCAGCGACGACAAGCTTGCAGCCTCCACGCTGATATTGGCCGACGTAATCCAGAATGTGCCGACCCGGGAAGTTGGAACCGGCGATTTTGTAATTGGCACGACCAAGGTCCGTCCGCGGGTATCGCCTTCCAACGGAAAGCCGGCGGTCTTCAAGCAGCAGCCCAATCAGAACGTGAATTTCTGGATGCAGGTATATAACATGTCAGTGGACGACAAGACTAAGAAACCTTCAGCAACGATTGAATACCAGGTCGTGAATACGGCTACGAATCAATCGGTGCTGAATGTTACGGAAAGTACGGATCAGATGAAAAACATCGGCGACCAGATGACCCTTGCCAAGAGCCTGCCGCTGGCTCAACTGAATCCGGGAGTCTACCAGGTGACGATTAAGATAAGCGATTTGCTTTCCAAGCAGACCATCTCACCTACGGCAAAGTTCGCGGTCGAGTAAGAAATTGGGACCCCACGTAGTTTCAAGGTGGTGGAAATGACCCGAAAATTCGGCTTGCTAGCAGTCCTGTTTATCACGCTGCCGGCGCTTGCAGCGCCCGTGGCCTCCGTCTCAGGATACGTAAAAAACACCTCTGGTATGCCTCAAATGGGCGCTATGGTTGAGGTTTTCACCTCCGCTGCACTGGTCGGAACTACGGTCTTTACCGATGCTAGGGGTTATTACTCTGCGGAAAACCTGAGACCCGGCCTGTATTACATCAAGGCTACGGCAGCCTCTTTTTTGCCCTCGTTGCGGGAAAAGGTGAGCGTGCGAACCGGCACTCGGGCGTTGGTGAATCTCACCCTGACCACGCTTGCAGATGCGCTCCAGTTGCTTCCTGCCCGCCGTTCGTCAAGCTCCGATCCCGACGATTGGCATTGGACTCTTCGCTCTACCGCGAATCGCCCCATCCTGCGCGTGACCGATGATGGGCCGGAGTTGGTTTGCAACCCAGAGAATGGCGATGAACACGCTTTGAAGGCGCGGCTGGCGTTCGTGGCAGGAGCAGAGGCCGACGGCTTCGGCAGTGCCGGCGAGGTAACCACCTCCTTTTCATTGGAAAAATCGCTATTTACCTCTGGCTTGTTTTCCTTTAATGGCAACATCGACAGCTCCAGCGGAGACCCCAACGGGGTGGTGCGGGCTTCCTATACTCACGATTTCGGCACTGGCGCGCGTCCCCGCTTTACCGTTACCTACCGGCACCTTGCTTCGCCAGGACTTGCCGCGCAGAACGCGGCCTATTCAGCCGTGGACATGACGACTTCCAACACCATGTCTGTGGCCGACTTTATCGACCTTGATTATGGCGCCAGCCTGCAGGCCATAGATTTCACCAGGCGTGTAAGCTCGTTTCGACCCTTTGGTTCTGTCGATATTCACCTTTCTCCCAATACGGTTATCGAATATCGTTACGCCACATCAATCCCGGAGACACGCTCGGCCAAGGGATTTGATAGCGCTCCCGCCGACCTGAGTGAATCAGGTCCTCACATGGCCTTGACGAACGGATTGCCTGAGATTGAACATGCCCAGCATCAGGAGGTTTCGGCATCGCGCCGATTTGGCAAGAACAGCGTTCAGGTAGCCTATTATGTGGACCGTGTGCACAACCTGGTGCTGACCGGCGCCGGCGATCCTTCGAGTTACTCCGACAATGTGCTGCCCGATATTTACTCGGGGACGTTTTCCTACGGCGGTGGAAGCCTAAATACCTCTGGAACCAGGGTGGTGTTGCAGCGAAAGTTCTCGCCGGATTTCACCGCCACTGCCGATTATTCAACCGGCGGCGTGGTGGCCCTGGCAGCTCCTGTAAATGCCTGGCAAAATGTTTCTCAGAATCTCACCAATGTCCGGCGCCACTCGATCGGAGGAAAATTCGCAGGATACATTCCTTCTTCAGGAACCCGCTGGGTAGCCTCTTATAAATGGACGAGCGGCAACTCTCTCTTGCCGGTTGATGAATTCAACGCCTCGCCGGGACAGGTCGATCCTTACTTCAGCTTCTTTATACGGCAATCGATTCCCGGAACATCTTTCATCCCGGCCAAGATGGAAGCCATCATCGACATGCGAAACCTCCTTGCCCAAGGCTATGTGCCGGTACTGGGACGCGACGGCCGCAGAGTATACCTCGTGCAAGCAGCCAGAGCGGTCCGAGGCGGCTTGGCATTTTCGTTCTGAGAGAAGTATCTATCTTCGGTCTCAGCGATTTTCGACAGAGGTGAGTCGAGTAGCCTGCACTTAGGATAAGTCAACGCAAGCCGAATAGCCTGCACTGAGTTACCTATGGGCCTGCGGCCCACCCAAACTGATGAAGAACCGATACCGCTTGCCAGTTGATTGCAAAGGATTTAGACCGGTTCTTCGACAGAGGTGACCAATGGTAGCCCGATGTCTCAGTAGTCCCAAAATCTCCGCCACCAACCCCTCTTTTCCTTGATCTCTTCTTCCTGAAACGCCGGTTCATCCCGCAGCCCCAGAATCCCGCCAGCCCGCGTGTTTGCAGCGGTGTTGAATGCGATTGGATCAGGCAGCGCAACTCTCTGCCTGCGGAAGGTGACAAGCGCGGCATCGTTGGGTCCGGCAGGCAGCACGGCCACCACTGAATTTTGCGACTCCAACGCATACTGCAACGGTGAGCGCGCCGGGAACTCGAATACATTTTCACCCGGATGAGCGGAACGCAAAGCCGAATAAGTTTCCTGATCAAATGTGATCCATCGCATGTAGGGTACCCCTGACACAAATCACAATTGACGAAGTGGCAATATGTGAGATGCTCCCGATCGGGCAAGTGTTTGACTGCCGTAAGGACCTTCATGTACTCTCCACCATTCCGATGAAACCCCCAATACCCAATCCCCCGCAGCAGCCGGGATCGATAACCCGGCGCAGCTTTGCGGCTGCCGCGGTAGCTGCGGCGACCGCAGCACTGATTCAGCCAGCCCAAGCGCTCCAGGCTACAACCGCAACCGGGCCGCAGGACGACAAATCGCCCGCCGCTGCAGCCGAGGCTGCAATGGCTAAATTGTCTCCTGCGGCGCGAGCTGAAGTGGAGATGAAGATCAACAGCATCTACCGCAAATATGGTGACCGGCTCAACGACGAGCAAAAGATCGATATCCGCAAAGCGATGGCGGAAACCCAGAGCGGCCTCGAAAAGATGCGGGCCTTTCAACTGGAAAATGGCGACCTGCCAGCCACCATCTTCCGCGCTGACCAGGGAAGCGAAAAGGCATAAACATGCTACGCGACGAGATTCTCTTTCTCCCCATTACTGAACTTTCCAAGCGTATCCGCCAGAGGCAACTCTCGCCGGTCGAGCTCACCGAGAGCTATCTGGAGAGGAGCCGGACCATTGGCGCGAGGCTGAATGCTTATGCAACGTTGACTCCAGAATTGGCCCTTAAACAGGCGCACGCCGCCGAGAAGGAGATTGCTTCGGGAAAATATCGCGGTCCCCTGCATGGAATTCCGTATGCAGCCAAAGACTTGTTGGCCGTGCGAGGATATCCGACCGGTTGGGGCGCGCGCCCGTGCAGTGACCAGCGCTTCGACTATGACGCCACCGTGATTCGCCGTCTTGAGAATGCCGGAGCCATCCTCTTGGGCAAGGCCGCAATGATTGAGTTGGCTGGAGGCATGGGATATCGCTATGCATCGGCGTCGGCTTCCGGTCCGGCGAAGAACCCTTGGAATGAAGACTACTGGACATGTGGCTCTTCGAGCGGTTCGGCTGCAGTGGTGTCTGCCGGCTTGGCTGCCTTTGCCATTGGAACCGAAACCTGGGGATCGATCATTTGTCCATCCGGCTTTACCGGTATTGCTGGACTGCGCCCCACTCTTGGACGAGTCAGTCGTTATGGCGCCATGGCGTTGGCTTACTCCATGGACAAGATCGGGCCTATGTGCCGTCTCGCGGAAGATTGCGATCTGGTACTAAAGATCATTGCCGGTCACGATCCCCAGGATGGTTACTCCTTGCCTGCTCCACATGCCACTTACACGGGAGCAGGACCACTCAAAGGCCGGCTGCGAATCGGCTGGATTCTCAACCAGTGGAAAGAGCCATCTGCCGAGGTTGATAAGGCGACTTCCGCAGCACGCGAACTTATCGAGAAAAATCCGGCAGTGGCCATGGGCACCGTAAATTTGCCGGAAGGTCCATGGGAGACCGCCGCAGGCGTGATCGTCTCGGCAGAGGGAGCGGCTGCATTCCACCAGTTGATTGCATCGGGTCGCGTGAAAGACCTGAGTGACCCGCTGGGGAAAATCGGCGGTTACATGAATGAAGAGATCAGCGCCTCGGACCTGCTTCTCGCCGAACGCATCCGCACCATTGTGAAGAAAAAGATGGATGCACTCTTCGAGCATGTCGACGTGCTCGCTACACCATCGTTGCCAGTCACTGCTTCCAAGCTCGACGCCAACCTGGACCTTGAGCTTTCATTCGCCGATCCATTGGGAGGAATTGGAAATATATGTGGCCTCCCTGCGATCAGCGTGCCGTGCGGCTTTGGGAAAAACAATTTGCCCATCGGAATCCAGTTCGTTGGCCGCGCCCTCGACGACGCCAAGGTAATCCAGGCCGCAAATCTCTTTCAAGCCCACACCGACTGGCACAAACAACACCCAAAACTATCATGAGGACCTCTGGGCTTTTGCTTTCAAAATTAGAAATTAAAAAATTAGAAATTAAAAATCCCCAGTGTTTCCCTCAGTGCGCCTAAGTACGCAGATGTGCAATACTTACAGTACTCAAGGGGTATCCAGAGTTCCGCATGTCCGCAGCTTTTCCGAGCAATACAGCAGCCTGTGATCTAGATACGTTGCGGCAATCCATTCTGCGGCACATCCGTTACACCCTGGCCCGTCCGCAGGACGATCTTACTGCCCGCGAACTCTTTAAACCCGTTTCTCTCGCCATTCGGGACCTGATGATCGACCGGATGCTGGAAACCGAAAAGCGGCAACAGTCGGTCAAGCGTCTTTATTATCTGTCGCTTGAATTCCTCATGGGGCGCTGGCTCAGCGACAATCTGTGCAATCTTCGCCTTCAGGAGCAATGCAGGAGCATCCTGGCAGAATTAGGTGTGGCCCTGGACGATGTTTTGGAAGTCGAGCCTGATGCCGGGTTAGGCAACGGCGGCTTGGGCCGGCTGGCAGCCTGCTTTCTGGAATCGTTGGCGACGCTGGGAATGCCGGGTTTCGGTTACGGCATCGACTATGAATATGGTCTCTTCAAGCAGGAGATTGTTGGCGGACATCAGCGCGAAAAACCCGATCGCTGGAAATCCGAGGGTACACCGTTCTACATTGAACGGCCACAGGACCTGTGTGAAGTCCCGCTGTACGGACGCATGGAGCCGACGCGCGACCCGGAAGGCAACCGCCGCCAGCGATGGACTGACACCAGGATTGTGATCGGCGTCCCTAATGACATGCCGATCGCCGGATATTCAGGGCATACGGTCAATTATTTGCGGCTCTATACGGCGCGCGCCTCGCAGGATTTCGACATCGAAATCTTCAATCGCGGAGACTACATTCGCGCCGTCGAGCAAAAGATTGCCTCGGAGAATATTTCCCGCGTGCTCTATCCTTCCGAT
>DASZFK010000327.1:0-3467 GCA_035939855.1 Candidatus Angelobacter sp.
GAGTTGATCGCCGATTCGCAGCAGATCCAGCAGGTGTTTCTCAACATTCTGAACAACGCCTATGATGCGGTGCGCAACACCGGAAGGCCGGGCCGCATTGAGATCCAGACCGGGCGCACTGGAGACTGGGCGGAAATCAAATTCTCCGACAACGGAGAAGGGATCCGCTATCCGGAACGCATCTTTGATCCTTTCTTTACTACCAAGGAAGTAGGCCAAGGCACCGGTCTGGGATTGAGCATTTGTTACGGGATTGTGCGCGAGCATGAAGGCGAGATTCTCTGCTGGAACAACTCCGAGAAACCCGGAGCTTGTTTCAGCGTCCGTCTGCCCTTCCGGGCCAGGTCAAACAGGAATCTGTCAGCAACCGTGGGGGCGAAGCTGTGAACAGCACCACACTGCCTAGCGGCAACCAAGAAACAGAAGCGCACCGCGGAGGCGCGGAGACGCGGAGGAAGATCAAAGTCAAAACCGTAACCACACATTCGCTACGCTCAGTGCAGGCTCCGGCCACCGAGGAACACGAACCAATCGAGTCCTGCCAGAGACGGCAGAAAATAGCCCAGCATGCTTGTGCTGGGTGGGAAAGTCATCACCTTAGGCGGGTCAGAGGAATATGAGCACCGCCGTCATAGAAAATTTGCCTCGGCTGCCTCTGCTGCTGATTGAAGATGAGAAGTCGGTGCTGAACTTCTTGCGCACCGCGTTGGAACGCTATGGCTACGGATGCAGAACCGCCACTTCAGCGCTGGAAGGCATCACTCTGCTGGAGCAGGGACAGTTCATCGGCGTAATTTCCGATATGCGCACCCCCGGCGGCGCGACCGGGGCCGACGTTCACGCCTGGATCGTGGCCAACCGGCCGGAACTTAAGGATAAGGTCCTCTTCATTACCGGTGACACGGTGAATGAAGAGACCATGAAAGCCTTGAACGACACCGGTGTCCCATATATTGAAAAACCTTTTCGAGTGCATCAATTGATCTCCACGGTAGAAAAAATCTTTGGACGGGCAAAATGAGCGACGACCTTCGGGCGCGATTCCTGATTGTGGATGACCACCAGAGCATCCGTAAGCTATGCATGACTGTAGGCGCCTCTTTGGGCTTCCACTGCACGGAAGCCGATAGCGGCGAATCGGCTCTGGCCTGCCTTGAAACCGACTCCCCCGACATTATTCTGGCCGACTTGATGATGCCCCAAATGACCGGCCTGGAGTTCCTGTCGCGCGCACGACAGATGCTGCCTCGGACCGAGATTGCCATCATGACCGGACATGGCTCCATCGAGACCGCCGTCCAGGCCATGAAGCTGGGCGCTTACGACTACATTACCAAGCCTTTTCGCATCGAAGAGCTGAAGCTGTTGCTGCAACGTATGGAAGAGAAGGTAAAACTGGTAGCCGAGAACCAGTTCCTGCGCGAGCGGGTCAACACCGAAATGGAGTTGAATGGGATTGTCGGCTCATCGTCGAAGATTCAGGATGTCCTGCGCATGGTGGCCCGCTTGAAAGATACGCGCACGCCGGTGCTGATTACCGGCGAGAGCGGAACCGGCAAGGAACTGGTGGCCCGGGCCATTCATTATCGCGGCTCCTTCGCCAAGCGGCCTTTTGTTGCGGTGGATTGCGGATCGCTGGTGCCAACTTTAATTGAGAGTGAGTTGTTCGGCTACGAAAAGGGTGCATTCACCGGCGCCAACCGTTCCAAGGATGGCCTTTTCCAGGCTGCGAACGCAGGCACTATTTTTCTGGACGAGATCGGAGAGCTGCCGCTGGAGATGCAGGCCAAGTTGCTGCGTGTCTTGCAGGAAAAAGAAGTCCGTCCGGTCGGCAGCAATCAGAAAACCAAGGTGGACGTGCGCGTGATCGCCGCCACCAACCGCGACCTGGAGACCGCCTACAAAGAAGGAACCTTCCGCAAAGATCTTTACTTCAGGCTCAACGTGGTCACCTTGCATCTGCCTGCGCTACGCGAGCGAAAGTCCGACATACCTACCCTGGTGCATTACTTCCTGGATAAGTTTGCACCCGGCAAGATGGTCAATATCGCTGCCTCAGCCATGAAATGCATGGTTCAGTATGAATGGCCGGGCAACGTCCGCGAACTGGAAAATGCCATCGAGCGCGCGGTTGCGCTGGGCAGCCAGGACACCCTTGAGCTCCATGACCTGCCGCCCGCGGTCCGGGAAGGCCAGGAGCCTCAACTTACGCTGGAGGCCCTTCCGTCTCCCATTAAATCGGCCGTTCCCAATACCGACCTGGAGCAACTCGAACGGGTCACGATTCAAAGAGTCTTTGAACAGGTAAAGGGAGATAAGGCGTTGGCGGGAAAAATGTTAGGAATCAGCCGCGCAACACTCTATCGCAAACTCAAAAGATACAACATCGCCCTTGGCAACGAAGCCTCTGCAGCTTCGTAAGACCGAACTGGTCACGCGTTCTTGCACACGACCCAGGTGGTCATGCAACGTTGATCCTGAACAATGGTCGTCTTCAATGGATCGACGAGTTGCCCACCCAACTCTTCTGTGAGCTTGACCAGAAGGGCTTCATCAACCAGATAGCGCTCCGAGCCATCGGGTAAGAGGAATCGCCGTCCTGCAATTCGCTTGACCTGGTGTTCCATTCCAATCGAGGAGGCCAGACGGCTGAAGAAAAGACCCTTGGGTTTCAGGATCCGCCACGCTCCGTGAAGCATATCGAGAAAATGGTTGTCGTCGCGAGCAAAGTGGAGGACCGCGCTACTGATCACCACGTCAGCAAGGGCGCTGGGGAAGGACATTTTTTCGATGGCTTCCACGCGAAAGTTTCCTTCAGGGAGGGAGGGCGCCAAAGCCGCGGCGAGGCGGCGCACGCTCTCAATAGCCTGGGAGGCCGTGTCTGCGCCAAAGACCTCGTATCCCTCCCGGAGAAAATAGACGAGGTTACGTCCAGAGCCACACCCTGCATCAAGAACTTTCATGCCGGGTCTGACCTGGCCTCGGAGCAGTTGGTCAAACAAGTAGATGTCAATTTGGCCGAATTGTTCCTGAAGTTGAGCCATAGATATTTCAGATAGTACGAGATAAACGCCAGCGCCGCCGAAGGTGATTCTGGGCGCCTATGGCCGCCTATGGCATTTTAAGAAATACTGTAGCTTCACCAGGGGCTAAGCCCAATGACTTGGCATCACAAACACGGCCCTGAAGGGCCGTTCTTCCACCTTTTTCGAAAGACACAGTATTTCCTAAAACGATCTAAATAGCCTCCTATAACCCGACATAATCCACCTATGAAATTAAATATATTCAAATAATCAGGGAATTCAGCAATGGATATAGCCGGAAACCGGCCTAGGGCTTTCCTTTTTGTCCTAACTAAGGTTCCTTATTGTCATTACTATCAGTTTTCGGTGATCCCCCAAGATACTAGGAGTTTCATCTTAGGCAGAAACCGCGTTGTCGGATGCGCACTAAGTCCCGTAAGA
>DASZFK010000328.1:0-6537 GCA_035939855.1 Candidatus Angelobacter sp.
AATCTCTTCGCCGCCACGCAACATGCAAGAAATGTTGGTGCAGACCTGAACATGATATTTGCCTAAAGGTTTAGTCCGCAGCAGAGAGTAATAGCTGATCACATTGCGAACTTCCAGTTCCGTCAATTCAGTCTTTTTGGCAAGATGGGCAATTGCCTCATCGGTCAAGTAGCCGATCTCATCCTGCGTATAAAGCAACATCGGGACGAGAAAGGAGCGCTTGGTCGGGTACTCCTTCATCTTCTCGTCGAAGAACTTGTCGAGCTGCTGTGAGATAACCATGATTTCTAATTTCCAATTTCTAATTTCTAATTTGTCGCTGCTTCATGAAAGATCTCTCGTCCGCCAAATTACAAATCAGAAACTAAAACTTTTCCTGTCGCATTGCATATCGCGACGCCGTGAAAATTGCTACTAATTCGCGCGCTTCTTTAACCAAGCCTTCCAGTCTTTCCTTTTTGATACTTCCTGTATCGATCAGCAATTCAAGCCAGTAAACCGTCTCATCAGCCTCTTCGAGAACCACGCCTATCTTGGCTGCAAACTCGGCTCGCGATCTTGCCCTACAAGCTGATCGATAATTTGCGCCAATCGATGTCCCGGAGCGCAGAAGCTGTTTGCCGATAATCTGTACTTCAGGCGTCCGTGGCAACGATCGAAACAAACGAATAATTCTTAATGCAAAAGCTTTTGTTCGATCCAGAAGCTGCTGCGTCTTTTCATTCAACCTTGAGTTCCAATCCAAAATTAGAAATTAGAAATTAAGAAATTGGAAATCATCTGTCGATCTCGCCGAGAACAATATCAATGCTCCCAATCGCCGCCACTACGTCTGCGATCAGTCTTCCTTCGCACATCGTGGTGAGCGCCTGAAGATTTGCAAACGAAGGCGAACGCATGTGGACCCGCATGGGCTTGGCTGTACCGTCGCTTACGATGTAATAGCCCATCTCGCCTCGTGGCGATTCAATCGCTTGATACACTTCGCCAGGCGGGACCGTGAACCCTTCCGTCACAATCTTAAAGTGATAGATGAGGGCTTCCATTTGGGTCTTCATCTTTTCCCGGTCGGGCAGAACTACCTTCGGCATGTCGGCTTTTGTTGGGCCTTCGGGCAAACCTTCAAGTGCTTGTTTAGCAATCTCCCGCGATTGGCGCAGTTCCTCAATGCGGCAGGCGTACCGGGCCCAGACATCGCCATCCTGAGATGTCGGCACTTTGAATTTGAAATTCTCGTAGCCGCAATATGGCATGTCCCGCCGCAAGTCCCAATCGACGCCACTGGCGCGCAGAGCGGGTCCGGTCACACCCAGGGCAATGGCATCCTCTATACTAAGGTGGGCAACGCCTTTCAGCCGGTCGATAAAAATCCGATTTCCGGTGAGCAGGTTTTCGTATTCGTCGATGCGCTCTTCAAACATGTCGAGAAACTTTTTGACCGACTCGAAAAAGCCCAGCGGAGGATCGAGCGCCAATCCGCCAATGCGGAAATAAGAAGTCATCATGCGCTGCCCGCTGACCATCTCGTAGATGCGCAGCAGATCTTCGCGCTCGCGGAAGCAATAGAGAAAGACCGACATCGCTCCCAGATCCAGGGCGTGCGTACCCAGCCAGACCAAGTGAGAACTGATGCGCTGTAACTCGGCGAGCATCACCCGAATCCACTGCGCACGCGGAGGTATCTCCATGCCCAACAGCTTTTCTGCCGCCAGCACATAGCAAAGGTTATTCACCATGGGGCAGAGATAATCGATGCGGTCGGTCAAGGGCACAACCTGCTGGTAGAACTTGGCTTCGCAGGTCTTTTCGATCCCGGTATGAAGGAACCCGATGTCGGGCATGAGCCGGATAATCTGTTCGCCATCGATCTCCAGCACCAGGCGCAACACCCCATGAGTCGACGGGTGCTGCGGCCCCATATTGAGGATCATCGTGTTCTCTTGCTCGGTATCAGGAAGGGGAGCGACGGCAACGGAATCGTCAAGATGGGCCATTAGCGGTAGCCCTCCACAGGATAATCTTTGCGTAAAGGATGGCCTTCCCAGTCCTCAGGCATCATGATCCGTTTCAAGTGGGGATGCCCCAGGAAATGGATACCAAACAGATCAAAAAGCTCACGCTCGAAAAAATTAGCAGACGGCCAGACCGAGGTTATGGATTCGACCACCGCATCATCGGCTGCGAGTCTCACTTTCAGGCGTATCCGTTCTTTGCGCTGATGCGAAAGCAGGTGATATGCCAATTCAAATCGCGGCTCGCGCGGGTAATAATCGGCGCAGGTGAGGTCGGAAAGAAAGTTGATCAGTCCCTGGTTCTTGAGGTTCTCGCAGGCATCGCGAATAAATTCACGAACAACATAAACCGAGAGCTCCTGGCGGTCGAACTTGGCGCCCGCCACGGCCTTGTCATTCCAGGCCAGCAGAGTTGCAATGGCCGGATGATCTTTCAGTCGGTCCAAGTCCGTAATGGCAGGTTCGAGAGGCACGTTATCCTTCGCTCCTCTCCGGCTTGTTCCAGTCGAGGATGCCCTTCTTCCATATATAGAAGAAGCCAACCAGCACGAGCAGGATATAAACCAGCATCTCCCAAAAACCGAACATCTTAAGCTCCCGCGCAATGACAGCCCAGGGATAAAGGAAGACCGCCTCGATATCGAACAAGATAAAGAGCATGCCTACCATGTAAAACTTTACGTTGAAGCGCCCCTGGGCATCGCCGGTGGGGACGATGCCGCATTCATAAGGAGAGTTCTTGGCGGGAGTCCATTTGTGCTTTCCCAGGAGATGGGAGAGCAGGACCATGACTCCGGCCAGGCCGGCAGCCACAATGAACTGGATCAGCAACGGTATGTAGCGGACGAAGTAGTTGTTGTCCATAAGGGCGCCTGTATATAATGCGCAGCAACTGTAGGCTAAACATTCGAATGTAATTGGCGGCTCCAAGAGTGTCAAGGGCTTGACCAGCAGAGGGTTGCTGTTGTTAAAAGAAAAATTGCGTGGCGCATGTTTCCTCCCCCGCGCGGCCAAACCACTATGACCATTTTCGGATTCAACACCGACGTCAAATACGGGGACACAGTTTTCCACGTGCAGAGCGAAGCCCGCAAAAGCGATCTGCTCATTCAGACGCTGGTCTTCGTAAAAGGACAGTGCATCGGAAAGCGGGGAGTGTCTTACGCGGAGCAGGTATCTCATCCAGACTTTTCTGACCAGGCCATCCACGAACTGCTCAAATCCCAGCACAAAACGGTCATTGATGCCATCAGCGAGGGAAATATCGGCTCCGTTCTGGGTAGCGCCGACGAAATTCAGGACGTAGGCGGCACCGGGCTCTCGGTCAAATGCCTAAGCGTTGACGCAGGAAGCCACGAATCAAGCGTCACCATGCACTTGCAGGTAACAGACCATGGCCAGGCCGTTTCAGGCGCAAAGATCGTTTCGCGCCTGGGCAATTCATCAGAATCTCAAGTCGTTGCCCAGGTCACAACAGATGCCGCCGGAGCCGCCGCCCTACAAATTCCGTTGAGTGAAGAAACGCGGCGTGAGTCCGCTGTACTTGTGCAGGCCACGCATGAGGGCAAATCGGCGACCAGAAAGTTTCGATTCAAAAAATTGCCATAAGTGCCAGAATTGCCATAATTGCCATAATTGGAAAAACAATGATTGTCCTGATTCTATTCGATGATGACAGGAGCAATGGTTGTGGACACCCGAACGGAGCAACTGCTTGACCGGACAAGGAAATTTGCAGTACGGACTGTTCATCTGTTTCGCTCGTTGCCCCGATCACCTGAAGCGCAGGTTCTCGGCAAACAATTGTTGCGAAGCAGCACTTCGGTCGCTGCAAATTATCGTGCAGCATGTCGGTCAAGATCTCGGTCCGAATTTGCAGCTAAGATCGGGGTAGTAGCCGAGGAGGCAGATGAGTCAGCGTTCTGGATAGAATTTCTGTCCGATGCAGGAATTGTTAAAAAGCAACGAGTTGGCGAACTGCTGAAAGAAGCTCAAGAACTTACAGCGATTTTTACTGCGTCGCGGCAAACCGCAAAGCGCTACGACTGGCAAAACAATAAATCAGGGAACGAATGAAAGATTTTCTAATTATGGCAATTTTGGCATTTTTGGCAATTATGGCAATTTCACTCAGGCTGCTTTGCTCTCATCCTCGACCGACTTGATGTTGGGAACTCCCGATCCCGCCAGCTTGAACTCTGGCGCTCTGTTCAAGGCCGCCAGCAGCTCGCGGGTAATTTGATCGTCGATGTCGGCGGCATGTTCGGCGTCCACGGGATAGCGGATGGTCACTTCCAGCCCATTGTCTCTGGGAATGACGTGTGTCCTGAGGCGTGGCATGGCAATCGGCATGTTGAGCGTCTGTTCCATCTGACGATGCTGTTGCTCGATCTTTTCCCTATAGCGTTCATAGACCCGCTCGATGGCCTCCCGCAGGCGTTTTTCTGCAGCGTCGTAATCGGCCTCCGGCGCCAGGGTCAGAGTGAGCTGATGCCAGAGGAAATTTGTTCCAGGAATCTGCCTATAAAAGCTGGCGCCCGGCTGAAAAACAATCGAGTTGGAGAAGACCACGACCCTGCCGGTTGGTTGGCGATCAGCCCCCGTTCCCGCGATTTCCATCAAGTGCAGGCGGATCAATCCAATGTCAACCACATCGCCGGCTACGCCCGATATCTGGACGCGATCACCAACCTTTACTCCATATTTGCCGATCAGAAAGAAATATCCCGCAACGGCCAGGATTACGTTCTGAAGCGCGACCGCGATTCCAGCGGTGATGAGTCCGGCAAAAGTGGCCAGCGAGCCGATCTCTGTTGCCAAAGCAAACGCAATCGTAATCCCAATCACGAACCAAAGGACAATGCGGCGCAGCAGCAAAAATTGATAGCGGCGTCGCAGATCGTGGACATAGCGGAATGTCGCCCTGCGCCAGATCTCAGAGAGGCCAAGAACGACCATCACCATCAAGGCAAACAAAGCGATTCTTACCATCAACTTTCTGAACACGGCGGAGTGTTGAGCTTCCACCGTACTGCGCCAGCGGGCAACATTACTTTTATAAAGGTCGAACAGCACAGCTTGTTTTCCCAGCGGCAGCATGATGGCGGACATCTGTTTGAAGCTGGCGGTGAGGGCATCGAGTTCACGCTTTTGCTGTTCAAGCTGTGCAGGTCCGCTCACATCCGCCTCCTGGGCCAATTGCTCTCCCTGTTGGGCTTCGGTCGTTATCTTGGCCACGAAAGGGTTGCGGAGTTGTTGCGAGGAGCGCGAGAGCGCATCCGTCAATTGAATGGTCCCATCCAACGTACGTCTCTTCTCCTTCAGGGAATAGAGTTCTTCCGCCAGGCCGAGAATGCCTGAAGCTTGCGGCCTGTGACTTGTTCCTTGCGCAGTAGAAACCGGATGCACATTGCCCAGATTACCCGATGCTTTGGTGGAATCCGCTTCCAGTTCGGGAATCGAGCGCTGGATTTCTTCGATTTGCATCATCAGGTTGCCACCGCTGGCGGATGAACCCGCGCCACTCACAAATTGAAGCATGGTATGAAGAGTCTGGCTGCGTGTTTCAGCCAGATTGAGTTCGCTCTGCGTCTCATCCAGAGTGGACTGCAATTTCTTGCGATTGGTTCCGCGCGCTGTTTGCAACTTGGCTTTCACGTCGGCTACCTCTCCCTGCAGTTGGCGGAGATCAGCATCGGCTGCCGCAGCTTGTTGGAACAACGCCTGGTACTTCGACGTCTCCCCTGCCGCTGTTTGCGGCACAGGCTGGGATGGAACAAGAGGCGCATATGCCCGCGCAAAGTCAAATGAAAGCTGCAGAATCTGTGTGGCCATCTGCCTGTCGTCGTTCGAAAATAATATATCGGCTGGGTCACTGGCGATTTGATCCTCAACGGTAAGGTGGCGGTGCCAATCGACAGTTTGCTTCAGGTAATCGATTACCTGCTGGCCAGTGGGAAGATTAGCCGCTCCTTTTTGAGCATCCTGTACTCCCCTGCCGGGCAAGGTGGATAGCAGAATCGCAACCATGAATGCAGTTTGTATCAAGCGTCGACGGCTCAGTTCCAAGATATTGTTCCTCAAAAGGCTTAGACGTGAGAACACCAGGGCTGGCTGCCAAGTGCCTAAAATCAAGCTGGAGGGGATATCGAATGGGAAGGCGCGACCGGACGCAACTCCTGACCTCGTTCGGTTGTAAGCACGGGCAGGCCAGCTCACAAAAAAAGAGCCAAGTGGCATTAGACCACCTTGGCTCTCCTGATGTGGACCCTAAATCAATGCTACGAATCAACTACTTCGTGGCGGGTGCTGGAGTGATTGTTCCAACTGTATCGTTGGTGTTGCCATGGAGACGGTTGTTTCCGTAGCTAAAGAAAACATTACCAATTCCAGTATTGTTGTTGAAGCCGTTTGTGCTACCTGATATATCGCAATTTGAAACGAACGCCTGCCCTGCGGTACCAGGGTTGTCTGTCTGGATGGCGCTTCCGGCGAAATGAATCTCGCTAGCATTCACGGTGGCGAT
>DASZFK010000329.1:0-7648 GCA_035939855.1 Candidatus Angelobacter sp.
GTGGAGTGCAAGGCGTTGGCCATTCCCAGCGTCAATGCACACCTCGATCCCATCAGGCAGCGCCGCCGGGAACTCGAACAACACCCTGAGCGACTGAAAGAAATAATCCGGCAAGGGGCCGGAAAGGCCGAAGGCACGGCAGAAGAAACTATGGGAGCGGTGCGCGAGGCTGTTGGGCTGCTGGGAATTTCATCTTTGGGTCTTGCGATCTCTGCATCCATCGAAGCCTCTCGGTTGCGCGTTCCTGAATCCATTGCAACGGCCAAGGATGAGGAGGAGAGCTGGCAGATTCGAGCCTCAGGATGGCTGGAAAGAATCTCGGCTGCTCATCCTCTCAAACAAGACAGGCCTCGAACTTTCATCACGCGCCGAGGCAGAAAAGTAGGTGTGCACGCCGCATCGGAGGAGGAGGGTAGCTGGAGATTTCAACTGAAAGATCGTCCCCTCAACGTGCTGGTACTGCTGGCCCAGGATAACGATCGCTACTTGCACGATTACATTCTTCCGCCGAAGGTGGTCCAGGAAACCTGGAAGCAGTTTGAGCGTGAGGATGGAAATGTGGTGATTCTGGCTAAGAGAGCGGTGAATGGAATCGCGCTTTCACTTGCAGGCAAAGAATTGCCGATTCAGGAGTATGAAGGAAATTACGCGGATTTAGAGTGATAGAAAGTACTCGTCATCCAATCAAGCGTCTACCCGCGCGTAGCGAGGGTAGATGGGAGGGACCTTGCGTTTGCCATGAGTCTTAAAATAGTTTCAATGACGTCAACCTTCGTGATTAACGGCAAACCACTAGGTCCCTCCAGTCCACCCGCGCTGCGCGCGAGTGGACTCTCGGGATGACGATCCGTTTTTTCAAAAGCTCGAAGGACCGAAACAAGTTTTATCACCATGACCGACCATCAAATCTCGCCTCAGGTATCTCGCCCCACGAGCGAGTTCCCTTTCGCTGTCACAGTGGGCCAGGTCTATGATGGTCCGCTTGACCTGCTGCTGGATCTTATTCGCAAGCAGGATATCGACATATACGATATCCCCATCGCCAAGATCACTGCGCAATATCTTGGATACGTGGAGAACCTGAAACAATTGGATGTGAACGTTGCTGCAGAGTTCATCTACATGGCTTCGCTGCTCATTCATATCAAGAGCAAGATGCTGTTGCCGCGCGATCCAGATGTGCCGGCGGACCAGCAGGAAGATCCTCGCGAAGAGCTGGTGCAGAGGCTTCTGGAGCACGAGAAATTCAAGAATGCCGCGCAAATGCTGTTGCAGAAGCAGCAGATCGAAGAAGCGGTCGTTTCGAACCCTGCGCTCAAGGAATTCAAGGATGCGGAAGGGACTGAGGCCGAACTGTCTGCGGACGTCGTCGATCTGGTGCGCACCTTTCAACAGATTCTTGAGCGGGCAAAGTCCCGGCCGATTCTACAGGTCGACGAAGAGACAGTGACCGTCGGGCAGATGATCGAATTTTTCCGCCGCCGTCTGCTGATGGAAGACCACCCGGTCCGGCTCAAACGCCTGTTGCAGCACATCCAAACCCGCAACGCCCTTATCTCTTCATTCCTGGCTCTTCTGGAACTAGTGCGTTTGCAGGCAATTCTTCTGCGGCAAGACAAAGTTTTTGGAGACATTCTCATCAAGAAACATGCGATGTTCGATACCGTGATGGCGGAGGGCAGCATGGTGAGGGATGATTGGAAATAAGCAGTAATTAGTATTTAGCCGTTAGCGTAAGCTTTCAGCTAAATACAAATAGCTAATGACTAAAGGCTAATGACTAACAACTGATGTCTATCAAATCCAAACTCGAAGCACTGATCTACGCGGCTGAAGAGCCGATTGGGATTGACCAGATGGCGGGCTTGCTCCGGCATGATTTGCTGGCATTGCAGAATCAGCCAGCTCAGCCTGATACGGAAGCCCCAGAGAACCACCTTGGAGTTGTTGAAGTCGAGCGCAGCGAAGCTGTGGCAAGTTCGGCGGAGCAGATTGAAGACGGTCAAAATGTCCAGGTTAGCGACGAACAGAGTGTGCCACCAGACAGCCATCACGCGCTGGAGACCCCACGATCATTGGCCAAGAAAACCGGAAAAGGCTCTCCCGACAAATCAGAAAAGGCCACTCTGCGCAATCTTTTACGACCCGTTCTCGAAGAACTTATTTCCGAGTTTGCCAAAGAAGACCATGGCATTGAAATCCGGCAGGTGGCGGGTGGCTATCGCATGTCCACCAAGCCTGAGCATCATGATGTGGTGCGGGCCTTTGCCAAGAGCTTGAAGCCGCCGATCCGGCTTTCGTTGCAGGCGCTGGAAACTCTGGCGGTCATCGCTTACAAGCAGCCGATTACCGTGCCGGAGATCAGCGACATTCGCGGCGTGGATTCCGCGGGCGTGATCGGAACCCTGCTGGAGCGCAAGCTCATCACCACCGCCGGGCGAAAACCTGTTGTGGGCCGTCCTATGTTGTACAAAACCACCAAGGACTTCCTGGTCCGTTTTGGTCTCAGCAACCTGGATGAGTTGCCGAGCATTGAAGAATTCGAAAAGTTGGCCGCGGGTGATCTTCAGGAAGAACTCTTTTCTGCTCGCGATGCCTCCCTGCCCGATGCAACCGGCGTACCTGACATCCCGGAGAGCAACCCCGAAGAACCAGAAGATAGCGGCCTCGAGCAAATGGCCGAGGATAGAGTTGCTGTTCCGCAAAACATCACCGAGCCTACAGTTTCCTCTGATCCAAACCACGGCAGTTCCGATGATGAGGCCACCAACCAGATTGCATCTGAGAGTACAGGAGGCTGATTCATGCCTCTGGAACGTTTGCAAAAGATCATTGCAGCCGCCGGCGTTACCTCCCGCCGGAAAGCCGAGGAGATGATTACCCAGGGCCGGGTGACGGTCAACGGCCACACCGTTTCCGAACTGGGAAGCAAGGCCGATCTGGACCGCGATCACATCAAAGTCGATGGCAAGCTATTGCGCAGTCCAGAGCGCCACATCTACCTCATGCTGAACAAGCCCAAGGGCTACGTTACGACAGTGAGCGATCCTGAGGGGCGTCCCACGGTCATGGATCTCGTCAAGCATATTGGAGAGCGCATCTATCCCGTAGGACGGTTGGATTACTCCACTGAGGGACTACTGCTCTTTACCAATGACGGCGCTCTGGCTAATCTTCTCACCCGCACGGCCTCGCATTTGCCCAAGACTTATCACGTCAAGATCAGCGGCCGAGCCGAAGCTGCCGACATCGCGAAACTCCGGCGGGGCATCAGGATCGCCACCCAGCCCGGCGACGGGCCGATGAAATCAGTGATTACCGCGCCAGCCCAGATTCGTCTCTTAAAGGATGCGGAAAATCCGTGGTACGAGATGACTCTGATCGAGGGACGCAACCGCCAGATTCGGCGCATGTTTGAAGAAGTTGGCCATCATGTGGAAAAGATCAAGCGCGTTCGCTATGGTCCCATTACTCTGAACATTGAATCGGGCCAAGTTCGTGAATTAACGCCGAAGGAGGTTGATTCGCTTAAGTCTTTCAAGCGAAGGATACATAGCGATAGCAAATCTGGCAATGATTTCCAAAAATCGAAACATCAACGGAAATTCGGCTAAACTCATATCCGACCGTGTTACAACGTGGTCTGCGGCTCCCATTCCCCCTATGAAGAAGCCCTTACTCGATCATATTCCCGAGCACATTCGAGACCTCCCTCTCTACATTCCGGGTAAACCTCTCAAGCAGGCCGAGTCTGAAACGGGACTCACGATGATCAAGTTGGCCTCGAATGAGAATCCCTTTGGCCCCTCGCCGCGGGCCGAAGAGGCGTTACGCGAGGCCTCTTCTCAAATCAATCTTTATCCAGACAACGACGCTACCGAACTGCGCTACACGCTGGCCGCGCGCCACAACCTCGCTCCTGAACAGATATTTTTGGCCGATGGCTCCCTGGGAGTGCTCGATATTGTGGCCCGAACCATGCTTAGGCCGGGATTGAACTGCGTAACGAGTGAGCGGTCGTTTATCAGCTATCCCATCGTTACCAAAGCAACCGGTGCAAAACTGATTACAGCCGCGATGCACAATAACACCTACAATCTGGCTGCGCTGGCCGCCTCCATCGACAATCAGACCAAGGTCATCCTCATCGCCAATCCCAACAATCCCACAGGAACCATGGTGTCGGCGGAAGAGATCGAAAGCTTCTTGGGCAATGTGCCTGAGCACATTCTCGTAGTCCTCGATGAAGCCTATGCCGATTTTGCCGAGTATTTTACTGCGCAGCGGGGCGCCGTTTACTCCCGTGCTTTCGAGCATGTGCGGGCCCATCGTCCCAACCTGCTGGTGCTGCGCACGTTTTCCAAGGCCTACGGCTTGGCTGGCCTGCGCGTTGGCTACGGCTGTGGACACCCCGAATTGCTCCAGTACTTTGCCCGCGTACGCAATGCGTTTTCCATCTCAGTGGCTGCTCAGGCAGCCGCTTTGGCTGCGCTTCGCGACCATGAGCACATCCGCATGACCGTTGAAAACAATGCCCGTGAAGCTGCGCGAATGACGGAGCGTTTCAGTGGCCTGGGCATTCACGCTCTCCCTACCAGTGGCAACTTTTTCTATTTCGAAAGCGGGGAAAACTCCGACGCCCTGGCCGCGCGAATGCAGACCGAAGGAGTGATTATCCGTTCTCTGGTTCCCTGGGGCCTGCCCAATGGAATTCGGGTCACGATCGGACTTCCTGAGCAAAATGAGCGGTTCTTCGAAGCATTGAAGAAAGTTCTCGGACCACCGGCACCTCCTTCCATGAAGACTAAGGTATTTGTTGATTGATTTTGTAAAATTCGCCTTGGCAATAGCTCTTGTATTCCCGACGGTTTTTGGTTCGTTCTGTGACTAACAATTTGGCGGTGCCTGCGAAGAAATCGAAGAAATAGCGACAGAGGAGTCAACATCTCATCTTTGGCGCAAGTGGTCCGTTATAGAATCTCCTTTTATCGCAATCATGGCAATGAACTGGGCCGCCGCAACCGCATTAGGACGCCGCAATCGGCTGGCGTCCGCTGGGATGATCTTTGTGGGCATCTTCCTCCTCTTTGCCCTCTTTGGTCCCTGGATCGCCCCTAAAGATCCTGCGCTTCTCGATTTGCCATCACGCCTTCAGCCTCCCAATGCGTCCCACTGGTTCGGCGCCGATGAGCTTGGCCGCGACATCCTTTCGCGCGTGATCTATGGCGCCCGCATCTCTATGCTGGTAGGAGGCGGAGTGGTAGCCGGATCTCTGCTGCTGGGACTCATCTTCGGCTCGATTGCCGGATACTACGGCGGAGCCATTGACAGGTTCTTCAACGTGATCATCATGAACGCATTTTTATCGTTCCCAGGAATTCTTTTGGCAATTGCATTTGTGGCATTTCTTGGACCTGGTATTTTCAATTTAATCCTGGCCCTCTGCATTGGCGGATGGGTTGGATACGCGCGACTCGTGCGGGCCCAGGTGCTGGCCGTAAAGGAGAAAGAATTTGTAGAAGCTGCACGCGCTCTGGGGGCCAGCGATTGGCGTATCGTGACCCGGCATATCCTTCCCAACATCATTCAGCCGGTGATCGTGCAAGCGGCCATCGGCATGGCAGGCGCCATCCTGGCGGAAGCTACGATGAGCTTTTTAGGGCTGGGAGTTCCGCCACCCACGGCAAGTTGGGGCTCGATGCTCAATGATGGACGCGCCCACCTTTTCGACGCTCCTCATCTGGTGCTCTTCCCTGCCGGCGCCGTGATGCTGGCAGTGCTCTCGTTCAACTTCATTGGCGATGCTCTGCGCGACTATATGGACCCGCGCTCTCGCATCGAGGCAGGCCTGTAGATGATCGTCGGTGTCATCTCCGATACGCATGGGCTTCTGCGTCCGCAGGTCATGGACGCGCTTCAAGGCTCAGAGCACATCATCCACGCCGGGGACATAGGCGCTGCAGACATTATTCCCGCTCTCGGCGAGATTGCCCCGGTTACTGCTATTCGAGGCAACGTTGACCGGGAACCGTGGACCAGGCAATACCACGAAACCGAAGTATTGGAATTGGCGGGAGCGCACTTGTACGTCATTCATAGCACCCTCTGGCTCGATCTCGATCCACGAGCCGCTGGGTTCGCCGCCGTCATCAGCGGCCACTCCCACCAGCCCGAGCAGATAATGAAGAACGGAGTCCTCTACTTCAACCCGGGCAGCGCCGGCCCGCGCAGATTCAAGCTGCCTATCAGTGTAGGAAAGCTGGAAATCATCAACGGAAAACTAACTGGCGAGATTATCGAGCTGAAAGTGGATACCTGAGCAGACCCAGCATCAATTATGGCAATCTCGGCAATGAAGCCCTGCACTGAGGCGCGCCGAAGTGGCAATTTTAGCAATGGAATTACCCAGCTTTTCGGTTTTCTTCCAAGACCTCATCCAAGGCACCGGCCAGCATTCCCGCTCTTTGCCTATATTCTGAGGCTAGCGCCTCATACTTCTTTTTTAGCAGGTGGTATTCATCGGCAATATTCAAGGCAGCGAGGACAGCCAGGCGCAACGAGTCGACGGTGGCGGTCTGTTCCGCTACGCTGCGCATCTTGGTATCGACATACTCGGCCAGTTTGAGAATGTAATCGGCATCTGTCCCACGAAGGTTGTAGACCTGATCGTAAATCTCGACCCGCACGGGAGCCGCTGCTTGTGTGGCCAAGTTCTATCTCCTTGAAGATAAAGTCAATACATTAACTTGATTATCGCTTTGTAAACTTTCTGGTCAAGCAAATTCTTGCCGGTTTCCACAAGAATCAACAGGCCAACTACGTGTCCATAACGCACATCCATCAACCCGATCACCCGATCATTTGCTGTCGCGCTTCTCAACGACCACGGCAGTGCCATAAGCCAAGACCTCGGTAACCCCCTGCATGATCTCCGTAGCGTCATAGCGCATGCCCACCACGGCGTTGGCTCCGATCTGGGCGGCATGTTGCAACATCAGTTCGAAAGCATCTTCGCGGGTCTTTTCGCAAAGCTGGGTCAGGAGCGTGATATTGCCGCCAATCAGGGTCTGCAGTCCAGCGCCAATCGTTCCGAACAGTGAACGGGAGCGGACAATGATGCCGCGCACGACTCCCAGGCTGCGCACAACCTGGTAGCCATCCAGTTCAAACTGTGTCGTCGTCATAGTGTGAGGAATGGACATTAGCCCTCCACGACCAACTGGTCGAGCTGTTTCAGCATCTTTTCGACGCGGCCCCGAACCTCCTCGCGCTCCTTTCGCAACGCCACTACTTCCGCGCGCAGAAGTTCCAGGTCTTCTTCACGTTGTTCCAACTGCTCTCGCAGCCGGTTGGCGTCGCGCTCGGCTGCCGCCTTGCCCTCGCGGGCCGACTTCAGCAATTCGATCGCTTTGTAGATTTTCTGCTCCAAGGCAGGAAAGTTTTCGTTCCCAATCAGCTTTTCCGTTTCGTTCTCCAGTTCGTGGAGTGCTTTGGTAGACATGAGTTCCGATGATCCCTTTTTCGAGAATAACGAGTGGCAATTCCGAAGTATAACGCACTCGTCCGTGGAAAACGGAAGTATCAGGATTACACTGGCGAGTACCTCAAAGGAGAACAATCATGCCAATGGGACCAGCGCCCGCCGGTT
>DASZFK010000330.1:0-6177 GCA_035939855.1 Candidatus Angelobacter sp.
ACTTACGGAGGCAATTTCGGTTATGACTCGAGAACTCGAAGTCTTGCTGGCGGACATAACGAACCATTCTGCTTTGAATAACGAGTTTTATCGCGAATGGATGACAAGAAAACTCACAATTGACGAACTGGCAATCTTTGCCAGGAATTACGGCGCATGGGTAAAGTCCTTCCCGGACGCGTTGGCCATTCTGCTGGTTACCACCGATGACATTGATGCCAAAACGGAATACGTGAAGACGCTTTATTCGGAAATGGGATATGGAAATCCAGCGAAGGTCCATTGCGTGCTGCTCAACGAGTTCTTCAAAGAGTTGGCCCGCAAGATGGGGCACGAAGGTGAGATAGATTGGGAGCAGCTGCAAATTACAGTCGAGCTTCTGCCCACCACCCGCGAACTGATCCGGGGCGAACAGGACCTTTATCGTGATGCACAAATGTCTTTCGGCGCCCAGCTTGCACTGGAATGGCAGGCATACACGATGCTGCGCAAGCTCTATGATGGTGCCCGCAACTACCTTCCTCTGTGGAAGGACCCCGATCTATTTCATGAGGCTTGCGAGTATTTCTATGCCCATATTGGGGCCACCGAAAAGGAGCACAAACAAGAATCTCTAAAAGCGGTGCGGCGTTATGCCACCAGCGAAGAAAGCCTGGCGAAGATGACCGATGGCTATCATCTCCATCTTCATCTCATTCATAACTTCTGGCAGGGGCTTTATCAGGCGATTTCTGCCGTGCCCGAACAGTCAACCGCGGTTGCTTGATTTTGGAAATGGCGACCCAACACTATTCTTGCATCAACTGCATGACGGCTTTGTGTCAACGGAGCTCTGTCGAACTTTACTGTCCATGCTGTGGACGAAGCTTTCCTGTGGTAAGCGATATACCAATCCTTACATTGCGCCCTCGCGAGCTGTTAATGGTCCATTTGCAGGAATTCAGGCAAGCAATGGCTGCATTCGAGACTAGAAGCAACGGCCACTCTCCGAGAGCGACGGAACGCACCGTGCTGATGCTGGAGGGTATGAGCCGGAACCTTGCCTTAATTGCGAAGTACGTGAAACCCATTGAAGATTACCTGGCCAGCAGACAAGGCGAGGCTGGAGCATTGATCGACTGGGCCTTGGCGCAAAATGCCGGGAGCGTACCCCAGGTAATGCTCCCCTTCTTTTATCAGGATTGGAGCCGAACCAGGGATTTTGAAGAGTCCGAATCGCTCATTATCGCCGCGCTTACTGACCACAGCCCGGATGGCGAAGCAGTAGCCATCCTTGGAGCTGGCGCATGTGGGCTGGTGCGCTCCACCGCAGAACATTTTCGCGTGGTATATGGGCTCGATCTTTCTGTTCCTACTCTCTTGATCGCGCAGGCTGTATTGTCAGGCAATCCGATTGAAATAGCAGTGGCGCTTGCAGGCTGGCGCTCTATCCCATTATCGCCACCAGCGCCAGCCAAGAATCAAATCCGTTTGCTGGCCGCAGATGTATGTGCCTTGCCTTTCGCCGACGGAAGTCTTTCCGCAATTGTGACGCAATATCTGATGGACATCACCGGAGATCCTTTGGGTGTCGCTGCCGAGATTCAACGAACGCTCAAACCTGGAGGTATTTGGATCAACTTTTCCAATCCTTTCAAGCTCCCGGGCGATCCTCCTGAACTTGGCCCTCCTGAGCCATCAGAGCTGCCGGCATTATTTGAACCGCTTGGACTGAATCTGATCAAAGTCGAACGCACTCGTTTTAACCTGCAGAATCTCGATCCTATTTATGCCGGAGGGCACCGTAAGCTCCACGAAGTGCACTTTTTTATTGCCTGTAAACGTGTCCTGAGGCAAGCGTGCGAAGCCGAAGGAACAGAGCGTTCGGGCAACGGCATCAAAAGGTTTCAACTCTGGGACCGTGGACAGGGCGAATGGTGGCAATATGTCCCGAAAATCATTCCTGGCAGAGAGGTCCAGATCATCCAGAAACGGGTATTTGGCCCGCATGGTACAGAGAATGTCGTAGAGATCGGACTGAATGAAGTACGCTTCAGGGTCGCTGCCGAACATACCGCATTTGTTGAGATGCTGTTTGGGCAAATTACCGGAAAGCATACCTTGCGCGAGGTTTTCAATGGTCTTCTGTCAAATGGCTTGTCTCTGACTGAAATGGAATTTCGAGAGTTGGTCTATTGTTTGCTGAATCAATACTGTGTAATCACTTTGGGTAAATCTCTATGAATAATGGAAAAGATAGCTCAGAAAACTTTGATGTAGTCGTTGTCGGTGGTGGTCCCGCCGGATCAACCGTGGCCAGCTTCATTGCCATGGAAGGAAACAAAGTGCTTCTACTCGAGCGGGAGAAGTTTCCCAGGCACCAAATCGGTGAGTCTCTTCTGCCGGCGACCATTAACGGTATTTGTGTGATGCTGGGAGTCAGTGAAGAACTCGCTAAGGCAAACTTCACTTATAAACTGGGCGGCACCTACCGGTGGGGCCGGCATCCTGAGCCTTGGAGCTTCACCTTTGGTCCTTCTTCCATGATCCCGGGCAGCCAGGCGTTTGCCTATCAGGTAGAGCGGATGAAGTTTGACCACATTCTTCTGAATAACGCGCGCCAGAAGGGTGTGGATGTCCGCGAGCAACACACTGTCACAGAAGTCCTGGAAGAAGACGGACGTGTTGTGGGCGTGGGCTTTAATGACGCTCAGGGCCACAAGAAGAGGGCAAGGGCTCGCTATGTGATTGATGCGTCCGGCAACACCACCACTCTTTCCCGCACAGTTGGAGAACGCATCTATTCCAAATTCTTTCAGAATGTCGCGCTTTATTGTTATTTCAAAGATGGCAAGCGGATGCCTCCTCCTTATTCTGGCAACATTCTCTCTGAAGCATTCAGTGAAGGCTGGTGCTGGTACATTCCACTGAGCAGCGAACTCACCAGTGTAGGGGCGGTAGTTGCGCGCGAGCACGCCGACAGGATGAAGGCCGGCCCTGAATCGGCCATGCAGCACTTCATCAACTCCACCGTCATGGTGAAAGATTTTCTGAGCACCGCAACCCGGATCACAGAAGGACCCTACGGACAATACCGCATCCGCAAGGACTATTCCTATTGCAACACGCGTTTCTGGGCGCCGGGGGCCTTGCTGGTTGGAGATGCAGCCTGCTTTGTCGATCCGGTGTTTTCTTCCGGCGTCCACCTGGCCACCTATTCTGCTTTGCTGGCCGCGCGTTCAGTCAATAGCTGCCTGCGTGGTGAAATTGGCGAAGAGCGATCATTCAATGAATTCGAGCAGCGCTACCGCCGTGAGTTCAGCAACTTCTACCAGTTCCTCGTGGCTTTCTACGACATGGACAAGGACATGGATTCATATTTCTGGAGTGCGCGCAAAGTGCTGAATACGGAAGAAAGAGCCAACGACGCCTTCATCCGCCTGGTATCTGGAACTTCGTTCACCGGCGAACCGCTATTCTCGAATGCAGCCGAATTCTTCCAGGCCCACGTGGGAGTGGGAGACCTGTTCCGCACCGCCTACGAGGAAGCGGCCAATCCCATTGATGACCGAGGTTTTGATACCACCAGATTCGATATTACGAAGTTCAACCCTAAAGATTTTATTCGCGACTTCCGCAGGGGGATCGTAGGCCTCATCAGGCAGGCCAACACCGGTCCCCGCAGGCGCGAAGTCCCCATTTTCGATGGTGGCCTGGTCGCCTCACCCAATGGCCTGTCGTGGATGGAACCCGCAGAAGAGTACGTAGCGGCTGCTGATTGATGCAGCCGCACTCTCCACCCGGAGAGTTGGCGATCAACCTCCTTCGTACCACGAGGTACTTTGAAATCGTGTTTTTTCTCGCAAATTTTGACCGAACCAAAACCACCTGGAATTCTCTGCGTGACTCTGCGATCTCTGCGCCCTCTGCGGTTGATTCTGATTTGAGCTCTTCTGCGTACCTTAGTGTCCTCTGTGGTTTGCTCTTGATTTTTTCTCTCTTAAGGTTTTTTCCCGTGTCTCCGTGTCTCAGTGGTGGATTTTGGTTTGCTTGTGGCTCCGCTACGTTGTGATCCCAGCATCGTAGCTGCTTACGGTCATAGAATGTAAAGCATGTCTGAACAAATTGACTTTTCCGTCTTCCAGCAACTCGATGTCCGTGTGGGCCGCATCACCTCGGTCGAAATCGCGGAGGGATGCCGCGTCGCAGCCTATAAGCTGGAGTTGGACTTTGGCCCTGAAATCGGGAACCGCCGCAGCATCGCGCAGGCAACCAACTATCCGCTGGAAGCCCTGATCGGACGCCAGGTGCTCGCAGTCGTTAACTTCAAGCCGCGCCAGATTGGAAAGCACATTTCCGAAGTACTCGTTCTCGGAGTACCAACGAAGGAGAAGGGCACACCGCTGGTTGTTCCCGAGATGGAGGCAATCTTGGGCGGAAAGCTCTTCTAAGTGCCCTGATCGGCTGAAAAATGCAAGAAGAAATCGAGAAGCCATGTCCAGTGAACGACAATAAAAGATGCTAGATCATCATGCGATAATCGTTGCATTCGGTGAACCCGTGTCAAATCCCAACCACAGAGACGTTCCGGGTTCTGAGAAGGTGCGGCAGCGCGTTTCAGCCCTTCTAAAGAAGAGAGAGGCCGGGAGAGAGCAAAACGAGACCATTCCCACCCGTCCGGTCTACAGTCCCTCTCCTGCATCTTTTGGCCAGCGGAGTCTCTGGTTTGCGGAACAGGTATCTCCGGGAAACGCCTACAACTTACAAATTGCCTTGCGTTTGAAGCAAAAGCTCAATCTGGATTGCGTGCATGCTGCCTGGCAGGAAATTCTCAAGAGACATGAGGTCCTGCGAACGACTTTTAGATTTATAGATAACGAAGTGATGCAGTTCATCTCGCCGGAGCTGAAACCGTCCATGCGAGTGATTGATTTGACGGGCAGCAGTTTTCCAGATCACGAGTCACAGGTACGTGATCTGTTGGAGAAAGAAGAGCAGCAGAATTTCGACCTGGCTGCAGGGCCTTTGGTACGTCCTGTTCTCTGCAAACTTGGCCAGGAAGAATACACGCTGTGCTTCACCATGCACCATATTATTGCCGATGGATGGTCATTGGGCGTACTGCTACGGGAACTGACAGAATTATACGCAGCTTTCAGCGAGGGCCGGCCCAATCCTCTTCCTCCGCTCGCGATTCAATATGCTGATTTTGCCTGGTGGCAGCGGCAGTGGCTGAGCGGCGATCGCCTGGAAAAACAACTGAGTTATTGGCGAAGGCAGCTCAGCAACCCTCCCATTTTGGAATTGCCGGCAGATCATCCGCGCAACACAACAGAAAACCGGCACGGAGCACAGTGGGATTTTCAGATCTCTGCGGAACTGAGAGAACGCCTCCGCGAGCTTGGGCGCAGAAATCAAGCCAGCCTGTTCATGGTTCTGCTTGCTGCCTGGAAGGTGCTCCTTTGCCACTACAGCGGCCAGACTGACATCATTGTGGGCGCCCCTATTGCCAACCGTACTCGCGTAGAGATTGAGTCTCTCATAGGCTTCTTTGTAAACACGCTGGTGCTTCGGACCGATCTCAGCGGCAATCCGAGTTTCAAAGAGATGCTATCCCGAGTCAAGGCGACGACGCTCGATGCCTATGACCATCAGGACGTGCCCTATGAAGAGTTGGTTGTAAAACTACGGCCGGATCGTAACGCCGGCCATGCACCCTTTTTCACGACCATGCTGAACTGGGTCAACACTCCCGGGCTGGATGTTGCGGAAACGCCCTCGGAAGCCGCAAGGCCGCAGAATCCTGCGGCCAGATTTGATCTCGCACTTCACATCATGGAAACGAACGGCGCACTGCCGGCCAGGTTGGAATACAGCGCAGATTTGTCTGAAGAGACCACCATCAAGCGAATGTCCGAGCATTTTCAGAATCTGCTGGCGGGCATTGTGGCGACAAATGCAGATAAGCGATTATCCGAATTACCTTTGCTCAGTCCTGAAGAATGCCATCTGCTTCTTTATGGATGGAACCAGGGAGTAGAGCAATTTCCCACAAATGAGACGATTTTGGAGTTACTGGAAGACCAGGCATGCAAAACGCAGGACCGTGCGGCAGTCGTATGCAAAGGAGAAACCTGGACTTATGGCGAACTGCATCAGCGCGCGAATCAACTTGCTCATTTCCTCAAGAAGATGGGA
>DASZFK010000331.1:0-17716 GCA_035939855.1 Candidatus Angelobacter sp.
CGGAACTTGCCGAAGCCACGCATATTCCTCCCAAAAGCCTTATGAGGATGCTAGGGCCAGGGGGTAATCCCCGCGCTGCCAATCTTTTTGAGATTGTCAGTTTCCTGCAACAACGTGAGGGTGTACGCTTTCACGTTAAAACTGAACTTACGTACACAAAATCAGCTAGGAGGGCTTGAAGAATTTCGGCACAATCGTTGAAACTCCCTGACGCTGCATGGTCACCCGGGTCACTTCGGGGTTCCTTCGGCTTCACCTCAGGGCAGGCTCTTCGACTGCGCCCGTTCATTGCACGGCAAGGGCGGCTTTGAGTTCTTCGGATGTCATCCGGTGGATCCTGAGCCAGATTTCCGCTATTTTTTCCAATGCCTCCGGGGTGCGTCCGGAAATAGACCGCAGCTTCTGCGCGAACTCCATCAGCACCGAATGTTCAAGCAGGGTCCGCACAGAAAGTTCGGTCTGGAAGCAGACATTCACGCGGAAAAGTACACGGAGCGCGACCAAGGATTGTCCACCCAATGCGAAGAAGTCATCGTAACGGCCCACTTGCTCCAATTTGAGAACCTCGGCCCAGATTACTGCCAGGGCGGTCTCAAGGTTTCCCTTCGGGGGTACATACCTGCGTACTGCATACGCATTCCCTGTAGGCATGGGTAAAGCCTTACGATCCAGCTTGCCATTCGGCGTCACTGGAAAAGACTCCAGCAATACATACGCTGCCGGCACCATGTGCTCGGGCAAACGCTCGGAAAGGAACGAGCGCAGATTGGAGGACCGGGATTCAGGATCAGGGAAATCGTTCTGCTCTGAAGGAGAATAGTAAGCCACCAGGCGCTTCTCACCGGGCACATCTTCCCGCGCTATCACAACTGCTTCCTTCACTGCCGGGTGCTCCTGTAGCCGCTCTTCTATTTCTCCAAGCTCAATTCGAAATCCGCGAATTTTCACCTGATCATCGTTCCGTCCCAAAAATTCCAGGTTGCCGTCCGGGAGCCATCTACATACATCGCCTGTCTTGTACATGCGCGCACCCGCTTGTGCCGCAAACGGATCGGGCACAAAACGCTCCGCTGTCAACGCCGGCTGATTCAGGTATCCGCGGGTTACACCGGCTCCTCCGATGTACAGTTCGCCTGCTACTCCCACCGGAACCGGTTCGCCCCATCTATCCAGGATGTACACCCGCGAATTCGCAATCGGCTGACCGATCGGCACGGATTGTCGGCCCAACGGGTGGACACAACGGTACATGCTCGCCCACACTGTAGCTTCGCTGGGTCCATACTCGTTGAACAGCTCAACTTGAGGTTCGTGCTGGGCTGATTTTGCCACTAAGTCCGCGGGACAAACCTCGCCCGCAACTATGACCCGGGAAAGCTTTTTCTTGTTTTCGCTGCTGGCTGAATGTTCTAAAAAGTGCCTATATAAGGATGGAACGCAGAGCAGGCTTTCCACTCCCAGGCGTTGGACCTGCTGGTTGAGACGCAATGGATCGCGAACTACATCGCTACTGGCGATGATCAGCGTACCCCCGTGGAGAAGACTTCCAAAGATACCCGCCACGGAACTATCAAAAGAGATTGGAGACAGCAGCAAAAAACGGCCCGACGCACCATAAGCCAGCTTCCGGGCAAAGGTTGAACTCAAAAGATTCTGGTGACTCACCATCACGCCTTTGGGCTTGCCTGTGGAACCGGAGGTATAAACGACATACGCCAGATGCCCTGGGCTGATGGCTTCCGGGCTGCTCTGCGGCTGGCTGGCCCAGGAAGATGTATTGGTCAAATCCAGCATGGGCAAGTTGGCCGCCAATGGCTTTAGCAGCGGCCTGAGGTCAGCTTGTGTCAGCAGAGCGACTGGTTCACTATCCTCCAGCATGTACTGCAAACGCTCCTGCGGATAGGCCGGATCCAGTGGCACATAAGCACCGCCGGCCTTGAGTATGGCCATAATTCCTATGATCATCTCCAGACCACGTTGCACACAGATTGCCACCCGCGTCTCCGGCTTCACTCCGAAAGCCTGTAGATAATGTGCCAACTGATTCGCCTGCCGGTTCAGCTCGTGGTATTTCAACTGTCGGCCTTCATATTCCACCGCCACTGCTTCCGGGGTCTTCTCCACCTGCTCCACGAACAATTCGGGAACGATCTTATTCGACGGGTATTCAATCGAGGCGCCATTCCACTGATATAGAATCTGCTCCCGCTCGCCGCTGCTGAGCATGTCCAGGCGATCCACTATCTCCCATTCCCTCGCCACCATGCCCTCCAGCAACCTGAGGAAATATCCTCGATAGCGTCTGATGGTGGCGGGTTCAAACAGCGAGGTGGCATATTCCAATTCGCCCGTGATCTTCCCATTGGCCTCGCGCATATAGAGAGTCAAGTCGAATTTTGCCTGCTGGTATGGCAAGGACTCGAGCGGCATCGCTTCCAGTCCGGGCAGCATAATGGCCCCTTCCGGGGCGTTCTGCCATGCGAGCGAAACCTGAAACAAGGGATTGTGGGCCAGACTCCGCTCAGGCCGCAATATGTCCACGACCCGCTCAAACGGCAGGTTGTGATTCTGTTGCGCCCCCAAGGCCACTTGCTTCACCCGCTTCAACAGCTCCTTCACTGATACTGAGCCGCTTACATCCACCCGCAAAGCCAGAGTATTTGCAAAGAATCCAATCAATCCTTCAATCTCTGCCCGCCCCCGGTTCGCCACCGATGTGCCAATCACCACATCCACCTGGCCTGACAGTCGCGCCAGCAACGCTGCCCAGCCTGCCAGCAGCGTCATATATAAGGTTGTCCCCTGCCGCCAGCTCAGCTCTTTCAACCCCGCAGTGAGTCCGTGGTCCAGCACCAGTTCTTCAATTCCTCCGCAATAATCCTGCTGCGCCGGTCGCGCATGGTCGGTGGGCAACTCAAGGAGCGCGGCGGCGCCCTGCAAAGCTGCTTTCCAGTACTCACCCTGTTGCTTCAGCACTGCTCCTTCCATCCATTGCCGTTCCCATATCGCATAGTCCGCGTATTGGACTTGCAATTCAGGTAATGGGTCCTCTTCCCTGCCCCGGAATGCTCCGTACAATTGGCTCAGTTCATCGCGGAAAATCCCCAACGACCACCCATCAGAAACGATATGGTGCATGGTGATCAGCAAGGTGTGCTCATCCTCGGAGTCGCGGACCAATAATCCGCGAACGAGTGGCCCGGTTTGCAGATTGAAAGGTGCATTGGCATGCTCGGCGAGAAGACGATTCAGTTCCGCCGGGACATCCGGGTGCCTGCATAGATCGCTCTCGTGCAGATGAAACCGGCTGTCCGCAGCAGAGGCAATGCACTGCACAGGCTCTCCATCAATCAACAAAAAAGTAGTTCGCAGCGCCTCATGCCGCGCCACAATCCGGTCCAGCGCCCGGCGCAAAGCAGCCACATCCAGATCGCCCTTTAAACGCAAGCCCAAAGGCACGTGATATGCCTTGCTCGCCTCTTCCATTTGCGCCAAAAAGAACAAGCGTTGCTGAGCAAACGACAGTGGAAGCCGCGTGCCTCGCTCCACACGCACAATCGGCGGCAGCTCGGCTGGTGCTGCGCTTTTCAGACTATCGGCCAGATCCACCAGCACCGGGTGAGCGAACAGATCGCCTACTGTCATCGCGACACCCATCCCTTGCTGGATGCGGGTCAACGCCCGCACCGCCTGGAGCGAGTGTCCACCCAGACTAAAAAAGTTATCGCGACGCCCGACTCGCTTCACCTGGAGCAACTCGGACCATATTCCCGCCAGCAATTCTTCCGTCTCACTCTGCGGCGCTTCATACGCTTGCCTCGCGTAGGCATCCGCTTCGGGGGCAGGCAAAGCCTTGCGGTCAAGTTTTCCGTTGGCTGTGAGCGGCATCTGATCCATCCGCACATAGACTGCCGGAACCATGTATTCCGGCAGTTTCGCATGGAGCCAGCTACGAAGTTCGCGCACCAGATTTTCCGCCAGCCGTGGCTTCAAGGGATCGTTGGAATAAACGTGCAGTGGTCCCAAGACCGTATTCTCGCCGGGAAACCTCACGCTGGCGGTTTCCATCGCATTCTTCCCATTCTTGCCGTCTACCGCTCGGCGGAATAGCACATCACAAAGCCCAAGCCCGGTTTGAGACGGGCGCACCTCGATGCTGTAACGCAAATCTTTTTCGAGCGACCAGATGGCTTCCAATTCGACTGCACATTGCGGTTCACGCCCTAACTGCTGCCGCAGTTCCCCTACGGTAGCCGGGCGATGTCTGGAACGAAGAATTCGACAGGCGGTGACATCGCGCTGAACGCGAACGTTGGGAATGCCTGCGACTCCCAACAAATCGGGGCGATCCCGGCTCAACATCTCTTGCAGCCGCTCCAGACTTAAGTTTTCAGCGCTCCAGTCGATCCAGGAACAATCCAACAAGGGGACAGGTTGGCCCACGTGAAGCACCACATCATAGCGGAAGCTGGTGATCTCATTGTGGGCTTGGCCTCGTTTCAAATTGATTTCCACTCGACTGATCTGCGGCAGCCGCTGGGGCAATGCGGTGAAAAAATCCGGAGCGATCACCAACTGGCCTTCCTGCTGAATGCTCTTTTGCACGCGCTCCCAGAGGACATCACAGCTCAGAGAATCGGTCGCCGCGAATAGCTGTGCAGAGGTGTGAAAAGCCTCCAGCAATGGATAACTGCGCACGTCTCCTATGAAGATCGCGCCACCTGTTTTCAAGGTCTCTACGGCGCCAGTCAGCACGGTCATCAGGTACTCAAGGTCGGGGAAATGCTGGACCACCGAGTTCATCAGGAGCAGGTCATAAGGTTGATGCTCTCCGATCTCGCCAAACTCGTGCGCGGCCTTGCGCTCCAGCACAACCTGGGGCATGCGCAGTTCAGGACGCTGCAACTGCTGGCGCACAAAATTCAACGCCCCGACAGAGATGTCCGTTCCTCGGTACAAAGCGCAGTCAGGCGCAAGATGGAACAACAACATACCCGTGCCACAGCCGATTTCCCAGACGCGCTTCGGATGTAACGCCATAACACGCTCCACCGTCCGGTCCAGCCACTCGTGCATTTCTGATGCTGCAATGGGTTGCCCGGTATAGAAGCTGATCCAACCAGCAGTATTCAACTTCGGGTCTGCAACGACGGATTCATTACAGATTGCGTCAAATGTGGTTGCCCATCCATTCACCTGCTCGGCCTCTAGCGCCTCACGTGTACCATAGTCTTCACTGCCGCGCCAGGCATTGGCCATCACGTAGTAAGCCACCAGATATTTCTCTCCGGGCACGTCTTCCCGCGCTACAATTACCGACTCCGTTACCGCCGGGTGTTCCTGGAGCCGTGCTGCGATCTCCCCCGGCTCAATTCGGAATCCGCGAATCTTCACCTGATGGTCGTTCCTCCCCAGATATTCCAGGTTCCCATCCGCCAGCCATCTGCCAATATCGCCCGTCTTGTACATGCGCGCACCCGCTTGCGCCGCATAAGGGTCGGGCAGAAAACGCTCCGCCGTCAGTTCATAGCGGTTCAGGTATCCTCGCGCCACCCCAGCCCCGCCGATATAGACTTCGCCCTCCATTCCTACCGGAACTCGATCCATCGTCTTATCCAGGACGTACACACGCGTGTTTGCAACCGGCCTTCCGATATGGGCTATGAATCCGTCTTCCCGCTTCATCCTCACCCACGTCGAGTAGGTGGTGGTTTCCGTGGGCCCATACAGGTTGAATACCTGCTTCACTTGTGTGCCTGCAAAAATGCTTTCTACCAGTTCCCGCCGCAATGGCTCGCCGCCAAGATTCACTGTCTGTACCGCTGCCGGCACTGCCCGCTGTTCCAGCAGAGCCTTCATCGCCGATGGTACGGTGTTGATCAGTGTTACATCCGCTCCGCCGCCTTTTGCCAACTCCAGCGCATTGGCCACTATGTGGATACTGCCTCCACTCGTCAACGGGACGAAGCACTCAAACACTGCCATATCAAAGTTGAGCGAGGTGGAAAACAATGTTCGTGACAGGACATCATCGCTAAAAACCTGGTGCGACCAGCAGATGAGGTTTACGGCATTGCGATGTTCCAGCATTACTGCCTTGGGCACACCTGTCGAGCCGGAGGTGTAAATCACATAAGCCAGATGGTTCGATTTCAGCCCGACACTCGCGCGTTCCAGATTTGTCTCTGTTTCACTTCCCTGCCCGTCTCCGTCCAATACCAACGCCCTGGTTCCATTCGCGACTCTTGCCACTAAGTCTGCTGTGCTCCTTTGCGCGAGCACGGCTATGGGTGCGCTGTCGTTCACGATGTATTGCAACCGTTCTTCCGGATAGTCAGTATCCAGAGGCACATAAGCTCCTCCGGCTTTCAGAACCGCCAGAAGGGCCACGACCATCTCCACGTTCCGCTGCAGGCAAATCCCTACCCGCTCTTCCGGTTTGACACCATTTTCCCGGAGACCGTGCGCCAGCCGGTTTGCGCGGCGGTTCAGTTCGTCGTAGCTCAGTCTCTCCTTCCCAAACACGACCGCCGTGGCTTCCGGAGTGCGCTTCACCTGGGCTTCGAACAGCTCATGAATGCAGAGGTCCTCCGCAAAGGTCATGCTCGACTCACGCGAAATATCGTTAGTGCCATCCATTAATAATGTTCTGTACGAGTAGAATTATGTCGCCCGCCTGATCTTCGCTGGCTTCGTTTTGTCCTGGCCATCTGTCTCCCTGCACCTAACGTAACTCCACGACGTAGACTTAGTGGACTTCGTGGACAAAGAGCAACAATTTGGTTTTCGTATCTCAGGTCGCTGTGATTTCTCATTGTGCAGATAGGGCAGCTTTGCGTTGCTCAGGTGTCATCCTGCGGACCATTAGCCCTATCCTGGCAATTTTTTCAATTTCCTCAGCGGGGCGCGCTGAGATGGAGCGCAGCCTCTGCGCGAAGTCTGTCAGCACCGGGAATTCAAGAAGTGTGCGCACCGAGATCCCGGTCTGGAAATAGTCATTGATGCGGGATACTACGCGTAGCGCGAAGAGAGAATGCCCTCCAAGATCGTAGAAGTTGGAACGCAATGAGACGTGGGCAACTCCCAGCACCTCCTTCCAGAGGTCTGCCAGCAACTCTTCGACGGAGGTCATCGCTTCCGGGATGCCGTCCTGGACTTCCGAAAGCACGCTATCTTCTATCTCGGGAAGAGCTCGGCGATCTACTTTGCCATTGGTGTTGAGCGGCAGCTCGGGCAACACGACGTAGAGACCGGGCACCATGTACTCGGGCAGCTTGGCCTTCAAGTAATTCTTTAACTCGTCAGCTTTGGCTTCGCCGGAGACGTACGCCACCAATTGCTTGCCACCGCCGAGCATTTTCATGAGCACGGCGCAGTGACGCACTCCGCCATGCTGGAGCAAGGCCACCTCGATCTCGCCCAGTTCCACGCGAAAGCCGCGTATCTTGATCTGATTGTCCTCGCGGCCAAAAAATTCCAGATTGCCATCTTCCATCCAACGGGCAAGGTCGCCACTGGTATAAAGGCGTCCACCGGGCTGTTGGCCATAAGGATCGGGAAGAAATCTCTCTGCTGTTAACTCCGGCCTGCGCCAATAACCTCGCGCCAGTCCTTCGCCACCGATATATAACTTGCCCATGATTCCGATGGGCTCAAGGTTCATTTTGGGATCCAGCACATAGAGCTGTGTATTGGCGACCGGTTTGCCGATCGGCACACTTACGGCGTCCCTCGCTACTTCTCTTGCTACATACCAACCGCTGAATGTGGTGCACTCGGCAGGCCCATAAGCGTTCACGAGCCTCTCAGGCCCTCCATGCTCAAGCACGGCAGCCGCAGTGACGGGATAGACGGCTTCGCCTCCAAAGAGCAGGCTTTTCACCGAATTGAACATATCGGGTTTCAGGCGTCCTACTTCGTTAAACAACGCGGTTGCCAGAAACATGACTGTCACACCCTTGTCGATGAGCTCTGCCGCAAATCTTTCTACATCCAGCAGCGTTTCATTGCCGATGATCACCAGCCGGCACCCGTTCAACATCGCTCCCCAAATCTCAAAGGTGGAGGGATCAAAGGACATGTTGACGGTCTGGGCCACCACCTCATCGCCCTTAAATTGGATGTAATTGGTCTCGCGCAACAATCGGATCATGCTGCGATGGCTTACCGCTGCGGCTTTCGGCTGTCCCGTCGAGCCCGACGTATAAATTACATAAGCAAGGTTTTCCGGAAACACCTGGGGTTGCAAACTCTGGTCGCTATGCTGCGCGACCTCGTCCCAATCACGGTCAAGGCAGACTATACGGGCTTTCAACTGTGGGATGCGATGGACGAGATGCCGTTGTGTCAGCCAAACTCCAATATCGGAATCCTCCGCCATGAAGCGCAGCCGGTCCGGTGGATATGCGGGATCAATGGGGACATAAGCTCCCCCGGCTTTGAGAATGCCCACCATTGCAAGCACCATGTCGATAGAGCGCTCAACGCTGATACCCACCAGCTTTTCGGGACCAACGCCCAAGTTCCTTAAATAATGTCCGAGTTGGTTCGAACGGCGGTCCAGGTCGGCATAGCTGATTTTTTCCTGGTCGCAGATCACCGCCAGTTCTTCCCCACGGCGTTGGACCTGCTCTCGAAACAGCTCCATCATGGTTTTGTTGCGAGGATACTCGGTGTATGTCTGGTTGAAATCCACCACAATCTGCCGGTGCTCCCGTGGGTCGAGCAAATTGATGAAGTTGACAGGCTGATCGGGAGCAGTGGTGTATGCCGCAAGCAGGCGCATCAAGCGGCGGCCCAGAAGCTCTACAAAATGAGCATGGAAGTGGTCCGGGTGATACGTGATATAGGCGGCCAGCCTCCGGCCCGGAGCAACGACCACCGTCAAGGGATAATGAGCGGCATCATTGAGGTCCATCATTGTGAACCGCAGACCATTCGACGGTTGTGAATCGCCTTGCTCTCCTCTGGGGAAGTTCTCAAAAACCACTAGTGTGTCGAACAATTCATGCAGCTTTGTCAGGCGTTGAATTTCCACCAATCCGAGGTATTGATGAGGGAGGAGACGAGATTGCTCCTGATTCAAACGGCTGACAAGATCGTTGAACGAGTCGGCGGAGCGCAGGGTTACTCGCGTGGGCACGGTGTTGATCAGAAGTCCAATCATGCCTTCAACGCCCGCAAGTTCCGGAGAGCGCCCCGAGACCGTACTGCCGAACACTACCTCATCCCGGCCCGTGTGGCGTGACAGCAGAACGGCCCAGGCGCCCTGGACTATGGTGTTGAGGGTCAAACTGCGGGCGCGTGCCTGCTCCGTAAGCTTGCGCGTGAGTTCTTCGTCAAGATCAACAATGAGCCGTTCCGGTATTTTGGGATCGCCCAGAGAGGCCCGCGGGCTGATGCGTGTTCCTTCTTCGAGTCCAGCCAGCGCTTCCTTCCAGGCAGCTTCGGCTGCACTGCGGTCCCGGCCGACCAGCCATGCGAGGTAGTCCCGGTACGGCGTGACTCGGGGCAAAGCAACGCCGCCATGCTCATAGATCGTCTGCAACTCGGGAATCATCAGGGGCACAGACCATCCATCGACCAGAATGTGATGGGTGGTAATCAACAGGCGGGATTCCTCCGGCGAAAAACGGACCAGTAGAAACCGGAACAATGGCGAAGCATTAGGATTAAAACGGGCCAGGCGATCATGGTGCACCAGTTCAGCCCAACTCCGCTCGCGCTCTTGAGGCTCAAGCGTCGAGAGGTCCAGGGTATTCCATGGCAGAGAAAAATCTTTCGGTATGATTTGCACCGGGCGGTCGAGATCTTTGTATTCGAAAGCGACGCACAAATTCTTGTGGCGGCCCAGCAAAGCTTTGGCTGCATCGTGAAGCGCTTTTTCATTAAGCAGCCCTTCCAGCCTGAGCATGATCTGGACGTTGTAAATATCAGGTCCAGCCGCATCGTAGAAAGCAAAGAAGAGCATTCCCTCCTGCAGCGGCGTGAGCGGCAATATGTCTTCGATCTCTCCGTGTTTGCTTTCGAACCGATCAATTTCAGATTGGGAGAGAGCAACAAGAGGCACGTCCGATGGAGAAAGCCCTCCCGCTCCGGGCTGTTCGCTATGCTGGACCAGCGCTTCCAAAACATGGAACCATCCATCGGCAAGCAGACGAACATCCTTTTCTGAAAATATTCCCGGCATCCATGTCCAGAGGGCCGTCAGCTCTGGACCAGAAGCTCGCTCCAACACCATGGAATCAACTTGCAATGGATGATGGAAGGCCATTTCAGGGTCCAGGCCTCCGCTGAAAGATTCGGCGGGCGTCCAATCGGCGGTTTCCGCGACCGGAAAGCGTCCCAGATAGTTAAAGTCGACTTGGGACTTAGGCAGACGGGACAAGACCGGCGCAGTTTCAGCATTCAAATAACGCAACAATCCATAACCAATGCCGTTGTCAGGAATCGAGCGAAGCTGCTCCTTAATTGCCTTGAGGGCTCTTCCCAGGGCTTCGCCTCCCGCCCAGGCTTCCTCAAGGTCCAGTGGGCCAGGGTCAAGACGCACAGGAAAGATGGTGGTGAAAAAACCCACCGTGCGGGAAAGATCAACGCCGTCAAAAATGCTTTCTCGTCCGTGGCCTTCCATATCAATCAAGACGGACGAGCCATCGCTGCGATTATGCCGCCATTTCAGAATGCTAAGAACAAGCCCCGTGAGCAACACGTCATTGATTCGCGCATGAAATTCCGCTGCAACCCGGTTCAGCAAAAAAGCAGTCACTTTAGGCGGCAACGTAAGAGCAATCTGGTGAGTGCTGCCCACAGTATCGCGGCTAGGGACGAGTTGCCGCCCGGGAACGAGTTCCTGGGCACCATTCAACATGTCAGTCCAGAAGGACAGCTCCTTCTCTCGCTTCGGATTCAGCGCCTCACGATTGAGTCGTTCAGCCCAGCCGCGGAAGGAGACAGGACACGGTTCAAGTGCCGGAGGATATCCAGCGACAATGGCTGCATAAGCAGCCGCAAAATCCGGCAACAGGATTCGCCATGACACTCCATCCACGGCCAGATGATGAATAGTTATTAGCAAACGTCCGGACGAACTGTGACCGTTGTCAAACCACACGGCCTGCAGCATGAGTCCGCTCTCAGCAGAGAGCCGTCTCTCGGCAGCTTTCGCTTCCTCTGCCATCTTCTGCCTGCGTCTCTCATCATCCAGCCCAGTTATGTTGATTGCGTGCAGGCAAGCTTCAGCGCGCACCGCACCTTTCGGCAGAACTTCCAGATTCCATTCTTCCCTGCTCTTCTCTGCGCCGGTGAAACGCAGGCGCAACGCATCGTGATGATCGAGTATCGCCTGCAAGGCACTCACCAGGTGCCGGCGATCGAGATTGGCTGGGACCTGAAGCACGATCGACTGGCTGAAGCGATTCAACGTGCCACCTGACTCCAGGAACCAACACATAATCGGAGTGGGCGGCATTACGCCTATTCCTATATCAGCTACAGCAGCCACCGCATCTTGCTCGCGAGAAATAACTGCGAGCGACTCAATCGTCGGTTGTTCAAAAACATCCCGCAAGCTAAGCATCAACCCTGCCTGCCGAGCGCGACTGACGAGTTGAAACGCCAAAATGCTATCGCCGCCGAGCGCGAAGAAGTTATCGTCCGGCGTGATCTCGGAGAGACCCAGCACCCGCATCATGACAGAACAGAGAACTTCTTCCGCGTGGGTGCGAGGCCGGCGCGCCGAACCGCTCCTCGTGACTTCAGGCGCGGGCAATCTCTTACGATCAAGCTTGCCGTTTGAGTTCAAAGGCAGAGAAGGCAGGACCGTGACGAAGGCAGGGACCATATAGTTGGGCAATTTATGAGCCAGGGACTCGCGCAACTCATCTGCGTTCAAGTTGTGGCCGGAAGCAGGCACCACATAGGCGGCGAGCCGCTTCTCCCCCCTGCTATCCGAATGCGGAATCACCGCTGCCTGACCTACGCCGGCGCAGCCCAATAGAGCAACCTCGATTTCCGCCAACTCGATTCGATAACCCCGAAGCTTGACCTGCTGGTCGGTTCGTCCCAGGAACTCGATCTGCCCGTCTTCTCTCCAACGCACTCGATCTCCAGTGCGATACATACGCTCGCCGGAGTTGCCGAAGGGATTCGGAACAAAACGCTCGGCTGTAAGATCGGGCCGCCGCACATATCCGCGTGCTACTCCATCGCCTGCAATAAATAACTCACCCGGGACAGCTACCGGGGCCGGCTTGAAAACGGAGTCCAGCACATAGACCTGATGGTTATCCATAGCGCGGCCGATGGGCACATTGCCGTTCAGTTTCTCCGGGTTGGATACGGCGTAATGGGTGGCAAACGTGGTGGTTTCAGTTGGCCCGTAGCCATTGCACACCAGCGTCTCAGGGCAATATTCATGCAGCCGCTGGACGGCGACAGCGGAAACAACATCGCCACCCGCCCATATCTCAGGGACCCCGGAAAAGCATTTAGGGGACTCCTGAACCAGTGCATTGAAAAGGGTGGCAGTCAGGAAAGTAGATGTAACCTTTTCTTCCTGGAACAGACGACGGTAATCGGCGCTATCCAATTTTCCCGGCGGGGCGATGATGACCTGTTTACCACGCAGTAATGGGACCCACATCTCGTAAGTTGAAGCGTCGAAAGCGTGGGAAGAGTGAAACAACACTCTTTCCACACTTCCCGGGCGCCAGCTACGGTCGAATGCCAGGCTGAGAACATTGCGATGGGTGACGGCAACACCTTTGGGCATGCCAGTGGATCCCGAAGTGTAGATCACATAAGCAAGCTGGTCAGGATCGACGGTGATATCGGGATCGCGATCATTTTCCGCTTCTAGCGAAGAATCATCATCTACCACGATGACTTGGCTGTGATTCAGCCCGCGCCTTGCGGTCGCACGGTCGAGAAGGAGTACTGACGCGCCTGCCTCTTCCATGATCAAAGTCATCCGCTCCAGCGGATAGTCGGAGTGCAGCGGCAGATACGCGCCACCGGCTTTCAATACCGCAAGGGTGGCAACAACCATCTCCACGGAGCGTTCCAGCAGGATGGCCACCGCCGTCTCAGGTTTCAAACCGGTCTTGATCAGCCTGTGCGCGAGGCGGTTGGCTCGCTGATTCAACTCACTGTAGGTCAGTTCCGCCTCGGATGCTCGAACAGCAATGGCGCTTCCGGCCTTTGCAACCTGCGCGGCGAAGCAGCGTGGAATTGTCTGCGTGGAAGGATAAGGTACGGCAGTGTCGTTCCATTCCACAAGAATCTGTTGCTGCTCACGATCACTGAGCAACACGAAGTCACTCAGCCGCTTTCCCGGATCAGCCGTCGCCTGCTCGAACAGACGCTGGAAGTGCTGCATCATCCTCTCTCCTGTGGAGTGCAGGAAGAGATCGACAAGGTAGTCATAAACCACGACGGCGTGATCGGTGTTATCGTTCACTCCGAGGTTAATGTCCAGCCAGCCTGACTGGTAAAAAGGATTGAATTCTTCCATCGCCATGCCAGCCGGAGGTTGAGGCGGCTTGTGGTCATTCCCGAAAGCATACGAGGCATCCACCAGGGGGGCGCGGCTGGGATCACGCTCTGCCTGGAGCTTGTTCAACAGAGACTCAAAGGGGTAATCGGAGTTCGCCATCGCTTCCAGAGTGGTCAGGCGCGTGCGCTGCACCAGCTCACGAAAAGTGGGATTGCCCGATAAATCCAGTCGATAGACGATGGTGTTGAGAAAGTAGCCGATCAAAGGCTGGGTTTCGCGGTGCTTGCGGCTGCTCACCGGAGTGGCAATGGGAATATCATCTTTGCCGCTATACTCCCGCAAGAGCATGGCAAAAACAACCAGAAAGCCGGTAAATCGTGTGACACTCTCAGCAGCCGACAACCGCTTGAACTCCAGCCACAACGTCTCTGGCAGGTACCAGGTAAGACGCACAGCGTTAAAACTCCGGTTATGCGGGCGCGGCATGTCTGTCACCAGATCCAGGCGCGGCAGGTCCGCGAGTTTGTGCAGCCAATAATCAGCCTGCCGGGTGGCTTCTTCCGACTTCATCCATTGGTCTAACCAGTAAGCAAAGTCACCGAATTGAACCGGCAGTTCGGGAAGAGGGGACGGCAATCCTCGGGAAAAAGCGTCGTAGAGGGCAAAAAACTCGTTATCAACCAAATCGTATGAAACATAATCCGTAACGAGGTGATGGAGAGTAATCATGACTGCATGATCTTGTTCCGTGACGCGGAAAAGAACGGCTCGAATCAAGGGGCCATTCAGCAGGTCAAAAGGCCGTCGGGTGTAGGCCGTAACCAGGGTCTGCAGACGGTCGTACCGGTCTTCTTCGGGGAATTCCGGAACTTCTACACGTTCCAGCGGAATCTGGAGTTGGGGAGTAACGACTGCCCGAGGCTTGCCGTCAATTTCCGGGAGTGCGGTGCGAAAATTCTCGTGGCGGCGCACCATTTCATTGATCGTGCGCTCCAGCGCAACGACATTTAAATCGCCTTTCAGCCGGTAGGCATGGCTGTGGTTGAAGTAATAGACAGTCGGGTCCATCTGGTGCATCAGCCACAGATGTTCCTGCTCGGCAGTGATTGGATAGTCCAGGGTGGGACGACGCTTGATGACGGATTTGGATTCGCTGCGCGGTCCTTCACCCCGCAGCCGCTTCTCAAGCATTGCGCGCTGGGCCGGAGTGAGGCGGGAAATGCGTTCCTGATGGCTGCCGTGCAGTTCGTTGCTCATGCTTAGAAAACTCCCAGTATCCTGCGACTGATATCGGTGCTTGTGGCGATTTCAGAGCGGGATATGTTGTTCTTCTTATACTCTTACCTAGAATGCCGCCAACGCGCGGGAAGACGGCTTGCAGCGGTCTAGTCTAGCGTCTTCCCTCCATATCTTGAACAAACATTTGAGAATCGTTGCGCCGCTGCTTGTCCGGCTGAATTCCCGACCACCATAATCCGGCTATGGGTTCCGCCAGTTCTCAATTATGAATTTGAGGCCGATTTTTTGAATCGCCCGGAAATCTTCTACATTGCCTGTCACGAGTGTAAATTCGAGCCGAGCGGCCACGGCAGCAATAAGGCAATCAGGAAGTTCCAGCACTGTGCCTTGTTTTCTTGCTGTTGCTTTGATCGTCGCCGCTGTAAGGTAGTCGGCATTTACCGGCGTGATCTGTTCGTTCTGGTTGAGCCAAGCTAGCGCCCTTTTTAATTGATTGGAAGCGCCTTTTAGCTCAAGGCCATAAACAATCTCATAAACGGTTACGCTGGTGAAGGTGAAAACCCCATGTTCCTGAGCATAGCGCATTGCATGGTTGATTACAGTTGGATTGTGGCCTTTGAGGTACTCCGAAAGAATGTCTGTATCGAGAAGGGCGTTAGCCATATCAGAACGGCGATTTGTTTGGCCGCCGTCTTTCTTCGTATGCGATAGAAACAACTTCGTCAAGCAAAGCAGAATCTTCCGGACTACTGAACAAACCAAGTCCCTGCTCAAATAATGTTTTTGGGCGGCGGCTCATGAGGACTTCACGCACTATTTCATCGAAGGACAGTCCGCGAGCCTGTGCCTCTGCGCGGTATGCATGTTCGATTTGCGGTGGAAGATCAAGGTTAATCGTCATGAAGGCACCATGTTTAAGTTAATTCTACCAAAACTCGTAATACAAAATTACTCAACTCTTACCGAAATGTAATCTGGAACCGGAGGAATCGATGCCAAACTGTGCTCCAGAATCTGCGCCCCTCCCCGGTCCTCGATTTCGGTGAATCCGGCAAATTTGTACGTGACGTACATCATGCGGTTGCGATCATTTGATACGAATTCAGAAAGCAGCCGGACACCGGATTCCTTTGCCTTCCTGAGGATGTGGTTCAACATGATTGTGCCCACGCCCCGGTTCATCACCCGGCACGACATGAGCAGCAGTTTGATCGTCCACACTTCAGGACTGCATTCCACCAAGGCAAGGCCAATTTTTCCATAGCTGCCAAACCTGTCGGTCAACTCAGACATGATCAGGAGATGACGGTCGGAGCAGCGCAACTCCTCCAACTCTTCCCGGGAAAAGGTGCGTCCTGTGGTGTTGAGTTGATTGGTACGGTTGGTAAGTTCCTCGGCTCGGGAGAGATCTTCGGCGCGCGCAGGAGAGATCGTAAACACCATATCGAGAGTGGCGAGAAATTCTTCCTGAGGTCCGGTGAATGCCTCTTCGGTCTGCTTACGCCGCATTTCGCTCATATATATCTGGCGCCTCATGCGGGACTCCGCCGTGATGGTCTCAGGATTCAGTTCCGGCATCTGCAGCAGATGAGGCAACTGGAGATGGTCCATGCAAAGCACCTGCGGCAAGTTGGCCTGAACTTCCGCAAGTTCAAAGGGCTGATCGTCAATAAAGCAGATGCTATCCAGACCGATGTTGAGGCTTTCTGCAATCGTCCTTATGGAAGCCGCCTTGGATCCCCAGTTAATCTGCGGATACAGGAAGTATTCTTCTAAATCGAGTTCGCGCAGCCGGGCGAGCGCCGATTCTGCATGATTGCGGCTGGCGATGGAGTGCAGAATGCCCCGAGCATCGAGCGCGTGGATGATTTCCCGAACGCCGTCGCGGAGACGCACCTCATCGCCTTCAAGCAGAGTGCCGCTCCAGAGGGTGTTATCCAGGTCCCATACGAGGCATTTGATTTTGCGGCGTTTGGCGGGTGCTTCTGCCTCGCCTGAAGGTTTATTTCTAGTTTCGAGTTCAGTCACAAATAATTCTCGTCTAAATGTGGCATTTTCATGGTTTGGCGTTAACCCAGCGTTTACGAGCAGCAAAGGCTAGAGCCTGTAATGTCACTTACTCTATAACAGTAGCTTGAAAATAGTGGCTTTTTGGCATTTTTTATACCCATATAGAGGATGATTAACACATAAAAGTCCCGTATGTAGGAATTCATGAGCGAAGGCGAAGACAAAGAATTATGTGGGAAATCGGAACGGGGAATGATGCACCTCCAGCTATCAGGCGGAGTGAGAAATCTTGCCTCGGAACATCCGGTAAACAAAAACGAAATAGCCTACCGCCAACGCCATGCCGAAGCTCCACCAGATCAATCCGATGGAGAGCGAATGGATCCCGGTAGCGGCGTTATACACCGTAATGTTAAGCGCGGGGTTGCTGCTGGAGGTTAAAAGATTTGGATAAACCGCAGCCGCGGCGCCCACCAACATGAAAACCAGATAGGCACTCGATGAAATAAAAGCGTATTTGTCTGCGCCTCTGCGCTGGGTGATCCGCATGGTGACCAGGCTGGCGGCAACCGCCCCGGGGATCGCAAACAAAAGCCCGGCCTGCTTGTAGTTATCGAGCAGTTCCGGCCGGATGGAAAGAGTGGCCCACAGGCTCACAAGAGTCAGGGCGAGCAATACAGGCCACAGCGCAACAGCCACGCGACGGGCCCGCAAGTTCAGCTCGCCTTCGGTCTTCAAGGCCACGTAATGAGCGCCATGAGTGGTCAATGCGACAAGTGCTACGAGTCCGGCCATGGTCGTGTACCAATCCAGAACTCCAGGTTCCGGCCCCGTCCGCCAGTCGGTCCAGAGCGGCAGAAAAAAATAACCATCTGGGCGCAACGGCACTCCACGTATCACGTTGCCCAGCGCAGCGCCGTAGAAGATGGTGAGCAACAGGCTGGAAATGAAAAAGCATCCATCGAAGAAGCTACG
>DASZFK010000332.1:0-10050 GCA_035939855.1 Candidatus Angelobacter sp.
CCGCTGAAGCAGCGCACCGTAGGCGGCCCAAGCCCACTCTCGTTCACCGGCCTTGGTGAATGGCGTTTGCAGGGCATCCAGAAGCGAAGCATACGATTTGGCATTTCTACGCCATTCCTCATTCAGGGCATAGACGAAGTAGCCGGAGAAACGCCCAGCAATCGCCTGCGCGGCGGGCTGGGACATATTCTGCATTTCGAGCCATTGCCGGAGAAGCGATTCGATATCCTGAATTACAGCTAGCTCCGATGGCCGGTCAAGGAATTTGCGATCAATGCCGGTTTCTCTTAGGGAGATGGTGAAATCCAGTTGGTCGAGTAAGGCATCCTGGTCATTATTGGCTTCCGCCGGCAACTGCGCAGCGCTATCGCCGAGGAGCTTGAACAGGGCTTTGGTGATCGATCGGCGGATAAGGACAAAAGCGAGTTCGCCCGGTTCGGTAGAGAGGCCGACCGATGATAGGGCCTCTACGGTATCGGTACCCAGTTCTTCCCATTTTCCAATTACGGTATGGCCAATGCCTTTGGAAAGCGCTTTGAAGAGGTCTTTGAGATCGGCTTTCAGTGGTTTGGTGAAAAAATTCTTGGGCTTGGTTGCTTTGAGTTTTGGAGTGGGTTTTGCCACAGAGCCCTCAGTTTAGGTGTTGATATCGTGGCATTCTATCGCTGTTGTTTCATCGGGTGTACCAAAATCTCGAGTTTGCAAGAAATAAAACCACATCTTTGTCCCATAATGGAACTATAGCCCGCGACCGGGCACGCGAGTTTAAAGCTCGCGCCGGATGCGGATAACGAGGACGGGCCCCACAAGAGAACTTTAGCCACGAATCCACGCTATTGAACACGAATCGGAACGGAACAACAGCATTCGGTTTGATCTTTGAATTTTGATTCGTGTTGATTCGCGTGTATTCGTGGCGAAAAGGGTTTCCCGCTTTATCCCCCGGCAATCGACGGCACCAGCGTCACCTCGTCGCCCTGGTTGAATTTGTAGTCAGCCCCAAGAAAGCGAATGTCTTCGTCGTTTACATAGACATTCAGGAAGCGGCGTATCTTTCCCTGCTCATCGCGAAGGTGCGGTTTCAATTCGGGAAAGCGGGCTTCCAGGGCCTCGAACAGCTCGTTCAGGTTTGTGGCTGGGCAATCAAAGCTTCCCAGGCCCTCGGTATGCCTCCGGAATGCAGTCGGTATGGATACTGTCACGCTCATCTAAGCTGCTCCTTTTGCCGATGTGCCGGCCAGTTCTCGCTCCAGGTATTCTTCGAAGGCCGCCAGCTTAGGCTGAATCGGCTCTACCGCCTCGAACCTGCCGGCTAATGCATCGGTGGTCTTCAACCCGTTGCCGGTGATGCAGAGCACTGTAGTCTCTTCGGGCTTGATTCGGCCCTGGGCATAGAGCTTGCGGGCCGCCGCCACGGTAACGCCACCGGCGGTTTCAGTGAAGATGCCTTCCGTTTCTGCCAGCAACGTGATTGCATCCACAATTTCAGGATCACTCGCATCTTCTCCCCAGCCGCCACTCCCCACGATGGTCTTGGCCGCGTAGAATCCATCGGCGGGATTGCCGATCGCCAGCGAGCGCGCAATGGTATTCGGCTTTTGCGGTTCGATCTCGTTTCGCCCGGCCTTTACGGCTGCGGTGATCGGACTGCATCCTGTAGCTTGTGCTCCAAAGAACTTTACGTTTTTGGCTTCTACAAAGCCGAGCTCTGTGAGTTCCCTGAATGCCTTGGCAATCTTCGTGATCAACGCTCCTCCGGCCATGGGCACCACCACATTGTCCGGCAAGCGCCAGCCGAGTTGTTCGGCGATCTCAAAGCCCACCGTCTTTGATCCCTCCGCGTAGTAAGGACGAAGGTTTACATTCACAAATCCCCAGGGATATTTATCGGCAATCTGGGTGCAGAGACGGTTCACGTGATCGTAATTTCCAGCAATGCGAACAATCTTTGCGCCGTAAACCACGGTTCCTAAAATCTTGGCCGGCTCCAGATCGGCAGGAATAAAGATGCAAGCCTTGAATCCTCCCCGCGCAGCCTGGGCGGCAACTGCATTGGCCAGGTTGCCGGTGGAAGAGCAACTTACAATTTCAAAGCCGAAATTTCCAGCTTGCGCCAGAGCCACCGCGACCACGCGGTCTTTAAAGCTAAGCGAGGGAAAGCAGACGGAATCATTTTTGATGTAGAGCGATTTGCAATGGAATCGTTCGCCCAATTGAGAGGCTCTGACCAGGGGAGTAAATCCTACGGGCAATGTCGCTTCGAAGTCTTCCGGCAAGGGCAAAAGCTCTTTATACCGCCAAAGGTTGTTGGGGCGCCGGGCAATTTCATCCCGACTGATGGTCTGGCGAATACCATTCATATCGTAGGAAACTTCCACAGGCGCAAAGCACTTCTGACAGAAAGAGACCGGCTGGTTCCCCCAGGTGGCCTGACATTCACGGCATTTCAACTCGTAAGGCACGGTAGTGCTCATTTGATTTCTCCTTGACTAAAATCGAAGCCTAAAATTCAAAACCCGCTGCCTTGGCAGCGGGTCTCATAATTGCGAATCTGCTTGCGTTATGAACCTGTCTGCCTCGGTGAAAAGACACGAATGCACATGGGAATAATGCACATGGCCATGTTGGAGACAGACAAAAACATCAGGAAGACACTATACCGCAAAGTCTCGCCGCGCGGCAACCCAATTGACTTTGGTGTTATCATTCCCCCCATTGCAGCTATGCTGCCCTGCGGCCTCTGCGGTGGATACTAATTAAATTAAAACATGGTCAACATTACAATATCTCTGGCGGCTGACGCGGATGTTCTGCCAAAGCAATGATATGATGGAGCTTCCAAGAACTGCATTTTCCTTGTAATCACTCACCCGTAGTCGCCTCAACCAACTTCTTCACCGAAGGAACAATCATATTCAACAATTCTGACTGTGGTTTGCCGGCTTGTTCCAGCATGGCCAGTTGTTGTTCCCGCCAGATCGTAGGAGCACGACCACCCGTCTTGAGATAGTCGAGCGCCTGCAAACCGGCTGTCGCTACCAATGTCTGGTTCTGGGAGACCGGTACAAGTTCCTGCAAGAGCGCATTATTCTTGAGGAGTGGCCAAAGCTGCGGCCCGTTGTCGCGCCAGGCGGCTAGCTGTATGCGCATGGTGTCCTGTTCTTCAGCAGAGGAGGCATGTGCCAGCAGCCGCGTCGTCATGCCGGCAAAGTCTCTGGCTACTTCGCTCTCAGGCGGAATGGAGTCCACCAGGCGATTCAGCGGCGTAAGCGAGTTGTAATCTCTGGCTTTTTCGCGGGCATAGCCCTTGACTGGTTCAAGGACATCCGCAAGCAGCTTCAATGCATGAACATCATGGGGGCTGCTCAGACGTTCCAGCATCAAGCGCGCGCCCGATTGGTGCGTCAGCCCCAGCCACTCCAAGCCCGCGCTGGCTCTGTTGAGTCGAGAATACATTGAATCCAGGTCACGCACCTCCGCTGCAGACCACAGCCGCTCGGCCACGACTGCGGCTCTGGGCCAGATGCGTCCATCAACATTCATCGGATTCACATATTCCGCCCACATGCAAGCTTCACCGCCCAGGATTCTTTGTTTTTCCTCCGCAGTCAGATCGGCAGTTGCTCCCGCAAGCGGTTCCATGGCGTAATGTTGCGAGGCCGGCTCCATAAGATCGAGATAGTAGCCTGAGGAAAGCAGCCCCCGATAACCCTGGCGGGCGGCCTCAGCCAGCGACTTCTGGCCGCGCCACGATTGAACAACGATTTCCTTGGGCAGGTCCGGATGCAGAATCTCGTCCCATCCCACCATGATCTTGCCGTGCTTTTTCACGATCTCCTGCAGGCGTTTGTTGAACCAGGCTTGCAGGTCGTGGTTTTTCTTAAGATCGTGCGCGGTCTTAAATTCCTGTATCTTGGGATTCTTGCTCCAGGCTTTCCCGTTAACCTCGTCCCCTCCAATGTGGAAATAGGGGTCGGGAAACAGGCGGGCCATCTCGCCGATGAAGTCATCCAGAAACTGATATGTCTCTTCACGCGTGGGATCCATGGCCGGATTGAAGACACCCCATTTATGTTCGACCTGATAGGGTCCTGGCTCGCTCGCCAACTCCGGGTAAGCTACAAACCAACTGGTGGCATGCCCAGGCACGTCGAACTCCGGCACCACGCGGATGCCGCGGTCATGCGCATATTCGATCAGATCTTTGATCTGCTCCTGGGTGTAGTACATGCCCTCCGAGGACATCTGCTGAAGCTTGGGGAATTTCTTGCTCTCAACCCGAAAGCCCTGATCGTCCGAGAGATGCCAGTGGAGCACGTTGAACTTAACCGCTTCCATGCCATCGAGGTTGCGTTTAACGACCTCCAGAGGCATGAAATGGCGGGATACATCGATCAACAGCCCTCGCCAGGGAAAACGCGGTTGGTCCTTTATGGTGATCACGGGAGCCGCAAATCCCTGAGGGCCAACTTCCACCAGTTGAAGAAAGGTTTGCAGCCCATGCAACACGCCCAGGGGTTTGGGAGCGTCCAAATGCACAGTCGAGGACGTTACTTCGAGCCGGTACGATTCATCCTCTTCCACTGACTGCACGTCGGAACCAGCAGTAGCACAATTAACAATGAAGTTTGGCGGGGAATCGCTGGAAGCGGAGCGCGTCGGAATTCCAGTCCGCTGCCAAAGTCCATACAGAAACCGGTTGACTGCACGCTCCACCAGCGAGCCGCCATTCCCTTGCACCAGGACTTTCAACGACGAACCGATCAAAAACTCACCCGTACCCGGCTGAACTGTGGCGGGCATCGGCATAAGAGAGAGCGTCTTATTGCTCTGGGCTTCTCCGGGAATGGTTAAAGCGCAAGCCATAAAAATAAAAATCGTCAAGAAGAAACGGCTAATGTTGTTCAGCATCAATTCCCCTATCGTACCGATCTTTGAACGTTGTCTTGAGAATTTACTCCCAACGGCCTCGACATGAAAATCTTTGAGATGGACCGTCGCTTTCATGAGCGGCTATTGGCAGCGATCTCCCGAACTGCCTCTACGATTATCTCCGGCTCATCAAACTGCACCCAATGGGCGCTCTTTTTGGCAATGATGTGCTTGCCGTGTTGGGAACGAGTGGCAATCGCTGCATGGTTGGCCAGGATTTCTGGAGGGTGGTGGATGCCGGAAATCACGGTCACAGGAATGTGCGATGGAATTGAGCAGCATGATGCCTCGCGCGCGCATTGTGGCAGTGCTTGAATCTGATTGGCCATGGTCCAGAAAAACCTGGGGGAACTCCAATGTACGCGGATGAGCCGTCGCACCGAAAGAGGCAGCTTGGTCAATTCATTCAAAATCCTCTCTCCAGTTCGCGTGGTGCGCATCACAGCCCTAAGGAATCTCGAAGGTTCCCTGTCGCCGATTCGGAGCAGCCAAAGCAGAAAACGGGATACCCCCAAAGTCGCCAGGATCCCGGCAGCGCGCGTGAACCAAACTGCCCGAAACACCCTGAATCGCTGCCAAACTGTTGGCTGCACCCACTCTTCGGGCGTGAGAGGATCGACCAGCACGATGCCGGCGATCTGGTTCTTCCCCTCGCCCTGATCGACAAAGCCTTGCAGATAGGCCAAAAGTATGTATGCGCCAAAAGAGTGTGCTACGAGAATGTAAGGCCTCGAAGCGTTTAAGCAATCGATCATTGCATGAAGGCCGGAAGCCAGATTCTGCAGGTACGGAGGTTGATCACTCAGGGCGCTCCAACCCAGTCCTGAGCGATCATATGCATAGGTAGTAGTAAAACCAGCGAGTTGCGGTTGAACCAGACTCCAATTCAGGCAGCTATTTGAAATGCCGGCTTCGAGCACAACCGCCGGCCTCCCCGTACCCATGGCCAACGCATGAAATTGGCAATCGGTCGTGCCAACCCTTCGTCCAGGAGCCGGAAACCTGCGCGCATCCCGCCGGCTGCACGCTGCCTGGGCGACTGCCTGCAGGCCCAACACAACGAAGGCAATGGCAACTAAGGTCATAAACGAGCTGTCTTCAATTTTATCGGCAACTTTGAATCGCTTGTGGGGTTTGATTAGTACAGGATTACGACTTGCCACGCCTGCCACACAGTATTGCCACAATTTTCTTCGCAGGTTTGCTATTCTGGCGTTGAAATGGTTTGAGTGTGTCTTAAATAAGGGGAAGCAGTCATGAAGAAGTTGCAGTATGGGTTCCTGGCATTCATCGTTCTTTTGTCTGTATCGGCCTGGGCTGACTCGCTGGAGTTAAAAAATGGGAGCCTGATCAAAGGCACCTATGTAGGCGGCACAGAGAGCCAAGTCAGCTTTCGTGTAGGGTCAACCGTCCAGCAATATGATGTAGCTGACATTGCGTCAATCAAGTTCGAGTCTTCCGAGAATTCCCGTTCCGGCAGCGAGCCGGGCTTCGCCACCCGCGACAACCGTGACTCGCGGCGCAATCGCGATTCGGAAAGAGCTGATTCACAAAGAGAAAGAGACGAAGAGACAACCTCCCTCCAGCGGCGGCAACCATATTCAAGCTCAGGTAACGTCACGATTCCCACGGGCACTCGGCTCATGGTGCGCACCATCGATCCTATTGACTCCGACAAGAACCGGGTAGGCGATAAGTTTTCCGCCACCTTGGAGCAGCCCCTGTACGTGAACGATGTACTGGTGGCTTCCAAAGGCGCGGACGTATACGGACGGCTGGATGAAGCCAAAGAGGCCGGTCACATCCAGGGCAAATCACAACTCAAACTTTCCCTCACCGGCATCGTGATCAACGGCCAAACAGTTCCGCTCACTACGGGTGATTACGACCTCTCGGGCAAATCGCGCGGAGCCAACACCGCCAAGAAGGTGGGTGTAGGCGCTGCTGCCGGAGCGGTAGTCGGAGCCATTGTTGGAGGCGGAAAAGGCGCCGCCGTCGGAGCAGGTGTTGGAGCAGGCGCTGGAACTGCCGTGCAGGTTATGACCAAAGGCGAGCAAGTGCGCGTCCCCAGCGAGACGCTGCTTGAATTCGCGCTCGACCAGCCTGTTTCTGTGCCAACTGTGCAAAACCGTTAGAGTCTTACCTCGAAATTGTTGGACAAAAGCAGTGCAACAAAAGCAGAGTCATTGCTTTTCAATTTTGGCAATTGAGCCTGCACAGAGTAACCTATGGGCCTTCGGCCTTGGCAAAAATCGTCATCCCGAAGCGCTCCTGACGCGAAGCGACAGGAGCGGGGAGGGACCTTGCGTTCCGCCGTAAGCTACGACTCGTAAATTGGTTTGCTCGCTATTTTTCCCTACGTGCCGTACTCTTTTTCGGGTTTTCGGTTGTTGGTTCTGATTCACACAAATCGTGAAAAGTAAGTGACATTGTTCAGAGAAAAGTATGGATTTCGTGGACACCGCGTAAGTGCTTTAAAATTCAAGGTTTCCGCTAACCCGATTCATCAAGCGGGACGTAGTTCAGTTGGTTAGAACGCTGCCTTACGTCATCATTTAAATTTATTTACATAATGTGCCTGTAGCGTCTCATTTCCAGCGTTGAACCGTGGACTGAGAAGTGGTAAAAATCCTTTAAGCGGCCCGAAGATCAAGCCGAGAAAGGAAGTACTTCCATGACTTTGACAATTGAACTTCCCGACAAGCTTGAAGCGGCCCTCAAGGTAGAGGCCAACGCCCACGGCGTTTCGCCGGCAGGGTACGTGCGCGATATGCTTGAGCGCCAGCTTGCACCTTCGCTCGAAAATCAGACATCCGGCCCACCCTTCAAGACGGGATGGGGGCTCCTGGCTAAATATGGACCAGCCCCTTCCGCGGAAGAAATCGACGCCAACCGTGCGGAGATGTTCCGACACTTTGCGGAAGATTAATGATTGCTGGAGTTGCTGACACCCACACCGTCCTTTGGTACTTGTTCGCGGATGCGCGAATATCAGTTGCCGCCAAGAGCTTTATAAACGAGGCCTCTGCTTCCCGCCAAAAAATTGCGGTCTCGTCGATTAGCCTAGCCGAAGTGGTCTATTTAATCGAGAAGGGCCGTTTGCCTGCCCTGGCTTACGATGCGGTGACGGCGGCACTCGAAGATCCCGAACATGTTTTCACGGAGGCCGTTCTTAGTGCCGCGATTGTTCGCTCGATGCGGTCCGTTTCGCGTGCTGAAGTACCGGAGATGCCGGACCGTATCGTTGCGGCTACGGCGGCCTATTTCGATGTGCCGGTTATCAGTCGCGACAGACGCATCCTTGCCTCTAGCATAAAAACAGTTTGGTAGCGGACGAATTTGTGTCTGGCCACTTCGAAACTCACCCCCAGCAGATCGAACATGCCTAACGAGACTGATCGACCATGCGGAAGCCCGTCAATTTTGGTGCCACCGCTATCAATCCGATGGGTAGCCTGCCACCGCGCGTTCGTCATGCGTCATGAGATTGGCGAAGGGTGAATGTGCCACTGGAAATGTTACGTCACCAGCGCGTAATTCACGAATCGCAGATACCAGCGGCAGAGTTACGCCCGCGCAGTACCAGTTGTGGTTTTCATCATGCGTTAGGTTCACTTGAGGTTCCAAAGTGTCGCCCGCTTCATTCGGGTTCTTTGCATCCCTTTGGCCCAAACCGCGGCTGCGGACGCCACCATGACTGCCGTCTGCAGTAAAGCGACGGAAAGTGAAACGACAATTTCCGTTTTCATCCAATGTGTATGTCAACTTGCGGTTGGGATCACGCGTCCCGACGACTTCATCATGCATGCGAGCGATGCGAAATGCCGGATATGTAGGAAACAGCCGTTGCCGAACGTCTGGGCGTTCGAGGTAGTCGAACAAACCCATTTCCTCAGCGATGCGGAGGAGTGGCCCGGTGCGATATCCCCTCTTGTCGCCTCTCCGTGCACGGCTAGTGGACAGTGTATTGGAACCTTGTTTGACATGCGGCGCAACAATCTCTTTGTCCACGCGCGCAAAAAATTTACGCAACATCGGGTCATCCATCGAAAGAAGCGGACGGAGAATGTTTGTTGGAGCGCCTCGACGATAACCGCCGAAAACGGTGCTATGCCGACTCGTCTTATAGATATAATCGCCTTCTTTTTCGCGGTAATCCTCAACGAGCATTACGTTTTCGTCGGACATGACAACCGTCGATTGCTTATCGTATCCACAGGCTCGACCAAGTAGCCCTTGTAACAGTGCGTTGAGATCGGTAGCTTTTTTGGAAAATTCAAGAAACCACCTAACTTCACGCGGGAATGCATCCCCCATTCGGGCGCGATTAGTGACTACAATTAAGAATGGGAGTTCAGGGTGCTTGCGCTCACGAATAGCTCGTTTGACACTCTGGCCATTGTATTCACTGCCATAATACTCAATTACTTCAATGGCGTTCCTGGGCAAGCATAGGGCTTCCAGCAGACGGTGTGAACGCAAGTTGTTGTTGAACAGCCGTAAGCAGATGCCGATCGGTCTATCACATTTAGCCTCGACCATTTTGAGAATAGCATTCCGCAAAGCGGCCTCGACTTCGGTCCTATATTCACTTTGTGATCCCTCATAGCCGATCTTGTCCGCGAACCGATCAAAGATCCGTTGTGAGCCACTATAGGCGGATAAGGAGACATTGCTGAGGAACGGGATGCCGATCTCATCGCCCAGGCTCGAAAAGGTAACAGTTCTTGGTGGTGTGACCTTAACATTGGCATCGATCACTCTGCCGCCAAAAAAATTAAAACCGGTATACGTGGACTTGAGATACTGCCGCACTTGCCAAACCGCGCTCAGATCGTGCAATTCAAATGGCGTCGCGGAAAACCCGATGAAAACGTGATCGCGGTTGTCTTCACCCAGCGCCTCTTGAATACGATTAAAGAATTGCACGAGAACACAGGGGCGACGTTCAATGGCTCCATCGTCATTTTCGACGAAGCGGTCGCTGGCACCGTATTGAGGCTCATCAATTAACAATACCGGCGAGAAGCCCTTTGAGTTTGCTGTTCTGCAAAGGTCCGCAACACGTCGAATGCCATCACCGGCCGCGCGCCGATGGATAAAATCATCCAACCGAGG
>DASZFK010000333.1:0-5178 GCA_035939855.1 Candidatus Angelobacter sp.
GGCTGCGGCGCGCGCTGTTGGCTGAAAGCGTAATCCTGTGTGGCAGCGGCGCTCTAGCAGGCGTGGCCATTGCAGCGCCCATGGTGACTGTGCTGGCCCGTTATGCTGCGCGCTTTTCGGTGCGCGCACTCGATCTCAAGCTCGATGCCACGCTTCTTTGGATGGGGGTTGGGCTGGCGTTAATCGCTGCTGTTTTCCTGGCCTTTGTTCCACGCCTGCCCTCGGCCGATGGTTCCCGAGGATTGGGACTATCGAGCAGCAGCGTCCGCATCAGCGGAGGAAGCACCCGGCGACTTCGTGTTTTTGCGGTTACGCAAATCACGGCATCGTTTCTCTTGCTTGCAGGTGCTGGTGTTCTATTGAAAACCTTGTTGGTGTTGGAAAGGACACAGCCTCCATTTGAAACAGCGCACGTTCTGGCAGTGAATCTTCCAGTCATGTCGTATGGGCGCACACCGGAACAGGTGCGGGATTTTTATCGGGACGTACAGCGCAGGATCACGGCCATGCCGGGAGTCGAACATGTCTCTTCGGGTTTTGCCGTACCTTGGCGCGATACCCGAGCCCAGAGCATCAGCTTCACCTTCGCCCTGGAAGGCGCCAGGCGCGAAAACAGCACCGATGACCCACGCGCGAAGTTCCGCTCGATCTCTCCTGGGTTTTTCGAGACCCTCGGAGTACCAATCCTGGAAGGCCGTGATTTCCGCGAAAGTGACCGGGTCGGCGCCGAACGTGTCGTGATCATCAGCCAAAGCATCGCCAAACAATTATTTCCAGGACGGGATGCCGTAAACCGCCACTTGCAGTGGACGGACCCGGTGATGAAATTCATTGGGATCAGCACGGAGCCGCGGCGCATCATCGGCGTAGTGCCTGATGTTGACGATGAAAATATCATTCCGTCACCCGCCATGACCGTGTACCAACCGTCGGATCAGGAAGGATGGAACGGCCGTTTATTCGTGCGCGCCCACAATGACCCCTACACTCTGGTTCCGGCCATTACGCGCACCATCCACGAAATGGCTACAGATCAACCTGTGGAGCGAGCCAGCACACTCGATGACGTGCGTGCTGAGGTTATGACACCCGACCGTTTGAACGCGATCGTCTTCGGCGGCTTCGCCACGCTGGCGCTCTTGATCTCTATCGTCGGAGTGGCGGGTGTGCTGGCATTCTCCGTGAGCGGACGAACGCGCGAGTTCGGCATTCGCCTGGCGCTGGGCGCGCAGCCGCGCAGTATCCTAGCCAAGGTTCTGTTAGAAGGCTTGGTAATCGCGAGCATTGGTGTAGCCGCTGGATTCCTGACCGGCTTTGCCCTGGAGCGCGTCATTGGCAAGTACGTCGCTCAGATGCAATCGCCCGGAGCATTGCCTCTGATTGCATCTGCGATGGTCATCCTTGCGGCGGCAGTGATCGCATCGGCGCTACCTGCGGCCCGCGCCGCCAGAGTGGACGCAGCGCAAGCCTTACGTGCGGAATAGAGGGACTCAGTCATGATGAACGGACCATCGTATTTTGAAATTCAGGTTGATGACATCACGAGAGCTTTGATAGAAGGCAATACGTTCGGCGTGTTCCAGCCCGATCCGCAGGCGAAATAATTGATATCCACCCTCGCAAGGAAACACATGCGGCGGAATTTGCCACTATTAGGCGCGGTTGTGTTGGTTTCTGTTCTCGCCAGCGCGCAACGTCTACCAGAAAACATTGTCCCCGAGCATTATCGACTCACCTTCACACCGGATTTACAGAATGCCAGGTTCACCGGCGACGAAACGATCGATGTACGCCTTCTAACCTCCACCCACACCATCATCCTGAATGCTATTGATCTCAGCTTTGAGGAAGCTGAGATCGTCGCGCACGACCAAACCCTAAAAGCCCAGATTACGCTGGCGCCAGCCAACGAGCAGATAGCTCTCACAGTCCCGGATCAACTGCAGCCGGGAGCAGCTCGCATTCATATCAAATTTGGCGGGGCGCTAAACGATCAACTGCGCGGTTTCTACCTTTCAAAGAGCCGTTCGCTTAAGTATGCGGTTACGCAGTTTGAATCGACCTATGCTCGCCGAGCGTTTCCATGTTTTGATGAGCCTGCATTCAAAGCTACCTTTGATGTCACGCTCATCCTGCCCAAGAATGAGGTGGGAATCTCTAATGGGCGCGTAGTTTCCGACACGGATGGGCCCGCCAACCAACACACTGTCGTCTTTTCCACCACTGCCAGAATGTCCAGCTACCTGCTGGCGATGGCAGTCGGCAAGTTCGAGTGCGTGGAGGATCAGGAAGATGGAATACCGATTCGTGTGTGTGGGCAGCCGGCATGGAAACCGGGTTTCAAGTTAGTACTGGAATATGCCAAGCAAATCATCGGTTTTCTCGACCGGTATCACGAGATCAAGTATCCGTTCGGCAAACTGGACATTGTGGGTGTGCCAGACTTGGAGCCGAGTGCCATGGAGAATGCAGGAGCAATCTTCTGCCGTGAAAATATCTTTGTAAACGAGAAAGGCACTTCGGTCGAAACATACAAGAATACATTTTCCACACTGGCACATGAGATGGCTCATCAGTGGTTCGGCAACCTTGTTACCATGCGTTGGTGGGACGACCTTTGGCTCAACGAAGGTTTTGCCACATGGATGGCAAACAAGATTATCCGGGAAGTTCATCCGGAATGGGACTCCTCCACCACGGCCGCATCGCAAAACGACGCAGCGCTCACTGCCGATTCCTTGAAGAATACGCATCCGCTTCGGACTGCAGTCGAGACTCCCGACGAGATTTATTCTTTATTTAACCCGATTCCGTACTTAAAGGGCGCTGCCATTTTGAGCATGATCGAGTCCTCTGTCGGGCCCGAGCTGTTTCGCAAGGGGATCAACGCTTACCTGCGCAAGTACTCTTACCAGAATGCTGCAGCTGAGGATTTCTGGCAGACCATGACTGATGTCTGCGCAACCCCAGTGGACCGCATGATGACAGCTTTTGTTCGACAGCCAGGTGAACCTCTTGTATCGATCGAAACTGCGTGCAAGGACGGAAGAACTGAAATTACACTTTCACAACAGCGCTTCCGGCAAGACTCAAAGGCTGCAAGTAGCAACAACGAGATTTGGACAATTCCTTTGTGCCTGAAAATCGGGACAGACAAGCCATTGTGCCAGCTTTTGAGCCAGCCGAGGCGAACCGTAACAGTGAATGGCTGCGCCCCATGGGTCTTTGCCCATCCGGGCGGGGGAGGGTATTATCGTGCCGCATACCAACCCAATAACCTCAAGAAACTAGCCTTGGCTATGACCGAATTCACCTCGGCCGAGCGTATATCACTACTCGGCGATACCTGGGCACTTGCAGAGGCAGGACAACAAAGCGTGACCGACTATCTTGATTTGGTGGTCGCGCTGAGCCGGGATACGGATCCTGAGGTGATGGCCAGCTACAAAACATCGTTATTTCTGATCCATGATGATCGCTTGGCAGCCTCAGATCGTGAGGCGTTTCAGGCCTGGATAAGGACCAATTTCAATCCGCTGCTGGCCCAGATCACCGGACAAAGTCTGGGGAGCCAAAATGAATCTCTCGGGAGGCTGAGGGCGGATTTAATCGAGATCCTCGGGAAGCTGGGCGAGGACCAAGCGGTGGTCCACGAGTGCCAGCGTCTTATTGAAAAGTATCTCGTAGATCCAAACTCGTTGGACGCTCGCACCGCGAGAAGCGTGGCGCAGGTTGCAGCTTACTTTGGTGACGAAGCGCTCTTTAAGAAGTTTACCGAGCGCATTCGCTCTTTCCGGTCCGTTGAGCAATATTTCAACCTGGTCATAGCGATGCCCGAATTCCGGGCACCCAATCTTGCCCAACGGTGGTTGGAGTCCTGCTCGTCGTCGCAGAACTCCAATTTAGGCGTCGTGTATTGCATCACGAGCCTCTTCTATAGTCCTGCCAACCGCCAAGCTACCTGGGAATGGGTGAAGAAGCAATGGCCTACAGTGGAGGCTAAACTAACGGCAACCACTGGCACTGAGATCGTCGGCGCTACCGCCAGCTTTTGTGATTCAGCCGCGCGCGACGATGTACGGCAGTTCTTTGCCACGCACAAGATATTTTCCTCTGAGCGTCTTTTGCAACAATCACTCGAACGGATTGACGCCTGCATCCGCATCCGAAACCAGCAACAGGGTGATGTAAGAGCATGGCTGCTCCACAGATCTCAGGCAGAGTAAGCCCTATTTCTTCCCTAAATTCTTTACTATCTGTTCGGCGTAGTAGTTGTGGATTTCGGCATTGTCGTGGAGCGCTTCGTCGTAGGCGGTCCGGAGCAGTTGCTCCCGCTGGTTCGTCAATTGATTTCTGATCCACTGTTGCACAGCCTGATCGCTTAATTCCCTCTGGCCCTGGGGAGCTTTCCCAACGAGTTTGATAATGCGATAGCCCTCTTGCTGGTGTGCTTGATTAAACGCCGGCAGAATGCTGGTGTATTGTCCCGCTCTCAGTTTTTGGACGGCATCACGGGTGACAGGATCAATGGTTTTTACGGTTGACTCGGGGAAAGGCTGCAATTCCCCTCCGGTTTGCGCCGTATTTTGGTCATCGGAATACTTGGCGGCCAGGCTGGCGAAATCTTCTCCGCTTTCCAGGCGGTTATAAACCATCTGGATCTTTTTGCGTGCCTGGGCATCACTTTCCGCATGTGATGCCTGGGAGGGTCCAGCCGGAGGAAAGGCAACCAGGATGTGGGCAAAGTAGTATTGTGGTTCAACCAGGTTGAACTGTGCCTTATGGTCGTTATAGTAGTTCTGGATGTCTGACTCCGAAATAGTCACCTTGGAGGCAAATTCCTTGTTGAGCAGCTTATCGATGGTGATGTTGTGCCGCAGTTGCTGTTTGAATTCCTCTTCTGTAAATCCCAGGTCCTTGATCTTCTTTTCGAACTCTTCTTTGGTGTAAGGCGCCTTGGTCTGATTGAATTTGGTGTCTACCTCGTCATCTGTCGCCACAATGCCCAGCTTCTCCGCCTTTTGTAGATGAAGTTGAACGTCGATCATGGAGCGCAAGATATTCAGCCGCGCGGCTCCTTCTTCCTCCGCTGTGGGTTTTTGTGCGGAGTTGCCGATTTGGCTGTTGTAGAGCTTATCTACTTCAGAACGAAGGATCTTGGTACCGTTCACTTTGGCC
>DASZFK010000334.1:0-1562 GCA_035939855.1 Candidatus Angelobacter sp.
TCTACGGCGACCAATACTGCGCTGCAATTATTCAAGAACAATTGCTGCGGCTCGGGATTTACTTCAAAGAGACAACCTTCGGTGCACGCACACGTGCCGATATTTTTGGCAATCTCAAGCATCTTCTGCGCCAGTCCAAAATCGAATTGCTTGACAATCATGAATTTCTAGAACAGCTCCTGAATCTTGAAGAACTAACGAAAGACGCAGGCAGAATCGATATTCAGCCTGCCGGAACGATGCGGGATGATCTCGCAGTGGTGGTCGCGCTTTGTTGCGATGAAGTGTGCAAGCAGGAGGGCGCGCTGCCAGAACCGCGGCTTGGCATCGTCGATCGCAGCCTCAGATTTCTCAATTACATCCCCAGTGACTGTCCCGTCGCAGCCGTTTGTGCAAAGTTTCCAAACTGCATGGACGCGGGGAGCTGCCAAGGCTTTGAGGATCAGAGGCTTATCGTAATATCACCGCGCTAGCTTCGGGACAAAGTTGACGCTTTTTGATGGCTTAGGCGCTGCCTTCGACCAACCTGAGCGGCTAGATCGGAAGTCGCGGTACAAGTCGAGGCTAGAGCAATCATTCGATCGGACATTGAATCTGGGCGTGAGATCAACAGGATTGTGAACCGGCTTGCGCGGTGGCAGCTGATGCGCAAGAGGCAACTGCTGCCGCCCCAGTTGGACGTAAAGATTTCCTGATCCCCAGGGCAGGGAATCAGTTACTCCATTCCCGTGCTGGCTCTGTGTCCATTTATACCTGGGTTGGCGGCATCGCCATCCGGGGCTGAGGCACCGCGGGACTCTGCGCGGCAGTGGCTCGCCCGATATGCATCCGCAACCCGAATGAAAACTTGTCGTGGATCTTTCTAAGTCTTCGTGACATTTTTGTTCCGGCGATCTCGTGTGTACGGTCCGAGTTCGGGTGCAAGGATGGCGACACAGGCGGCTCGGCTCAAACCAAAAACCCACGGGTAAGAAGAAGAAAAATGGACTTGACCCTAACCGTCCTTCTCATAGAAGGACTTGGCGTTCGAAGACGCAACCTGCAGTGGTCACTTGCCGTTGCCGGACAGTGTGACCTTCGGAGAGCCCCCGTTGGTGTTGATGGTCGCCGTATCTGGACTGGCACCCCTTATCGGATCGTGGAGACACTGATTTCCAATCACCGGGAAGTTTCCTGAGTCGATCTAACGGCACGATCTAACGGCAGGTGACTACGCATTCCAATTATGAGAGCCCTATTTCGAGGGTCAATCTTGCACTTGCGACATTGTTCGATACCCAAGCGCAGTCGGAGCAACTCCAACCCTGAATACGCTCTACCCACTTCATTTCGAGGGCCATGCCAGATTATTGCGCTTTGGGAGGAATCTCGCACTATAAGGGTTCGCCATCCCTTGGCTTAATCTGCTTGTCAACTTTTATTTTTATTTGGGCAGATTGTGTCATCCGAGGCTGCGCCATTTCTTTAGTTACGGTCGCGAGGAGAACCTTGTTAGATGCCATTTTTTCTTTCCTGTCTCTTTTCTTGCTACGCATACTGCTGTTCTCCAATTATATTAAGCT
>DASZFK010000335.1:0-6742 GCA_035939855.1 Candidatus Angelobacter sp.
CGGCGGTGTAAGCATCATCGACGTGCAAACCGAAAAGGTCAAAGAGACCATTCCCTCGCTCACCAACATTCCAACCGTCTCAAGTTCACGCCCGATGGCAAGCTGGTACTGATCTCCGACGCCGCTGCGAACGAGGTTCTGGCCATCGACACCAGCAGCCGTAAACTACAAAAACGCATTCCGGTCTGCGCGCAACCACTGGGCATACAAATGGCGCCCGATAACAAGACAGCGTATGTAGCCTGTGGACAGGCGGCAAAGATTGCAATCATCGATCTCGCAACGTTGTCTCAAGTTGGAACGATTGATGTTGGTCCGGGACCGGACGGGATGGCGTGGGTCAAGTGAAGGCTCGACCACGTTTGGTGGGTTCACGAAGTTGTTTTGATCTGAGATGGTTTGATGGGCTGGGGGACAGCCAGGCACGACGCGTCAAAAACTTCGCATCGTGGTCTTGTCGATAGCGCCTATCTTGGCCAGTGCCGATGCCGAAGAATGAATGGCCTCAAACGCATCGCTTTTGAACTTAGACTTTTTCTTCATTGACATATCTCCCCCAAGTCATGCCTCTTTAACTTGTGATATCCAATTCGGCCCTAATCAGCCACTTCAGAATAATCTATTTTAACTCTGATTATAATATATAATAACTTGGTAATATAGAATTAAACGAGTCAATTTTGAGTCATAATTGTAACTATTGACAATCTAATTGCTCATCCATGAAGCGGGAAGCTTCTAGGAAGGATGGTCGTGTTCAATGAAAACCAGCAAATTTCAAGCCGATCTTGCTTCAACAGATGAAATCACTCTTAACGTGCTGATGAAGGAACTTGAAGTAAGAAGCAAAGCCGATTTTTTGGCTAAAGCCCTTGCCCTGATGAACTGGGCCGTTAAGGAGCGCAAGCGGGGAAACAAGATCGTATCAATGGACGAGCAAGGAGAAGTAATCCGCGAACTCGTCACGCCAGAACTTGAGCGAGTAGCCTCTGACTTCGAGTTGCCATCGGTGTCAATGACATGGACGGCAAGTGAGATCGAGAGTTTTGCGAAATTGGCGTCAGAAGAGCAGCCTAAACCTACACCGCAACTCGTTAGGGCAATGAATAGGAGGCGGTAATAAACCTGTGGATATGTTTGTCCGCAAACTCGACCCAACAGACGCGACAGGCGCTTTTGATTGTGGCGATGCTGCGATGAACGAGTATTTCCATAGATACGCTAAGAAAAATCAGGGACATTTGTTTGGCGTGACGTACGTCTGCATCCTCCCTCCATCACATCTAATCGGGTTTTACACCATCGCTAATACCACCATTCCACGGGCCGGGATTCCCGATGAACTTCTAAGGGGACTCCCGAAATATCAGGACCTGCCAGCCATTCTGTTAGGGCGATTGGCAGTTGACCGTAGAGCCCAAGGAAAGAAAATTGGTGAACTGCTGATTTCTCATTGCTTTGATGTTTGTCTTCAGATGACAACGATATGCGGAGCACGATATGTCATCACAGACGCCTATCAATCCGCGGGAGCCTTCTATGAGAAATACGGATTCCGCCGCGTTCAAGGGAGCGCGAATCCGGGAACCATAAAGATGTTCTTAGACTTAAAGGTCGTGCGCGCCGCGATTGATTTGCGAGGGAAAGAAGGTATCGCCCATTAGTTCCTCAAGATATTTGCTTTGGTCCTCAATAACTCAACTGGTTCAAACATTGTGCTCGACGTAAGCGCTGTCTTTTCTTCATACGAATGTTTTCACCACGTCGCCTTTAGGCATAAGCACAACCAAATCAGCATCGCCACCGGCAGCAATTTTTCCTTTGTGATCGGCAATCCCTAACATGGCCGCTGGATTTAACGTTGCCAGCCGAACTGCCTCCTGTAATTTCCACTGGGCAAAGCTCATAACATTGCGGACTGCACGGTCGAGCGTAAGCACGCTGCCTGCGAGTCGTCCCTGGTATTCGCAGCGGCCGTCTTTCACTTCAACTTCGAATTGACCGAGCTTGTATCTGCCTTCGGGCATTCCAGTAGCGCTGATTGCATCGGTGATCAGGATTGCGCGTTCCGGGCCTTTGGCATTCAGAAATAGCTTCACTATGCTTGGATCTGTGTGCACGCCATCGGCAATAATATCGGCGGTGAGGCGGTCGTCGGCGAGCACTGCTCCCAGGATGCCTGGTTCCCGATGGTCCAAGGGACGCATCGCGTTGAAGGTATGCGTAGCGTGATCGGCGCCAGCATCGATTCCTTGGTTGGCTTCGCTGTAAGTCGCATTGGAGTGGCCGAGACTCGAATGAACGCCGGCCTTCTTGGCATGTCGAATCGTGTCAAGCGCTCCGGGAAGCTCAGGGGCAATGGTCATGACTCGCAACGTGCCTCCCGATGCCTGCCAGTATTTCTCAAACAACTGTGGTGACGGAGGCACAAGGTGTTCCGGAGGATGCACTCCCCGTTTCACATGGCTGATGAATGGTCCTTCCAGGTGAATCCCAAGCGGACGTGCTCCCTCATCTGCGTAATCCCGGTGGGAAATCCTCTTCCCCAGATGCTCGAGTGCTCTCAGGATACGGTCTTCAGGCGCGGTGACTGTGGTGGGCAGGTAGCTTGTGACTCCGTGCTTGGCCATGTGGCGCTCGATGGCTTGGAGCGCTGATGAATCGGTTTCCATTACATCGTGGCCGGCGCCGCCATGCACATGAACATCGATGAAGCCGGGCGCAAGCACCATGCCGGGAAAGTCGAGGTGTTGCCCGCCAGAAGGCGCTTCGATGTTTTCTCGTGAGTCAGCCGCGAGAATTCGTCCGTCTTCGATGATTACAACCGGGGATTCGATGCACTCCAACGGGGTGAAGAGTTGGGCTGCGGTGATTACGGTCTTCACGGGCGCACGTCCCTTCGCAAAAACAGTGCCAACCGGACTCCCGGGCGCAAATCGTAAGAATGAAAACGCCGGTAGAGCGTTCCCATGGTTCTTTCAATCTCCGGGGATAAATCTTCCGCAGCAACAATGATGGGCTGTGAACTGGGGACAACTACGTTGACGTAGCCGACGTTTGAAAATTCGCGCAGATACCAGGGCAAGGGCCAGGGCACCGGTCCCATGACGGTCATTCCAATGCTCTTTCCCGCGCTGTTGTGGGAGGCGGCGGATTCGATTTCGTCCACAAGCCCCAGAAAATCACGGCTTGTATGAGCGTAGCTATAAGGAATCGTATCGTTGTCGTAACTGAAGAAGCTCACGTCGATGGCCGCATACGCGGAAATTGTCACGGCCGCCAGTAGCGCGAACACTGCCGAAATTCGCAGCAAAGGCGACGGCATTCTCGCGCCAAGATCAAACCACTGTCCCAAAAAATAACCGGCCATCATGATGATCGGCAACAATGGACTCAAGGCAAGCCAGGGAGTTTTGTAAGGCACCAGGGAATAGGCGGCCGTCATTCCCAATCCCCAAAAGGCCAGGAAAACCGCAAAGCGCGAGCGGGCCTGGTAGAGCGCAACAATAATTCCAAGTCCTCCCAGAACCATCGATGGCAATTCGGTTGTTGCCCTAAAGAGCCAATCGAGATATTGATACCAGGGGCTCTTGTAGGCAGATACTCCCGTGTGGCCCCAGTATCCGAAAGTCCGTATGGAATCGTAGACCCCCTTGGGAAAGTTAGTAAGAAATGAAGAATAAAAGAGCACATAAATCAGGAGAAAAAGCGCCACGGCTGCAAGCCACTGATCGTAGGCCGGTTTTTGCGGCACAATCGCTGCGTCCTGTTTTGGTGGTGCAACGATAGTTTTTTTCGGGCGGGGTTTGTCCTCAATTCGCTTAGGCGCGAACCTGGTTCGCAGAGACATATAGAGATGCGCGCAAAGCACGGCCAACAAAAGAACCACCACGGTAATAATGTAGGTTTCCTTGGTGGCGAACAATAAGGCGGCCGAGGCTGAAGCCAGCATCAAGTAGCGTTGGCGCGCGGTCTCTTTGAAGCGCATCACTGCCACAACCAGGGCCAGCGTGAAAAAAATAAATGGGACTTCGTGGATAAAATAGCGGGAAAAAAATACAAATCCCGGCGACGCAGCCATGAGCAAGGCGGCTGAAAGTGAACCGAAAGTTCCAATGAACCGCCTGAAATAAAAGACCAGCCAAACCAATCCGATTCCAAATAACGCCGGAACCAGCCGGATGGCAAATGTGCTCAGCCCATATTTACCGTAGAAAAGAGCATTGAGCGTGGTGGTCAATAGTCCGAAGTAGTAGAGAGTAGGGCCATGATAATTCGCCGGATCATAGTGATAGAACCCGCCGCGGAAGAGCGGAGCCAGAAAAAGACCGTTCACACCTTCATCATGGTGTAAAGCCTTGTCACTCAAATACAACAGGCGGAGCAGTCCCGCAGCGATCAGAATAGCGGCGCAGGCGATCTTCCATGCGGTCTGAGATTGTTGCGGGCTCGTGGCCCTTTTGGCAGAAGCCTTCATCTTCCACGCTCGATTTTGTAGAGCTGATACTCGCCAATACGCGACATCAACGGATAATGTGACCAAAACTCCTGATTGATCGGCGCAAAGTAGCGTTCCTGCGGCCCGATCATCGCATAATCAACATGGTAACGCTCCAGCAGAGCGGGAGCGTCTGGGCCGCCTATATAGATCGTTCGGATGTCATTTTCGCGTTGCGATGAATCCAAACCTCGCGACCAGATCCACCCGGTAAAGCCCAGAAGAGACCGCCTGCCTGTCAAAAAAACAGGAGAATCGTAGGCCGGCGCATGAAGCACCACGGCCTGTGGCGGCGCGATCTGGGTGATGAGTTTGGCGGTGGCCATTCCATCGCGAGTGAATTCCCGCAGCTCCACCGTGTTGGTAATAATCCGCAAGATGTCGAGAGCACCGGAAAGCAGCAACGTCGCTAATAAGCCTACTGCCATCCAGCGAAACTTTGATTTTTGCTTGAGCCAATGCGCCAGCAAGCAGGCCACCAGCGGAATCGAGGCGACATACCAATAGAAAAGGACCTTGATGTTGTCCCAGATCCAGGGGGCTAACTTCATCACATTAGGCACGATAAAAAACAGGAGAAAAGGAGAATAAAAGCTAAGCAACCGCTTGGATGGTTGGTATCCAGCCCGTCGCCAAAAAATTGCGGCCATCAAAAGGGGAATGAAAAACCCGGTATTTACGAACCAGAACCAGAATGCGTTGTCGCCTGCACGGTCCCATCCCAATTGCCATCCGAGATATTTTTGCGCATTGACACCGGTACTATGCGAAAGCCAAAAAATCTGCGGCAAAGCCACTGCAAGAGCAATTCCAAAAAAGAGAAGCCAATCTCGCCACCACGCCCGAAACAATATCGCAAGACAGGCAGCGGCCCCGAATACCACAGCGAAACTGTGGGCATGAATGAGCGGCAGCATCCCGGCACAAACACCTGCGGCTGCCATCCCCGGCCCGCAGCGCAGCCCCGATGCTGCCTGCGGCGGGGACTCGGCAGAAGATGAATTCAGGCACAACCACCACTGATGAAAGATGAGGATCGCCAACGGCAGTCCGAGCAGAAAACTTCGTTGCGGGACAAACAGCGAAGTGAGGGAATTGCCCCAGCGAAAAATGCTGGAACTCATGATGGTGTAGTCGTGCGGTAGATTGGCCAGCAGCGGAAGCAATCCGCTCTCGCTGTTGCGGATGTCCTGGAAAATCTGCCACCATCCGAGTCCTCCGCTAAAGATCAAAAGCAATGGAGCGATGAAACCTGCTCGACGGCTGCCGGTCAGCGACAGTGTCCAACCGTGCATCAGGCCGGTCATGGCAAGGGCCAATATCATGCCTTGCAACCACATCGCCTGCCCGATGGTTGCTCCAGCCTTCGCCAGCATGGCGCTGAGAACATCGGAGAGCAAAGGATAGGTAAAACGCAGTCCGGCATACGTAGGGTCTTGCACCGGAAAATTATGGCCTTCGGTGAAGCTATGAATCACCTGCATGTGCATCGGCAAATCGCCCAGGTTATTGGCCATGCCGGTGTAGATTCCATCGGGCTTTTCGAAGACTGCGCGCCCAAACACCAAACCTAGCAGCACCGCGATAAACACATAGAAAATGAAGCATGCAATTTTAGTCCGGCTGGGACGGTTTACAGCCACCCAGAACGATTGGGCTGTTGTTTTTATTTCCATCAACATGTTGCTTCGATAGTTGCGACTCAGCAAAAGCAACAACGGTAACGCGAGACAACCGGACGCCACCAAAATGGTGGTTCGACCCATTCCCAAAAAAGAAGCCAAGGCAAAGCCGATTGTTGCCAGCAGCGCCAGCCCAGTGGACGCTCCCATGCATATCCGCAGGGCAAAGTGCTCACGCGGAGCATAGGCCAAGGTGAGCGCCGTGCCGCCTAAAATGGCAACAAACAGGAGAATGCAGGCTGCAAACATGGGAGATTCAGGATATCGCAATTAGCTGCTGGCTACTGGCTGCCGGCTTCTAGCCGGAATTATTGCGAATGAGCGAAACGACTGCGCCGATTGAATTTCAAAGCGAATCACGTCTGACAGGACAGCGAAACAACGGATTATCCACTTACCAAGTGACCCATTTACCCAATCCATAGCCGAAGGCCCAAGGTTGCAGTTTTCCGGGCATACAACCCTGGGCCGCTCGACAGGGTTCCCATAAGCGTGGAAGTATATTGTTTAGTGAACCGTTTAATCAAGGCTATTGAAACGTTTCATGAAAAATATTAATCTT
>DASZFK010000336.1:0-2450 GCA_035939855.1 Candidatus Angelobacter sp.
CGTCGGCTACGATAGGAATGTCAGTTTCGCTTTGAATCCGCTTGACCCAATCGACGAAGGCCGAAGGCAAAGGTTTTACGCCGCCTTCTCCCAGGATGGGCTCAATGAATATTGCAGAAATTTCTTCAAGCCGTCTCTCGACGGCGGACCAATCGGCGGGATCATCCATATCCAGGAATAGCACCTCAGGTCCCAGGTGTGCGTAAGGTTCTCGATAGGAATGGGTGAGCTGGATGGCCCCGGTCGTTTTTCCATGGAAGGCGCCGCGTATCGCACAGATCAAACGTTTCTCGGGTCGTTCCACCGCAAGATGCTTGATGGCGGCCTCTACAGTCTCCGTGCCGGTGTTGGTGAAGATCACGATGTAATCACCGGCGCGCTCACAGAGTGCCTTGGCAAGAAGTGTTGCTCCCCGGCGGCAGGAGCCCTGGGCCATGAGAGGAACACGCTCCTGAAGCAGGCGAATATCTTCAGCCACCAACTCAGGGTGGTAATGCCCCAACAGGTTGACGCCGAAGCCTCCCACCAGGTCGAGAACTTTTACAAGATGCTCGCCCCGGCGCTGCCACATATAGTCGCCTTCGGCCCGTTCGTAGACGGCATCAAGGCTGAGAGAATGCAACATGCGCGCCATCTCGGGGCGACAATAGCGGCCATAATCGGAAACTATCTCCGGGACCGTGCCCAATGGAATGCATTTTGAATCGTTGTTATCGGACTGCACCGATTTTGCTCTCCCGACTTCTCTCTATGCGCCTTGCTGAACCCGCATTGCGACGTTATTCCGATCACGATACCTGGTTGACCAAAGCACCGTAATCGCCGAAAGTACAATCAATCCTGCTAATGTTGCCAGCACTTCGATGGTCCTGCCTTTGATGCCGAACAATGCCAGAGCTCCGGCAATGGGCAGCACAACGATCAAAACCCAATGCAGCCAGACCGGCAACGGGCTGCGGAAGGTCCGGCGCGCATTGGGCTGAGTCTTGCGCAAACGAAGGACGGCCCACATAAAAGCTGCATAAACACAACACACGATTGCCGATCCGACTACGGCCGCTATCTCTTCAAGCTCATATTGAACAATGATCACGGAAGCAATCGAAGCGAGAATTCCAAGCACCAGGACGCCTCCGATGGGCGCTCCCGTCTCCAGCGACATCTTGGCCCATGATTTGGGAAGGCTTCCTTCACGCGCTAAGGCATAAATCAGGCGCGATCCGCCCATGACGCCCGCGTTGAAACACGAAATGATCGCCAGGATTGAAAGCACCAGGCCAACGATGCTGCCACGCGGACCGAACATCTGGACGAAGTAGGGGATTTGAGGAATGGCGGTACTGGTAATGCCGCTGACGGGCAAAGTTGCAGCCAACGCCAAGGCGAAGATGCAATAAGCAACGATGTTGGTCAAGATCGCCAGCGGCATGGATACAGGGATTTTTCGCTCGTAGGCTTTGGCGGTAAAGCCCATCATCGTAACCCACTCAAATCCAATGAAGAGGTAAACGGCGGATCCCACAGCATCGCCAATTTGGGACAGGGGATGAGTGGTCACGGCGCCAACGCTGCTATGTAAGTTGCCGAAATGGGAGCCTGCGCCGGCAATGCCCAGGCATAAAACACTCAGGATCAAGGCTGCCGTGGTAAACATCTGGACGCCACGAGGGAGTTCCAAGCCCAGAAGATTGACAATCACCGTCGCCGCCAGCAGGGACAAAACCAGAACCAGAGGATGGATGCCGGGGAAAAGCTGCCGGACAACCAGGGCGAAGAGATAGCTTTCGATCCCCGCCACCATGATCATGAACATGAGATACAGATAGACCAGGAACAATGAAGTTCGGGCCGGTAGGGCAACTTTCAGATAAGTGCGAACGCCCGGGGAGGAGGGATACATACTGGCCAGCTCTGCAATCGAAGTGGAGATCAATATGCAAACCAGGCCGGCCAGACTGATCGAAACCACCACCCAAGTGAAGTTCGCTACCTTGAACAACTCCGAGAGGATTGTAAAAGAGCTGATCCCGAAAGCAATGCCTGCTCCGAAGGTTACATAAAAACCAAGCTCAAAAGCCTTTTTCATTAAGCTCCCGATCTTTCTTGTGGTTCCAATTCAGCACGTGTGCAGCGGCTACTTACTTTGCGTTCATTTGTCGCGACTCTCATCAAAACCAATCCGCCCCTACGGGGCTTCTCCTTGCTTTTTTACAGTTTCCCAGGGTTCCGCTTCGCTCCACCCTGGGCTAACTTCTGGTCGCGCCTACGGGGCTTGGTTCATCGGTCTGCGACCGAGCTTCTCACCCCTAAGAAAGCGACAAATGACCTGGGTTTCCACATACCCCGTTATAAACCCCAAATCACCATGGCGATGGCTTCGAGCTTCACCTTGTCGCGTTCGCTGCAAAAGACCGCGAGCGCGCCATCGATGAGCGCATGGGCCGGGTTAT
>DASZFK010000337.1:0-10947 GCA_035939855.1 Candidatus Angelobacter sp.
TAGGTATCAAAAGGGGAGTAATCCGGAACCGCCTAGTCTAGCGGAGGCGTTATTTAGCTATACGAACGCCATATCTACCTCCTCCTCGCCTGTACAGTAGTTTTATTTTTATTTCCAGCTTAGGATCGGTGCGGCAATTGCTGGAGTTTTCCGGCTCCCATCGACACTTGCCTTCAACGAGCACCCGATAATCCTATCCAAGGAGCAAACCGTGATAGCAGATTCTCTTGATCCACGTCGATTTCCAGGAGTACTGCGGCAGTATGTTGTAGCAGCGATGAGCTTGTTAGTTTTCTTCAGTTACAGTCCTAAATTCGTCGAGGCACAATCTCTTAGCTTGCTCCACACCAGCGGACAGAATATCGTGGACGCCAATGGCAATAAAATATCATTGCGCGGGGTGAACCTGGGCGGGTGGCTGACCATCGAAACCTGGATGACCCCGGCAGACTCTTCCGGCCTGCCAGACAACTACAGCATCATCAAAACACTCGATAGTCGCTTTGGAGTGGCTACAGAGCAAAGTCTCATCAAGACCTACGAACAAAGCTGGATAACAACGGCTGACCTGGACAATATCAGAGCGGAAGGCATGAACGTCATACGTGTGCCGGTATGGTGGGCGAATTTCGAAACACTCGATGGCCAATGGCGGTCCGATGCTTTCACCATGCTCGACTGGGTGGTCAGTCAAGCCGCCGCCCGTGGCATTTACACCATCATTGACATGCACGGCGTAGTGGGAGCGCAGTCCGTTAGCCAAGACACTGGACAGCAGAACACCAATGCATATTGGACCAATAGTGCAGACCAGTCGGCAACCAATCAACTGATGATGAAGATTGCGGCCCATTACAACGGAAATTCGAATGTTGCAGCCTACGACTTATTGAATGAGCCGATGAGCGCGCCCAGTAATCAAGCGGCGGTCAATGCGCAAAACACCCTCTACAACGCCGTTCGCAGCCAGGATCCAACTCATATTTGCATTCTTGAAGGTACATTTGGCAACTGGAATTGGGACATGCTTCCGCCTCCTTCCACCTTTGGCTGGACCAACGTAGTTTATGAAATGCACGAATACCAGTGGAGCGGGACAGCCAGCGCGGTAGAAAATGGGGCAGTCAATCAGGTCAACCAATTCAAAAGCCATGCGTCCTGGAACGTTCCGGATTATATCGGCGAATTCAATGACTTCGCGAACGGCACAGACGTATGGCAATTCACAACCAGCCAATACAACAATAACAACATCCATTGGACGGTATGGGCCTACAAATCGACCAAGGGAAACTGGGGCCTCTACGAGACAAACAGCAATCTGCCTCCCATCCCCAATATTCAATCGGACTCGGCAGCAACCATCGCCAACGATTGGTCGCAGTGGACTACCGCCAATGCCTTTTTCCTTAATCCGACGCTTGCACCCGCGCTCGCCGGCGGCGTGAACAGCAACATTAACAGCAGTGCCTGGTACAGCGTAGTCAATCAAAACAGCGGGGCCTGTGTCGACGCCACCGGGTTTGGCACCACCAACGGCACCACTGTACAGCAGTGGGCCTGCGGCAACGCACAGGTCAACCAGGAATGGCAGTTCCAGCCCACGGACAGCGGCTTCTTCAAAGTTGTGAACCGCAACGCGCCTAGCGAGGTCTGGGACATCACCAACGTCGGCGCCGCCAATGGCAGTTTGATCCAGCTTTGGCAGTTTGGCGGCGGCACGAACCAGCAATGGCAACCCGTTGCTCTCGGCAACGGCAACTTCAAGTTCGTGGGACGCGGCAGCGGTCGCTGCCTGGATGTACCGGGCGCATCCACGGCTAACGGTGTGCAGTTACAGATCTTCGACTGCAATGGAACAGGCGCGCAGGCCTGGAGACTCGTACAACAGCCTTAGCATTCTAACTTGTGAGTCAGCTCTTTTCTTGATGAGAGCTGACTCGTCTTTCATTTCTTACCTGGGACTGCTGGCGCAATTTCTGGAGTTTTCCGGCCCCAACATTTGCCATCACTCAGCCGGTCCCAATGCTTTCAGCTCTCATGGTCCGCAAGCGGGGCCATGACCTATCCAAGAACCGAGCCATTGATTGTTTCTCACAACAGTTCGTGGCACAGAACCAACTCTAAGGAGACACGTCGATGATATTTGATCACGGTAAACCCTTTTGTGCATCTGCCGATTCAAGCCGACGGCAACCTGTGTTCGTTCCCCGCTCCACAATTCTGAAAATCGTGGCTCTCTCTTTATTGGTAGCCACGTTCTTTGCCGCCAGCGCCAGCGGCCAAACCACCTGGACTCTTGTCTGGAGCGATGAATTCAACGGTCCAAGAGGTGCGGCTCCTGATCCGTCAAAATGGACCTTCGATACGGGCGGCGGAGGCTTTGGCAACGGTGAACTTGAGACGTACTGCGCGGCTGGGTCCAATGCATTTCCATGCAATGCCAGCACCCCAAACACCTTTCAAGACGGCAACGGCAACCTGGTGATTGAGGCGAGAAACATCAATGGAAACTGGACCTCAGGCCGCATGAAGACCCAAGGACTGGCGCAATTTCAGTTCGGACGCATTGAAGCTCGGATGAAGCTTCCTGTGGGCGCGGGCCTATGGCCGGCATTCTGGATGCTGGGCGCCGACATCACTAGCGTCGGTTGGCCCCAGAGCGGCGAACAGGACATCATCGAATGGGTCCAGGGATACGGGCCGAACGTTACCTCCTCTACCATTCACGGACCTGGATACTCCGGGGGCAACGGAGTAGGACGTACAACCGCATTCGCGAACGGCGGAAGAATAGATGATGGCAACTATCATATCTATGGTGTGATCTGGTCGCAAAACGAGATGCAGTTCTATCGCGACGACTTCACGCAGCCTTTCTTCACCGTGACTCCCTCCACTCCGGGCGTAAACGGTCAATGGGTTTTCAATCAGCCGTTCTTCATCCTGCTGGATCTCGCCATTGGCGGCGGAGGTTTCCCTGGATTCACCAGCCCCTCGACACCCAATCCGGCGACCATGCTGGTTGACTATGTTCGCGTTTATCGGGCGGATAACAGCGGCGGTGGCGGCGGCATCAACAGCAACGCCTGGTACAACGTGGTCAACGAAAACAGCGGCTCTTGCGTGGATGCCACAGGATTTGGCACCACCAACGGCACGGCGGTGCAACAGTGGGCCTGCGGCAACCAACAGTCCAACCAGGAATGGCAGTTCCAGCCCACCGACAGCGGATTCTTCAAAGTTGTGAGCCGCGGCGCACCTGCCGAGGCATGGGACGTCACCAACGTTGGTACCACAAACAACAGCCTGATTCAGCTCTGGCAATTCGGCGGCGGCACCAACCAACAATGGGAACCCGTCGATCTCGGCAACGGATTCTTCAAGTTCGTTGGACGCGGGAGCGGCCGATGTCTAGATGTACCCGCCGCTTCAACGGCTAATGGCGTGCACCTGCAGATTTTTGATTGCAACGGCACCGCCGCTCAAGCGTGGTCGCTCAAACAACAACCCTAAAATATTGAGCCGTAGACGCAGTCAGCTTACCGCATGTGGCTCTTTGGATGCTTCCTTGATCGCGTGAGAACTTGAGCCGAGCTTGAGTTCTCACGCCCCAGCAAACCACTCGCACAGATTCGCAACCGCACTCAAGGCCGAGGATACCAAAAAAGTGCCATATCCTAAATCTTGACAAGTAACGGGGGAAGATCGAGCATCGGTGGAAGAGCTGTCGGGAAGCAGCAGTCTTTACTGCTAACATTGAGTCGGCTATCATGCGGAGAGCCATCGATAACCACTCCGAAAATGGAAAGACAATGCTCCACATCTTAGACGTTATTCAGAAGATTACCTCAATTGTGCAGTCAATAACCGTGGTCGGCGCTGCCTTCTTCGCTTTGTTCAAATTCAGACTCTATCAGTCGTGGAAACCAACTCAAAAAGCGGAGATGGTATGCAGTGCTCAACCAACCGCTTCGAAGGATTTTGTGTTTGAAGCGAAATACCAGATTTTCAATACAGGTGACCGTCCTTTGCGAATCCGGCATGTAGTTTTGAAAATCTGTCACGCTAAGCTGGAAAAAGACTTTCATTTAGCGCCAGATGAGGCCAATATCCTAGGGTCGCGAACAGTGATCGCGGAAAATGAAGAAGAAGCCAAGCTGATCGCAAAAAATGATGGGCAAGCTGGGCCGGATGACCATCAGTTCAAGGCGATTGGTGTGCTGGGATACGTTAACAAGGGTGCCGATTCCAGTTTCACATTGCGCTGCCGGCTAAGAGAACTTCCAGATGTGATTTTCGTGGTGGCAGAATTTTCTTGGCAAGGAGGAACCAGAACATTCAGGAGAATGTGGGTAAACGAATCTTCTTCCTCTGCCCCCGTTGCACTGCGGACGGCAGCCAGTGCTTAACTTTTGGATCATTCTGGCTGTCCGAGTTTGTCGCAACCTGCCGTCCGGGGTTTTCTTAGGGGTGACTGGAACAGTTGCATGCATGCCGATAAAATGTTATATTAAAATATAATACTGAGGGAGCGCCATGCACACAACAAATCTGCGCAAAGTTGGTGGTTCGATCATGCTGGCTGTACCGCCTGCGGTGCTCGAGATCCTGAACTTGCGGCCAGGAGCCAAGGTTACCCTTGATGTACGACACGGCCGGCTGGTCGTGGAACCGCAACCGCGCCCCCGCTATCGCCTTGATGAACTGCTCAAGCAATGCAATCCTAAGGCTCCACGCAGAAAAGAAGAGCGTCAATGGCTCAAGGACAAGTCTGCGGGCGGCGAGCTAATCTGATGAAGCGTGGAGAAATATGGTTGGTCACGCTTGATCCGACGCAGGGACATGAGCAAAAAGGCCGCCGTCCGGTTCTGATTGTGTCGCCAGAGGCATTTAATCGGGTAACGAAAGTGCCCGTGGTTCTCCCCATCACGACCGGCGGAAGTTTCGTACGGATGGCTGGTTTTGCTGTGCCGCTGATGGGTGCCGGAACAAAAACCACAGGCGTCATCCGCTGCGACCAGCCTCGTGCGCTCGATCTGCGAGCGCGCACCGGCCAAAAACTGGAAAGCGTTCCCGGTGCGATTATGGACGAGGTCCTCGCGAGACTGGCGCCGATTTTTGAATAACCAGAAAAGCGATAGATATCAACGTGAAGAGACCCTTGGCTGGGCCGGTGGTTCGGGCAGCATGAGCATGCCTCTCAGTTCGATTCGCTTAACGGAGCGGCCTACCAGAATTTCGAACTGACCCGGCTCGGCCCGCCATTGTTTCGAGCCCACGTCATAGTGGGAGAGGGACCGTTCATTCAGAGTTAACGTAACTCGCTGCTTCTCTCCCGGACGCAAGCTCACTCGGGCAAAACCTTTCAATTCCTTGGCTGGATGCGGCAAGCTGGCATGTTTGTCGGCTACATACACCTGTGCTACCTCCGCCCCATCGCGCTCTCCGGCATTCGTGACGTCGAAACTCACCTGAAAACTGTGGCCCGAGTTCGTGACGCTGTTGATGGTTGACTCGACTATCGACAGGTTGCTATAGGCGAAACTGGTGTAAGACAATCCGTGACCGAAGGGGAAAAGAGGCTCTGTGCCGTTATGTTCATAGCCCCGATAACCTAGAAAGACACCCTCTTTGTAAACAACCCGTTTTCCATCAGACCCAGGATAATAGCTATCGTAAGTGGGGTTATCGCTTTCGTGCCGCTCAAAGGAGATTGGAAGCCGCCCTGACGGATTGACCTGCCCAAATGCAATCTCTGCGAGGGCCATCCCACCTTCCTGTCCCGGGTACCAGGCCTGCAGGACGGTTGAGACACGATCGATCCATGGCATCATATCGACCGCTCCTCCGGAGGTAACTACTACAATCGTGTTTTTGTTGACCGCGGCTATTTCCTGGATAAGTTCTTCCTGGCCCAAGGGCAGGCGAAAGGTCCGGTCGGCGCCTTCGCTCTCGGTTTCCGGGTCGAACCCTACAGCCAGCACGACCGCATCTGCGCTGGCCGCCAGCTTCTTGGCGGTATCGTCGACCACGGCGTCGTGGCGAACAATACCCAATCGAAGCCTTCTTCCCAACCATTCTGATCGTCCATGGTGCTCCAGCACGATCTTGTGTGGCGTAGCTTCGAGTGAGAGACTCTTCCAATTCGCCATGGTCTTTGCCGACTTCCAGTTGTCAAAGATCAAATTCCCATCTACGTAGAGGCGATAATAGCCTCCGTCTTCTCCGGTCGAGGCCACAAAAACATCGTAGACGCCGGTACCCGGAGCGACATAGTAGCCTGTCCACCGCTCGGCAACCCCGCCCTTGGGCAAGGTGGCGCGAGACTGCTGGCTGAAATTGACGTGCAAATCTGTTCCCGTTGTTATCGGTGTTCCTTGCAACTCTGGATCACTAAAGTACTCGACATGCAGCCCCGGTTGTCCGTTGACGGGAGCAGTCGAAAAATTCGTGGCCTCGGCCAGATCGCTTAAAGTGGGCAACCCCCGTCCATAGTACGTTTGGGCGCCGGTCCCCAAGTATTTGCTGAAGCCCTCCATAACGCTAACGGCAGCGAAAGGCTGCACCCTGGCACTACCTCCGCCAACGGGAACTGCGGGATAAGCGTCGGGACCGATGACCGCCACTGACTTAATTCGCTCTTTGTTCAGCGGCAACAGGGAAGCTTCATTCTTCAACAACACGATGCTCTCGCGCGCCGCCTGCAAAGCAACCTGACTACCTTGCTGGTTCGAGCGTGGGATGGAAAGGTCCATCTGGTCGTGATCGAGCCACCCGAATTCGATTGCCTTGCGCAGAATCCTCCTCACCTTGTCGTCGATGGTTGCAGCCGAAACCTTACCCTGTTCGACCGCCCGCAGCAGCGTCTGCTTGTTCATGAACCTGCCCGAAGGCATCTCCAGGTCCAGACCGCTATTAGCGGCTTCCACGCCGTCGTAGGTCGATGTCCAATCCGACATCAGGATGCCGTCAAATCCCCATTCTCCCTTGAGAACATCGGTATTGAGATACTTGTTTTGCGTCATGTGGATGCCGTTCGTCAAATTATAGGAATTCATCACGGCGCCAACATGGGCCTCCTTGACCGCGGCTTCGAAGACCGGCAGGTAGATCTCGCGCATGGTGCGCTCATCAATCACTGAATCAGAGTTGTGGCGATCAAACTCCGAGTTGTTTCCCATGTAGTGCTTGATGGTAGCGCTTACTCCCTGGCTCTGGACACCCTCGATGTAGTTCACGGCAATGCGAGAGGCGAGGAACGGATCTTCACCGAGATATTCAAAATTTCTTCCGTTCCTTGGCGCTCGATAGATGTTCACGCCCGGTCCCAGCAGAAAATGCACACCCTTGGCCCGCGCGTCGCGGCCGATTTCCCTGCCCACCTGCCGGGCCAGATCAGAGTCCCAGGTAGCGGCCAGCGCGATTCCCGCGGCCATGACCGTCGCTGGCCCATCGTTGCGCACACCGATCGGCCCGTCGGCCATTTTCAATCGAGGCAGTCCCAGGCGGGGGAAGCCTCGAACAAAGAAGTCATCAACACCGCCCAGCATGTCGACCTTCTCCTCCAAGGTCATCCGGTTAAGAATCGACTCCACACGATGCTCAATTTCGGGAGTGGCAGCCTGGACAATGGGAGAAGAAGCTTGCGTAATAAGACAAATAATAATGAGGGCGGCATAAAATCCGCGAATTGGATAGTTTACTGTAGGATTACTAGTGTTCGATCGTGTATTCATTCTAGGTTGGTCCCTCAGATAGCATTGTAACGGCAAGCCTATCCGCATAAATTGTGGAGTGCCATCTTGATTTATGTTTTGCGAACGCATGGATCGAGCTATCTTTTTATGTCGTTTCGTTGTCATCGTTGCTCTTCTCACATCAGAACCAGCAGGAGCGCACGATTATAGGCACGGGACAAGAACTCGCGTCAAGAACAATGTCAGGAGAAAAATATCTGGATATGCAATAGGTATATTCTTCAATACTACTATTGTACAGGTCAGAGCTGCGGCATCTGCTGATCTATGAGTTCAACGGCTAGGCAGAGACAACTGCTTCGTTTCCGCCGAAACTTCCACCTGGAGATGCGTCCCCCTACCGGGCTCACTATCGATCTGCAAATGACAACCAAGTGATTGTGCGCGCTCCCGCATGTCAAGAAGGCCGAAATGCCCTCTCGAAATGAACACGGGATCTCCCGGCGTGAAGCCGCAGCCATCATCGATAACATGGAGGCAAAGTTTATCGGAACCGTATCGCAACTCGACCAGAATGTTCCGGGCGCCGGCGTGTGTGAGCGCATTGGCCACCGCTTCTTGCCCGATACGGAGGAGATTCATCTCAACTTCCGGCGCCAAACGGTAAGGTTCGCCCTGGATCTGCACTCGAATCTTAGCCTGGTCCAATGTGACCATCGACTGAATCGCCTGGCTCAAGGCAGAAACCAAATCTCCGTTCTCCAGCAAATGGCATCGCAGGTCCCATACTGAGCGGCGCGCTTCAATCATGCTATGCCGGCTCATGTTGCGCGCCATGTCGATGGCGCCGCGTGCGAGGTTGGGGCTTTGCTGGAAGCAATCTGCGGCCAAATCCAATTGTATTGTAATACCGGCCAATTCCTGCTCCAAGGTATCATGCAACTCACGCGCAATGCGGTTGCGCTCCTCCAGTACTGCGTTACCGCGCAACTTTTGGCGAATGAGAGCCATTTGCTCCCGGAGGCGCCGTCCTAATACCACCACCCACGCGATCACCAGGACCAGAATTGTTCCAGTAGCGGCCAACACCCACACCGTGTGGCGCAGATTCCACCAGGACGGCGTGCGCAGGACTGTAATGTCGCCTCGTGACCGCAGCAACAGTCGAAACGACTCTGGCGAATGCCATATACCACCGGCGCGCACCAGGCAGATTCCAGTGACGCGAAGTTCACTGCCGGGTGGAACAGATACCCGGAGATCATTAGGATCGGCTGGTTGTAAGCGCGCCTCAAATACCGTTGCGCCGTGTTGCAATAGCAAACTCGCACCGTAAGGCTGTAGCTCAAGATGAATTAATCGAGCGTCCGTGGTTACCAAGGCTCCATCGTAGCGTCCCCAAGGGGCGTTGAGATCGAGATTGATGGGCTGAGGTATTGGCCCTTGGCCAATGACGCGGAATACCGCGTCCGCCAGGACCGGCTCCGACTCGCCCACCGCGGGAAAGCCAAGCGCATCAACGATGTCGCCAGCATGCACCGGCGTGTCTTGCTGCGCGAGGACCCGTAATCCTTTGGCGCCGCTCTCCAAGAACACCACGTTGCCAGCCTGCTGATAAGCAACGACTCCTCGCACGCGCACCTTGTTCCCCACGGGCCGCTCCGCTGAAAAACGCATCAAGGCCGCAAACGGCACTTCGTTCGAAGGCGCCTCCAGGCGAATGAATTCAAGTCTCGGCACATAAAACAATATGCCAACCAGTTGACGCTCAGCATTGAACAGGGTCCCACAGACGCCCTGGATCAGCACTTCTTTGTCCACCCAAGAAGAAATGTCCTGCGAGGCCCCCAGAGGAGTTCGAACGCTGAACTGACTTCCTCCGGAGGACACATTCATCGCAAGGACGGGCTCAGGCCAGGAAGTGCGGTCAATGGAGACGGAACGAACAATCCCGCGCACCTGGACCCATTGACTGTCTTTTTGGCCGTCCGCCAGCTCATGGAAGGCATAGATATGAGTTTTCGGCAATGGTTTCCTGCCAAGTACACGCAGACGCCGCTCGCGAATGACCGGGGCAAAGCGGCCCGGGCCGGTAACTCCCTCTACTTCGACAAAGTCGCCGAAAACGTGGGAACTCCATAGGGAACGGTCGCCTTCAACATAGATTCCGGCCGTTCCGTCTTGCACAAAGAAATCGGGTTTGGGGACATCGTCGGTGATCACCCCACGAATCCGCACTGGGTAGCCTAGCTGGGCCTTGTCTGGAGTGAGCCGGCGTACTTGGTCTACGCTGGTAAGCACGGGAAGCTGCGGCGATTGCGCTGCCGTCCATCCTGCCGTCCCGATGGACCACAACAATAACAGAACGATTCGCAATCTAGGATGCGACATGAGCGGGCCATGAAAATCAGGAGCAACTTTCTATCACACGATATTGAACCCTGACAAGGACAGCTTATGAGTAAATAATGCCACGCTTCAGCGCTTCGGTGGCCGCATGGGTGCGGTCTTTCACATTGAGCTTCTCCAGCACATGGCTAACGTGCAACTTCACGGTAACCTCGGCAATGTTCAATGCTGCCGCAATCTCCTTGTTACTCAAACCCTTCACAACCATTCGCAGAACCTCTAACTCCCTGTTCGTCAGCGATCGGTGAGATAATCGAGCCGCTAGAAGCGATGTTACGCTAGGATCGATGTACCGCTCACCACGGCAAACCTGCCGAATGGCCTGAAGAAGCTGTTCCCGTACTGCGCTCTTTAGGATGTATCCAGCCGCCCCGGTCTGCAGCGAGCGATAGATCTCTTCTTCTCCCGCGTGCGTGGACAGCATAAGAATATGCGCATTCGAGAACTCGCCAAGAATTGCCGCGGCGGTCTCGATGCCGTTCATTCCCGGTAGTCGAACGTCCATCAATACCAATGCCGGCTGATGTTGACGATAGGCCCGAAGTGCTTCCTCACCACTGCCTGCTTCAGCTACGACCCTCATGTCCGGCTCCACGTTCAACGAAGCACAAAGGCCCATTCGGACCATGAAATGGTCGTCCACAACGAGAATGCGGATCATATTTGAATCTGGCATGTGTTCATCTGCCCAGCCTGCACTTTCATTTGCATGCAAGCATCTCCACCTGAATACCGCGCCCTCAGTTCGTATTCATAATCTAGCCGCAAATCGGGCGGTTAGGTCCATCATAAGTTTCACAGTGCACAATGACTCGGTCACCATGATATTCCACTTTGA
>DASZFK010000338.1:0-10039 GCA_035939855.1 Candidatus Angelobacter sp.
CAAGATGATCTCTCTCTGTTGCTCTAGAGCGGGTAAGGATTCGGCCATTGAAGTCCTCCGTGTCCTAGCGTATCACTACGTTAGGATATATAGGCCAAAAAAAGAAAACCCCATAACCCCCACTTTCATGTCGCACACCCGGAATCAAGCTCCCGGTTGCATTCAGGAATAAGCAGGAGTATTGTTGTTCGCCGACTGGAAGACCCAGAATGGGACATTCTCTTCATTGTTTTCCAGTTCCTGATTCGCTCATAGATAGTCCATTGCGTGAGGAAGCGCCTCATTTGGCCTGCGAGCCACTCCTCAAGGCATCTTTACCATCACGATAGCCGAACACCGCGGCAACCTGTCGCGCTTTGCGCAAACCAGGCTGCAAATGCGGGAGCACCGAGAAGTTGTTGAATCCATCACCCAAGGAGATAGAAACAATGTTTCAGACAAAACGCAAAGCGACATTCACGCTCTTTCTGTACTTGCTGGCGCTCGCTGCGCCGGCCATGCTGGGCCACGCGGCGCCTGCGCCCAAGGCGCCGGTCGTTGCCACACCCGATTTTTCCATATCGGTAACGCCTGCTTTCGTGGCGAGAAAGCGAGGCACGGGATTTTCGTGGAATATATCGGTTACGGCCCTAAATGGATTTAACGGGACCGTAAATTTCAAGGTGACCGGATTGTTCCCAGGCGCCTCTATTCCGCAATCCTTTTTGCCGACACCTGTGACCGGATCCGGGACCTCCAGTTTCGGTATTTTGACTCAAAAAGTGGTTACGCCGCAAGGCACCTTTACCTTGACGGTGACCGGAACGAGCGGTAACTTGTCGCACTCGGGGAGTGTGATGATTCAAATGCTATAGCCATAGCTTACCGGGCGGCTTGGAATTGAGCCGCCCTCTTCTACCTGTTGACCACTCGTTCTAAATAGCCGCTAATGTTAGTGTTTTTAGTCACCGGATTTAGCCACCGTCATGGAAACTGGGGGTTGCCCTGTGGGAGAAGTTGTTCCTATTGAACCTGGATACAAGCGCAATCGCGCGGAAGTAATTTCAGTCCTATTTTCCACGAGCGCTTTGAAACGTTTTGGCTCTTCGAGACACTATCCATGTAGCGTGCAAATTCTTTTCTCAAGAAAGCGAAAAAGGAAAAACCATGAATGCCAAAAGACTGTTTCTGAAGTTCGCAATATTAACCTTCGGTCTCGCTACTCTTCGGGCGGTTGCTGCGCCGGCTCCGTCCTATCTCTGCCGTGATGTGGCTGTACCATGCAGCACGGACACCAGCTTCGGTTCTTGTGGTTATGAGTACGGCGAGGATTGTCATGCCTGTTATGGGGATGACGGTTCCATGGTGCTCAATTCTCCTGATTGCAATTAACCCGTCAGCGGATGGCTGCCGACGAAATCAGGCAGCCATCTCAAGGTTAGTTCCTGAGCCTGCAACGGAAACCAACACGACATTCCCAGAAGCTGGACCGTGGAATGCCAGATTCCAGAAGGGCAATTTATGACGAGCGTCAATTCCAAGCGGGTACTGAAAGGGATCGAAATTGGGGCAAATATAGCCATTATGATCGTGGCCCTTTCGGCAGTTCTGTTTTTTTCCAAGAATTATCTCTTAAAGTCAGATCGGTCCCGCCACCTCATTGCGGCCGGGGCAAAGCTGGACGCGGAACAAATAAACTGGAGCAACAGCCCGAAAAATGTCGTCCTAGTGCTTTCGACGACCTGCCATTTTTGCAAGGAGAGCACCGGTTTTTATCGAGAGCTTGTGCGCGAGTGCAACAGTAGACAGATTCGGACGATCGCCTTCTTCCCACAATCTCTGGAGGCCGGACGGGCTTATCTCGAAGCCGAAGGGGTGTCGGTAGCGGAAGTCCGCCAGGCCGAGTTTAAGGCTTTGAAAGTGAGCGGTACACCGACCCTTCTGCTGGTTGACAACAATGGGATCGTCCAACATGTTTGGATCGGCAAGTTGACCGCAGCTAAAGAAAAAGAAGTGCTCGCCAGAGTTGCGCTGTAGTGAGCACTGCTCTGCTCAGCCTTTATTTAAGGGCATTCCACCGTATCTCACGCCTTCGATGTCACAAATTTCCTGGAGGTTCCACCATATTGTGGGGCTCATGTTTCTGAACGCAATTATCACCTTCATCGATGTGATACTTGTCGGCATCCTCATAGACCTTTGTATTTCCATCACAATCCATCCATTCGATATCGGACTTGTGACCGGGCTGTTGGCTATCTTTTGAAGAAGCAGGAACTATCCTTCCATGCCCTTTGGCTATAATTTCGCCAGTATCCCTCGTTCGAAGGATGTCCGCCGTCGTCAATGTACCTATTAGCGTAAGGATGAAAACTGCCAGTATTTTCATTATGTTCTCCCAATTTTACCTCACCGTTCTCTAAGTGTCTTTCGAAGCCCCGATTGCTCGTCTGTATGGGAGTCGATTGCAGCAGACGATTTAGTCGGCTCTCGGCGGTTGCTTTGGCGGCGAACCAGGCGCACTATGCTCAATACAATTGTCACCGAGATCGATCTCATATTTGTCGGCATCTTCGTAGATCTTTGCCTTTCCAGCGCAGTCGGTCCATTCAATATCCGCTTTGTGCGCTGGTTTTTTGCCATCTTTTTCCGGTGCAGGCACGGTGCGACCGTGGCCTTTATCCTGAATCGCTCCAGTATCTTTCAGCCGAAGAACGTCGGCGGTAACCGATGTGCTTATTAGGATAGTCACGACCACAACCATCAATTTCATAAGTCCTCCTAATATTCTGCAAGTTTCAGATCGTGAATAGAGTCTGACCTAAGAATCGTGAGCTCATGCGCAACCTTGGGATCGGTTGGAACCAAACACTTATCAGGGAACGGACTACTCTTTTTTAGAAGAACGACATCATGTATATAGTACGAGTCATTGCGCTGGTACAATAGTTTACCAACATATATTCCACAATCCGTAGAGAATCGAATATCTGCAAGTGTGGATGAAGTAGATTGGTTATGTTCTGCTGCCGATTCTCCGGCATTTCGCGAGATATAATAGGTCAAAGGCAAACATGAGAGCATCGCACCAGCAATGAACAGCTGCACTAATGTGTGTCGTCGCAACCGTGGAAAGACCTCGAACAGAATGGGCACCACCAGAATAAACACATAGAGGGCCCAAAGCCACTTCCCGCCTTCAAATAAAATGATAAATCCTTTCATCAATACGTCTGTAATTGATATGTCAAGCCAGCGAGTATAGATACCAAATCGTCGATAGTAAAAGTCGAGAAATGTCCAGCCAGACATAAACACAAATACTGCATACAGACTGACCAGCCCAGAAATGGTTCCTACTACTGTGCTTGGCCGTTTTTCCTTCGAATCACTATCAGCCATTTTCTTTTCTACCTTTGCAACCAATGCCGACGATTAAAAGATCCTCTCCGCACGGATGAGAGCTGAGAACTCCTTAAAGGTCTCCTAATGGAATAGTGATCACAACGGCGAAATCGTTACAAATAACCAGCACTAAGCAGCGATTCGCTTTTTGTTCTTAATGAAGCCAGGTTAGAAGGCGTTGACTCCGGGGATTGTTCGATCACCTGATGAAAACCCAGGAGGTCTTATCTCATGGCGATTCCTGCGATGTCCTTTGTATTCAATGCATTCCCAAAATTGGTCAGGCGCGTCGGATGGGGGTTGTGGTCAATTTTATAGCTGTGAAGACCTTTGTACTTCCACAGCGTTCAATATCGGTATTGAATCTAAAGGACTTCCAAGAGGAGTGCCGGGTAGACCACCTTGTCCCGAACCAGATTCAAATCCTTTATAAAGCTTTGTTGAAATCTGCTGTTCTCAAGTGGTTGATATTGGAACCTGTTGCGAGCCGCTCGTTGAAGGCTATTGAACTTTGTGGCTTCCAGAGGCTTTGACAGCTACGAAATTGCCTACAGTCACGAAAAATAATGAAGCCTATCGCTAAAATGCGATTTGCGCTGCCGTCGTCGCGCCGTCTTCTTATGATTATTGCAGGAAACTTGATTCTATACTTTTGCATGATGTTTGCCGTCGCGCGACGACAAGAATTATTGACTATTAGTCCCGTTGGCCTAGTCGTGGCAAAGAAACTTCATTTCGCTACGCCGCCTGGCGTCACAAACTGTGCTTGTTTTCGAGCGTTTTTTCCGCCATACGATCAAGCTCCGCATCGTCCAGAAGACTTTTAACTGCCGGAATAACAGTTTTTAAGTGCAGAACGTGGTGTACGAAAGGCGAACGTACATCTTCGCGTCGAAACCACGACTCAGAACAACCTGTTTTTGAAGCGGTATATACCTTTCCCAGTTTGTGAACCATTTTCCTCTCTGTAAGCATTCACATACCAATTGCGGAAAAAGGACCACTCTTGTCCCTTACGGCACCTGGATTGCTACATCAATAGCAGCAATTCAGGTACAGGAGAATCTTTATGTTTGCGAGTCGTATTCTCTCAAGACTGCTGGTGCTACTCTGCCTGGGGGCCGGTTTCGCCTTTGGACAACTCACATATAACACTACTTTTCTGCCCCTTTCCGGAGTACCAGGGGGGCTGGCTGTCGCCGACATTAACCGCGATGGATTACCGGATATCGCCGTGGTCCAGGATGCCACCGTTTCTATTTTCTTCAATCAAGGCGGTGGAAGCTTTAGCGCGTCCCATGACACCGCATTGCCCCTCAACTCAGTTTCAGTGCAAGCGCTTGCCGCAGACGTCAATAACGATGGCAAAACTGATATCGTCATTGCCCAGTCCCAGCCCACGCAAATCCTGGTCCTGCTGGGCAACGGCGACGGCACCTTTCAGCCCCCCATTATTGTTCCGCAGGTAAACACTCCAAGCGCCATAGCGCTCGGCGACTTGAACAATGACGGGAAAGTGGACCTGGCAGTGCGAGAGTGCCAGCCCAACTCAACCAATTGTGACATTGCTGTCTATCTGGGTACTGGCAATGGAACATTTACGCCGGATACGGTTCTGCCCGCACCCGGGAGTAACTCATTTACGCGTAATCTTGTCGTTACCGACTTCAACAAAGATGGTAAGCTGGACATCGCGACGGCCGCACTTGCCGGATCAAGTCTCTTGCCCACCGCCAACTTTTCCGTATTTTTTGGCAACGGGGATGGCGCCTTCCAATCGCCGGTGGTCGTTCAGGTTCCATTTTTACTTCCCCCTAACTCAGCGGCGGAACCGCCCAGCATTGTCTACGGCGACTTCAATGGGGATGCAGTAGACGATCTTGGCGTGGAAACCGGCTCCATCTGTGGGGGCTCGGCCTGCGGACAAGCGCAGATGAACATCTTTCTCAGCAATGCTGCCGGCGGATTCACGTTTCAGGAGCAATTCGCGACCAGGAGCGATGAAGGCCCAAACAATTGGGCTGCAGGCGATCTCAACAATGACTTGACCATTGACTTGGCTCGCATCAGCTCCAAATTCCAGACTCCATCTACGCAAACCTGGGTCAACAACGGAAGCGCAATCTTCACCTCTATCTCGAATCCATATCAAGGCTCGAGCTCTCGCTACGCTGAGATTCGCGACGTCAATCTCGACGGGCTTCACGACCTTGTCCTAGGCCTCTTTTCGCAAGGCGGGACGGAAGTCATTGTGGGTTTCAACCAAAACGGCACGCCCAACTGTCCTCCGCCACCATCCAACGTTCTCCAGGCGAAGATGTGCAGCCCCGCTTCGAGCACGAGTTCGACTACATTCACGGTCAAGGGTTCGGGTAACTCACCGGTCGGGATCAAACGGGTCGAGCTGTGGGTGGACGGCCACAAGGTATTCCAAACCTTGAATGATCAATTGCAAAAAACCCTGACCTTAAGCCAAGGCACGCATCAGATCACCATTGTCGCCGTGGATAAGTACATTGGCTTTGCCAAGGCGACACGGTCTGTACGCGTGCAGTGAGAGCAACCCGCTGCTTACTTGATTGAATAAGAATAACTCGTCACCCCAAGGCTCTATTCGCGCGACAGCGCGGATAGAGCAGAGGGCGATATCCCAAGTTAGCGACTAATCCCCTGGTGCAACATCAGAAGGTCTACCTGCAGATATCCGTGATTATTCTTTTAAAATGAATCGGTTTCTAATAGTGGTCACGATGATCTGGCGGGCACTATAGTCAATTTCGTAACTGCAGAATCCTCAGTTTTCAGGACTATTCTCAACGTCCCCGGGTTGGAGACACGGGACCCTTAAACGCTGATTCCCGTCGGTCCCTCGTGTTACCATCAGCGGCATGAAAAAACGAGCCATCATCCCCTTTTTACTTGCGCTCTTTTCCGTCAGTCTTTTTGCCGACTCGCCTGACTTTACCATCAAGAAGATCGGCGAGGGCGTATATGCAGCGGTGGCCAATGAGGGCGGCAAAGCCGGCAGCAATTCCGGATTCATTGTGGGCAGTAACGGCGTTGCCGTAGTCGATACATTCCAAGAAGCTGGACCAGCCAAGGCTTTGTTGGCCGAGATTCGCAGGATTACCAGCCAGCCTGTCCGCTATGTAATCAACACTCATTACCACCTTGATCACACCGGCGGGAATAGCGCTTATGCCGAGGCGGGCGCAACGATCCTGGCCCACCGCAATCTGCGGTCCTGGGAACGCACCGAGAACCTCAAGTTTTTCGGCAAGGATCCCAAGCCTGAGTATCGCGCCATGGTCGAATCGCTGGTCTTGCCGGACATGGTTTACAGCGAAGCAGTTGATCTCTACCTTGGCTCCCGGTTGGTACAGGTCCGTTACATGCTGGGACATACAGGAGGAGATTCCGTAGTGATCGTCCCCGATGCAAACGTCGTTTTCGGCGGCGACCTGGTGTGGCAAAAGCACCTCCCCAACCTCATCGACGCTTCCACCGACCCTTGGATCAAGACGCTCGATAAACTTTTGGCGGACCATCCTAAAGCAACGTTTGTCTCAGGCCACGGCGATGTGGCTTCCGTAGATGATGTCCGGAATTTTCGCAATTACATTCAAACTCTGCGCGAGGATGTCGCCAAGGCCCAAGGCTCCGGGAAATCAGGGCAGGAACTGACCGACAGCGTGGAAGCCGAACTCAAGCCCAAGTATGGGGATTGGGGCTTTTACAAGAATTTCGTAAAACGCAACATTTGAACAAACCGCAGCAGAGCTGACCGGACAGAAGAGGTTGCCACCGATGCCGGCGCCGACCGACGACGGCAATCATGGGACGAAGTGACGAGGCACGTTCGCAAATGCCAGTGGGGAAAAAAAAGCAGAAATCAGAGTTCTGGACAACGGTTCCCGGTGTTTTGACGGCAGCTGCGGCGTTGATAACAGCGCTTACTGGCCTCATGGTTGGAGCCTATAAAATCCTCCATCACCCCGTAGATCCAGCGCCACCGCAAATCGACAAAAAAGTAGAGGAGAAGATACCTCCGTCTACGCCCACACCCTCCCCGCCCCTAACGAGAGAGCAAATCTGCAGAAGTCACTTGATAACTAGAGGTATTGCCCTGACCCGTTGGAAGCAAGAATTCTTCGGCAGGTTACGAAAACCGCGGTTAGCTTTTACCCCAGCGGATGGTGAGGCAATTCAAGATATTTTGTGTACAAGAGAGATTTCAGCAGACGAACCCGATGGATATGAATCCCCGCTTTATCTCGCAGCCAAAAATGGACATAAAGATGCAGTCCGTCAACTCTTGGATGCGGGCGCGTTTATCGAATCCCGAGACCAAAACGACAACACGCCGTTGATGAAAGCGGCAGAAATGAACGATGATGATTCAATCGTAAGAATGCTCATTGACCGACACGCTTATAAAGACGCTCGAAATAGACAAGGAATGACGGCGTTGAATTGGGCTGTGCGCAATTTTCACCTTCAGGCAGCCCGGTATCTGGTAGCGATAGGTGCCAATTCAACCCATTGTTATAGCAGCGGCGCTTCCACATCGGTCACTGTCTGGGATGACGCCGATTCACGGTATGCCAACGAAACATACCGGGACGATCATGGCCACGTGATTCAGGGCAGGGTTAGGTCTATGCTTGAGGTATTACCCCCGCGGCCCGAGAATTTCTCCTGTCCACGAGCCGATAGTAGTCCATTGTGATATGCGATCGTCCATCACATTCAATCGAGTTCGTTAAGTGATTCAACTCGTAACCCAAATGCGCTCCCTGAAACCGGGGAGCCGGTGGACCATCATCTTGGGCATTGGACTGGCAGCCGTTGTCATCGTCGCATTCCTTCCTCCCATCCCTCAGCCAATCTCATATCACAACTTTGCGGACCAGCGGCGTATTTTTGGCATTCCGAATGCCGCAGATGTTCTTTCCAATCTTCCTTTTGTCATTGTGGGTTTGGCGGGTTTGTTTTTTACGCTCAGGCCAACATCAGATTTCAATGCCGCGGAGCGTTGGACTTATATCTGTTTGTTTACCGGTCTCTTTCTAACGGGAGTCGGCTCGGCTTATTATCACCTCGCGCCTGACAATCAACGCCTGATTTGGGACCGGCTGCCTATGACCATTGCCATGGCAGGCGTTGTGGGAGCGCTGCTTGTAGATCGCCTTGGTTCAAAATTGGCTGGTGTTGTTCCTGTGCTCATGGCCCTTGGCCTTGGCAGCGTGATTCAGTGGGGACTGAGCGAACAGCATGGTAACGGAGACCTGCGCTGGTATGCGCTCTATCAAGGCATGGTGATGATTTTTGTGGCTGAACTCTTGGTAATGTTTCCGTCGCGCAACGATGGCACGCGTGCGTTTGCCATTGCTGCCCTAGCCAACCTGGCCGCTAAAGTCTTTGAGTTGCTGGACGTCCAGATTTATCAACTGGGCGGAATCGTGAGCGGACACACCTTGAAGCACTTAAGCGCCAGCCTGGGATTTATTTCTCTGCTGATTGTGGTCTATCGGCGAAAACGCCCCTCATCGGCGGCCACCCGAACGGACAGCTAACCCTAAATAAAACACCCAATGCTGTCGCCGAATCCCTGTTCAACACGTCCATCAGGCCAGACGATGATCGGAACGATATTCCCATAACGGCGGGCCTCTTCCAGAGTTGCCTGGTCCAACTCCACGCGGCGCTCCTCGAAATCCACGCCTTCTACATCAAATTTCTCCAGCAGCTTGACGCAGGAATGGCAGCCGCGAATCGTATAAACGACCGGCCGGGTTGCAGAATTATTTTCAGCCGGCATTGGGAATGCTCAATGTCTTTGCCAGAAGCTCGCGGATCTCTTTGATCGCATCCCGTCGCCACTGATCGACAACTGGATGTACCCGGGCAATGACTTCTTTGAGCAGCGCCTGCCGGTCGGCATCGGGAAGATTTCCGAAGGTGGCCGATTGCGGGAGGTTGAGCTTGGCTTTGGCTTCGTTCATGGCTACGGCCAGTCCGGCATGTGCACTTGCGGAGCGCTCTGTCCAATGCGCGAGGTACTCATGGTCCTTGGTATAGAAGACGAAGACTGGAATGGCCTGTGATTTTCCATTATTACTCAGAAATTCTTCCATGATGTCGAGGTTCTGATCGCGAAGGAAAACACGCAACTCCATTCCGGCAGCCTCAGCAATGCGCGCCGCCGTGGGCAACTCACGATAAACATCGCCACACCAGGCTTCAGCCAAGGCAAGGATTTTTGCTGGACCATTTGGATGGGCAACAGCCTTGCGAAAGAATGCAACATCCTCTTGAGTGAGCGGAACGGTTTTCCCGTTCGCAACAAACTTGTCCTGGTTGACCGCCGCTTGCGCCACGAAATCGCCATAAGTGAGACCTTGGGCAAATCGCGCTGGAGTGACTACCGAGATGACTGAGGGCATGGTTGCTCCTTCCTGATTATGAATTTTATATCACTAAATTTATTGTCATCCAGTCCTTGACAATCACTCCCGTTTTGGAGCAGGCTATTGACCCATTAACTGGTCCGAAAGGAGCCTCAATGGAAGTTATTGCTAACACTCCACAAAACACACAAATTCCTCTCATGTCCAACCTGGATATTGTTCGGGCGTGGAGGGAACCAAGATAC
>DASZFK010000339.1:0-3135 GCA_035939855.1 Candidatus Angelobacter sp.
TTTTTGAACCTCTGCGCGCGCTGCCGGCACGCACTGTCGCTCGCATCCTCTGCTTGATTCTAATCGTCGCGGCCTTAGCCCTAACAACAGTCATTTCGTCTGGACATGAAGAATTAGGCGGAATATGGTCCGCCACCCAGAAATTCCGCATTGCACTCGAGATTGTGATCTGTTTTTCCTTCTGGCTGCTGGTTGTTTATGCCTGGCTACTTGACCTTGCGTGGTGGTCGCGCGTGACGCACGTCGTGACTGGATTCCTGATATATATGAACGGCCAAGCATTGCTCTATTTCTTGATGTGGTTTGTTCCCGAATCGTATCGCCCACCCTTGGCTCGTCTCAAAGGTGTTGTTTATCTGGTCGGCCTGGGTTTTTGGTTCGCCGCCGTCCGCACCAAGCAAATTTCCTTTGCCCAAGCCTCGCTTGAAGACCTGTTGCAATTAAAAGATTACGTGCGCGACTTGCGGGTCAGCGCATTCCGCCTGCGGAACATCCCCGAACGAGAGCAGCCCCAATGAAGAAAGAACGAGATTCCCCCCCTGGTCATCAGGAATTTCCACGACCTGCGTTCTCTTCTGGTTCCGGTGAAATTTCCCGAAACCAGCACTATGAAGGAGTGGGACTTTTCGAGACTGCGTGAGGACATCTTGCATAACTGCGACATGATTCTGCTCTTTCTCCAGACCCAGGAAAGGCTCCATCCTTATAGGGTTGACATCTATGTCGCAATTGACGAATTGCGCTTCGACACGCTCAATGTCAAGAAAGGCTGTGGGCGGGCGCCTTCCATCTGGAGGCCGCCCGGACGCCGCCGCAAAAAAATCCAGCAGCTCAAAGCTCTTTACGAACAAATGCGCGTGGCCGCCGTGCTGCTCTGCCAGGCGAATACTCCCGAACTGATGGACGATGTGGCCCGTGCGTTATAAGCTAAAACTTTCCCATGCCCCGACGAAAAAAAGAAGAGCCGGCCAGCGGCGACCAGACGGTGTCCGGTATGCGTAACAGCGCTCTCCAATTCCTGATGGGCCAATACCGCGACGCCCTCCAATACACCAACGAACTCAAGCGGGCCATCGCATCTTTCAGCGGCGAACTCCCGCCCGACAGTCCTTACCGCTACGCTGCCATGACCGTGGGCGAAGCCATCCTCAAGTTTCTGGACCATGCGGGAAAACCCCACACCATCCGCCAGTTGATCTCCGAACTGGAATCCGGCGGTTGTACCTTTGGCTTGATCAAAAGTCGCGACGAAATTGTCAGGAAAGCAGTAATGGCATTCGTCCGTCAGAACAAACTGATGTGGCTCGACAAAGAGAAAACCCTGGTGGCCCGGCCCAACTGGGGATTCAAAAAACAAGTACCCTAACGATAGGTGCTCCCAACCAAGCCGGTAGATTCTCAAAACTAGAAATGCCTGCTCGGTTCCCGATCACGGCCAGCCTGCACTGAGTAACCTATGGGCCTTCGGCCCACCCAAGCTGATGAAGAACCGGTACCGCTTGTCAGTTGATTTCAAAGGGTTTGAAGTGGTTCTTCGACAGAGGCGTGCCCGAAGTGATCACCCGATCAACTGATCACCCGATTGTTAACGCCACCAAAACCCCTGCCAGAGAGTCACAGATTGTTCAATCCAGTCAGCCGGTGGTGGAGCTACACCCTCAACCACTTCGCTCCCTGACTGGCATAATTAACCATCAGGCCAAACACGTTATTGCATTTCTCGATGAACTCCGCAGGCTCATAGCTCTTAGGCAGATTGTCATCCAAAACTTCCTCGACTGCCGACTGTACGACACTCTTGGACTGCGCGTCTCTGAACCAATCCGTCACTAGGACCTTGGGCCGCCCGGCAGTCAGGCGCTCCAGCAGTTTCTTCGCCGCCAGCCGGACCTTCTGCGTCTCCTCCTGGGTCATTCTGTCCTTCTTCAGCAAATCGAATAACTCTAACTCATCGGGCGTCAGGCCTTCCCGAACATGGCGGTCTGATTCCTCGTTTAACTCCCTCGCGAACCTCACCAGTTCCTCAAAATAATTGTCTGCCGATGAGCTTCCCGCATTATAGGTGTCGATAATACCCTGGAGCCGCGTGGCAAAATCCATGCGGGTGGCATTTTCCTTGAGCATCTGCTCCAGCTTGTGCTGCAGGAATGCCCGCAGGTCGGCAATCTCGATGTTCTTGTATTGCGCTTGCTTAAAATCTTCTTTGAGCTTGTCGAAATTGATCTTGCTCAGGTCCAACGTCCGGCCCGATTGCGTGATCCTGAATTCAGGCTTGCCGTCTTTGGGAAGCCGGTCATCGCTCACCACGACGCTCTCGTCCAGCAACTCTCCCACCTTCACCGCCACCGCATCGATGTCTTTCTGTTCAATGACTGCGTCTACAACACCGCGTAGGTATTGAAACAGGGCCACCGAGCGCACGATGGGTTTGCCCAGAATCTCGGGCTTGCTGGCTTCGTAGAGCGAGGAGATCGTATTTTCGTAAACCGCAAACCCCTTCCTCCATTCATCCTTCTTCAATAGCGTGTTTGCATATTCGCCAAATGTGCCAACATTCTTGAAGACATCTTTTGTCTTGAGCGGCGCCCCAAGGTCAATGCCGATCTCTGCGCAAAATGCGATCCCCTGCGCGATGGCATCATCCAGCAATTTGAAAAGCTCTGCCTTTTCTCGGACAGGCAGGTTTTCCTGGCCTTCCTGTCCCAGCGCATAGTCCTTCAAAGCCTTGCGCATATTTCGGAAGACGTTGTAGTAATCGATGATCTCCCCGCTGCTCTTCTCCACTCCGTTGATCTTGCACGAGGTCACCCGGTTGGCGCGGGCGATGGTCTGCATCAGGGTGTGGTCCTTCATCGGCTTGTCGAGATACATGGTTGACACGGTATGAGCGTCAAAGCCGGTCAGCCACATCGCGCAAACAAAAACCAGTTGCAGAGGGTCTGCCGGGTCTTTGAACTTGAATTCAACGTCGTGTCCCTTCTCGTCCACGCTGTTCATCCGCTGGCGATGCGGCTTAATGTTCAGCTTCTGCCCGGCAAATTTCCTCTCTTCGTCAGCCTCCTCGCTCACGATCACCGCCATTTGCGCACGCCGCATATACTCCACCTGCCGCTGTAACCGTTGACGGTGTTCTTC
>DASZFK010000340.1:0-5193 GCA_035939855.1 Candidatus Angelobacter sp.
AACAAATTCGCCAACTCCTGCCGAAGATTGCCAACGGCAGGAAAACCCGTTATCAGAAACAACACAAGAAGCAGACAACGCGAAAGACCAAACCATAACCGACGGGCACGCGTCGGCGCGCAAACACCGAACGCGGCCCTAACCACAATCGCCTTCGGAGGAAGGCAAATCATGGCTGAAATTGATGGTAACACTGTCTCTGCGGTGCAACCTTCCGGTGTGCATCGTCCGCCCACAACCACTCCTTCCGAACTGCTGCCCTTAGAACCGGCAGTCTTCGATGCAATCCACAGAGTCAACAGCCGATTCGAAAGAATTCTCCACGACTTTAGAGGTCTGCAAACCTTTCCTTACTTTCCTCACCACAAGCTGACGGCTTGGCAAAATCTCCTTGGCCTAATCCAGGCCGAAACCAATTTTGCTCTCTCGGCAGCCATTCACCAACGAGCCGAGACAAATGCACTCTACTTTGATCGACTCTGCGCTCGCCGGGAACGCGAACTGGCCGACTCGGATGACGTTCTCCTTGAAGCTGAATACCGGAAACAAGAATTGTCCGCCCAAGAGCAACTAGCAAAAGAGCCAATGGAGGAGCCGCCTCAAGATCAACCGGCCTAAGATGAATCGGCCAGGAAGCAATCGACTCATCAACGAGCCAGCTTTCATGGGCACTCTGCAAACTTGGAGTGCCCTTTTTTTAGTAAACACCTGTTGCTGCCATCGAGTCTCAAATAATCACTGGCTATCTTGGGATACTTCGGTTGGTGTCAAACTTCAACAGTGCTAAAACATCTTGAATCGTGGCTGAGAAGATGCTTGCGGTCTACAGTGTGGAAGCAGTGTACGGTGGGACGGAAGCGAGTTGCCGAACTCTGCAAACGGGGCGTTAACCGAGATCTGGCCGTGCAAACGGCGAGTAGGCCCGTGGCGGATCGCGAGATCGCCCGCTCTCCATATCGCACTGTCTGATACCTGTTTCCTATCGTTGGGACTCCTGCCTATGGTCGTCCGGTCTTAGCTCAACCTTGCCGAACCGCCGTATGCGGACCCGCATGTACCGGGGTGTGGGAGAGGAGAACGGGTAACCGTTCCCCCTGTCCCGATCGCCCCAGCGCCAGAAACAGCCGCCGAATTGCGCTGGCAAAACGTGCACAAAACGAGCCGAACAAGACTCCCGGTTGTATTGCTTTTTACTCTTATGTGCTATCAGTCGTCATCGCGGCAATGGTTCGGGCATGCCGTGGTCGTGCCGGTATTGTGGCCGATCTTGAGGCCGATCTTGAGGGTCACCGTTACCGGGTTGGTCGCATCCATGTCCACTTCGTCGACCTGCACGCTGTAATCGAACGCCCTACGACTGCCGTGCTCGCTTTTCAGGTCAAAGTCCACCTTCATGCCGCTAATACTGCCATGGAAGACGAAGTGGTGCTGCCCACCTACCTGTTTGATCTGGCCGGCAGGGATGGTCAACGAGAAATTTCCCACTGTCAAGGTCAGGGGCTGGTGACGGAAGTCGAGGTCTCTGCTGGTGGCACCGAGAGTAAAATCTCCGTCCAGACTGAGCTTGTGCTCGCTGATATCCAGATCTCCCGCCGTGAACTTGGACAGGGGAGAACTCAGGTTCGCGATGGCAATAATCTGCGGGCCGACACCCACTGAAACCGAGGCCACCACGGTGTTGGTCGCGGTGGCAATCACCGAGACCGTGGTGTCATCAAAGTTAGCCACAAAGACAAATGCGCCATCGGGAGTGACTGCCAGGCCTTCCGGTCCATTAACAACTGTGATCGGGGGTCCCACCACAGTATTCGTAGCAGTGGCAATGACCGAGACCGTACTGTCGCCGCTATTGGTGACGTAGGCGAAAGCGCCGTCAGGCGTAATCGCCACCGTGAAAGGACGGATACCGACGGGGATGGGCAACCCCACAACAGTATTCGTTGCAGCAGCAATCACCGAAACCGTACTATCAAAGAAGTTGGGGACATAGACGAACGCGCCGTCCGGAGTAATGGCCGGCACGGTAGGCGAATTGCCGACGGGGATGGGCAAGCCTACAACAGTATTGGTGGCTGTAGAAATCACCTGGACTTGGTTCAAAGGACCAGCACCATTAGGGTTTTCCCTAGTGGCATACACAAATGCACCGTTAGGCGTAATGGCTAACCCGCCGCCTCCAACTCCTGAAATGGTAGCCGTGACAGTGTTGGTCGCGGTAGCAATTACGTTGATACCGCTAGTGCTAGACAGTAGGTTTGTCACGTAGAGGTTTTTGCCGTCTGGCGTGATGGCCAGCACGCCCGCAAATTCCCCTGCCGGAAGCGAGATGGTGCCGATCACCGTGTTGATTGCAGTATCAATCACCGATATGGTGCCGTCCCCAGAGTTTGCGACATAAGCGCGTGTGCCGTCGGGCGAGAACACAACCCCTGCCGGGAAATTCCCAACAGGGATGGTCGCGATCACAGCGTTAGTAGAAGTGTCAATTACGGATACCGTGGTACCTGCATCATTGGTTACATAAGCCACTGTCTGAGCATTCAATGAGGTAAAGCTGAAAACTGCGGCTAGCAGGCTGAGCGCCAACAGGCGCAAGAAGCCGGAAACTATGCGATTCCAGCCCTTCCCGGTGTTCGGCAGGAAACTCAATACCATACTCGCTCCTGTTTTTGTTGCGTTGTCCTAGATTACCACTTCAATGTAACGACGTTCCAAAGCACAGGCTCGATTTCGGTTCCCTGCAGCGCCGAGGCCGTGTCTTCGCGGGCTTCTTGAAGCTCGCAACTGATGGTGTTTTTGACAAACTCATTTAATTTATTTCTGCGATGCATGCTCAAAGATCGAAGTCTCGTCACTTCGACAAACACACCTACCCACTCAGGTGCGCCCCGATCGGAAAATTTCCTATATGTCATTTAAATTCAAGGATTCTGCTTCGGATAGTGTAAATCGATTTCTCATTTTGAAGTCAGTAAGATAAGCCTTCCGACAACTCATCTGCGCCCCAAGCCAGATGGGTTGACTGGAAGTAATTGTTTAACTGCTGTTTTCTTTCCATCATTCTCACACCGCCGTGAGTTTCGTGGGCCCCTTACCCGCAATCTTTTTCCCCGCTGGTGATCTCATCGCTAAACCAAATAAGGATGCGCTTCGCGCATTCTTTTTTGAGAAACAAATGCTTTTCTGTCGGCCAAGATAGGCTTCGGCTGGCTCCCACTGTCAACCCGCTCGTGCAGCTCCGCGCGGCAGAAACCAAACCCGCCGTGCTCGCTTCCTCCGCTCCTTCCGCTGCGCTCCAGGACTCCGCTTCGCTCCGGGGTTGACAGCCGCCAGCCGCAGCCAAATACGCCGCTAGAAAAGCATGTTGTTTTTTATGCCCAACTCCGGGCCTGAGAAGCAACTACTTCAAAACCAAAATTCAAAAGGAGCTTTTCATTATGGCGACGAATCCCACCATCGGCAGCGTACAGTCTTCCACCAACAGCAACGGCAACGGCAAAATCAGAAGCGTAAGGCAGATGATCCGGTCAGGCGTTGAGCTTCTGGCCCACGACATCGAAGCCGGACACCCCGAAGTACTTGCCGAGTGCCTCAAAGCTATGGCCCGGTTTTTCTGGCTGTCGCTGGGCAACATTCTTTTGATTTCCACGCAACGCCCGCAGTCAACTCAAGTCGCTGGTTTCCGCGCATGGAACGAATTAGGCCGCAGAGTCAGGCAAGGCGAAAAAGGCATCATGATTTTTGCGCCCATCCTTTCCCAACCCAAGCCGGTTGCTAGCCAGCCAGACGCAGACCAGAACGCCAGCGCCGAACGAGTCCAGCCAGAGACGCAATTACTCGGATTCCGCCCCGTGCGTGTTTGGGACATTGACCAGACCGAAGGTGAACCCGCAGACATTAGCAGCACTTTAAATACGGACTTAGCCGACGTGCTCACGAAGTTAATGGAACTTGCCACGAGCGCAGAAATCGAGATTCAGTATTCCGACAAGATTGCTCCCGCCAAGAGCACTTCTTACCGCGGAATGATTCGCCTATTGTCCGACATGCAGGCCGAGGAAACGGTTTTGGCTCTTGTGCGGGAATTGGCCATCCAGCTTTTGTATCAAACCCAGCGCCGCAGCTTTGTAACCCGCGATGTCATCCGCACAGAAGCCCAAGCCGTCGTTTTCGTTGTGTGTTTTGCCTTGGGTTTGATGTCCGAACCAGATTTCATCGAACTGTATCAAGGTAATCTCAGCCTGTTTTCCGAGAGCTTGGAAGTAATCAAACGCACGGCGTCAATCATCCTTGGGGCGATCAGCCCCAGGGATGAGCAGCAAGGGGGTAACTAACCATGACCAGCGCCGTTACTCCCCAAGTCAAAATCCTTGAAGCCGTGCAGCAAATTAAGAGACTGCGCGGCGGTTCTCAGTCGCATCTCATGCGCGCGTCTGATGGGAATTTCTACGTCACCAAGTTTAGAAATAACGGGCAACATTTTCGCGTATTGGCCAATGAGTTCTTTGCTTCCCGCATTGGCTTGTTTCTCGGTTTGCCCATGCCCGAAGTTGCCGTCATCGAAGTCTGTGACTGGCTTATTGAGCACACGCCGGAATTGCGCATGGTAAATGCTGGATACGAAACCCTTTGCAGTAGCGGGTTACAACTGGCATCCCGTTATGTTGACGATCCTGAAAATACCGTCATCTGTGACTACCTGCCAGAGAATATCCTGCTGAAGAAGACCTCGAATTGGAAAGACCTGGCGGCTTGCGTGGTTTTTGATAAATGGACTGGCAACACGGATGGACGCCAAGCCGTCTTTGCCAAATCTGCCAACACCCGGAAATTTCGCATGAAACTCATTGACCAGGGCCATTGCTTTAATTGTGGAGAGTGGACGTTTCCCGATCTTGCCTTATGCGGAGTCTATTTCCGCAACTGTGTCTATGAACATGTCACTGGGTGGGAGTCCTTCGAACCCGTTCTAAGCCGCGCCGAACGGATGGACTGCAACGACCTCTGGAAGCTGGCCCAGGGGATGCCCGCTATTCCGCATGCGGAATAGCGGGCACTATTCCGAGTTCCGAACTATTACCGAGTGATCGGAGAGGTCTTTCGTGGTTGGCCGAAATCACTGCATAAATGCAGGCGGATATCCCCAACCACTCGGCATAGTTTGGAGCCTCTATAGGTTATTGAGGAAACCGA
>DASZFK010000341.1:0-5221 GCA_035939855.1 Candidatus Angelobacter sp.
GCGACAAGATGACCGTGAAGGTCTTTGGCGGGGGGCGTTGGAAGATCGGCTTCGACGAGAGGACCCACATCTTCCGTAATGGCGCAGAGACCACCCAGCTTGCGATTAAGAAGGGTGAGCGCGTCTCAGTAGATACCATGCTCGATAAAAGCCATCATGAGGTATTTGCACGCAACATACGTTTAGGTATTCCGGAATCGCCAGCAGATGTCGAGGGTCAGATCACCGAAGTGAACCCCGAACACCGCACGCTCGTGCTTCGCGACCAGATCGGCGCTTCGCCGGTCCGCTTCAGCGTGAGCGGTGACACGCGGATTATCCATGGGACAAGGACCGTCTCCATCAATGATTTGCGGCCCGGTTCACTCGTCCATGTGCAGTTCTCACCCGATCGCCCCAATCGAGGACTGGCGCGCGAGATCAATATCATCGCCGCTCCCGGCTCAAGCTTCACCTTCGTGGGAAAGATCACCTTCCTCGACATGCATCGTGGACTCCTGGCATTGCAAAATGTCACCGACGACAAGAACTATGAGATCCACGTAAATCAAATCCCCGCCGATGTGAAAGATGGCCTCGCCGTAGGCACCGAAGTCCGAATCGTGGCCACCTTCGAGGGCCCCAAGTACACCGCTCAGACCATTGCGCTGACGAAACCGGCAGAATGAGGAATCGGGTGATCTGATGATCGGTAGTCGAAGGAAACCCCTCGCCGGGTGTTTGCTTTCCCTGATTTCCTGATGACTTTGATTTTCCGATCACCCGATGTCCCGATCACCGAGCCTGCACAGAGGCGCATGCCGAAGTGATCACCCGATCTTACGGCTAGACGCTCTGCCGTGAATACGGTTTAATACATGAATGTCTACCTCAGCGGCCCAACCTTATCAGCCGCAATTCCATCTGACCGGCCGCCAGCTTGCGGGCGCGCTGATTGGTCTTGTCCTCACGCTGTTTCTGGTGGCCCTCGATCAGACGATTGTCGGCACGGCCCTGCCGCGCATCATCATGCAACTGAACGGCTTTGACCGTTATCCCTGGGTCACTACTGCCTACTTGCTGACTTCGACCATCGCGGTGCCGATCTTTGCCAAGCTTTCCGATATGTATGGGCGCAAGGGATTTCTCCTGTGGGGCAACGTGCTGTTCGTATTGGCCTCTGCGTTGTGTGGAGCGGCCGGGCAGATTCCATTCTTTCCGGGCGATGGAATGACCCAGTTGATTACTTTCCGGGGGATTCAGGGCATCGGCGCGGGCATGGCGGTTGCGCTGATGTTCACGATCATCGGCGATATGTTTGCCCCTGCAGAACGAGCCAAATATCAAGGACTGTTTGCCGCTGTCTATGGACTGGCCTCCATGATTGGTCCAACGATTGGCGGGTGGATCACCGATCAGCTTTCGTGGCGTTGGGCGTTTTACGTCAACCTGCCCGTAGGAGCCGTTGCAGCTGCAGCCATTTTTCTGGAGCTGCCCAACTTCAAACCGCATGGCGTTCGCAGGATCATTGATTGGTGGGGATTGATCACGCTCATTGCCTGTTTGATTCCGTTGTTGCTGGCTCTCAGTTGGGTTACCGGTTACGGCTGGAGTTCGCCTCGGGTCGCCGGGTTGCTGAGCTTTGCCTTGGTGATGCTGGGAGCGTTTTTGTTCTGCGAACAACGCGCCGAAGAACCGTTTCTTCCTTTAAACCTGTTTCGGGAACCAATCTTTGTTGTCTCGTCGATTGCTGTGTTCATGCTGGGCTTAGGCACGTTTGGAGTCATTCTTTATGTGCCTTTGTTCATGCAAGGCGTGCTCGGCGTTTCCGCTACGCGTTCCGGCTCCCTGCTCACGCCACTCCTGATCGCGGCAGTAGTGGGAAGCATGGCAACTGGACAGGCGATCAGCAAGACCGGCCGTTACCGTTCGTTCGCAATTGCAGGCGCTATCCTCGCCACAGTTGGCATGTTCCTGATGGCGATCATGGACAAGACAACAACCAACGCGCAAGTAGTGCGCAACATGATCATCGCCGGAATAGGCATGGGCATCATGCAGCCCATTTACACGCTTGTGGTCCAAAACGTTGCGCCTGCAACCCAGCGCGGCGCGGCCACGGCGTCGACACAGTTTTTTCGCGCCATCGGCAGCACGGTGGGCGTAGCCGTGTTCGGGTCGGTATTGCTGACTTTGTTTCATCACGACTTTCAGCAGAACATACCGCCCAATACCCCGGCCCGCGCCTTAGCGCCGTTCAATAATCCTCTGTTGGTGGTGCAATACCGCGACCGGCTGGAAGCTGCATTTGGACAATACCCGGGAGGCACGGCCCTGCTCCATCGGCTGTTTGACAATGTGCGCAATGCATTGGTCCACGGGATCCACGCTATCTTTGTGGTTGGTGCCGTGTTGATGGCGAGTGTGGTCGTGGTGAATTTCTTCCTGCGCGAGATACCATTGCAGAAACGCGCTGCGGCTCCGGCACAGCCACCAACGAATCAGGAATCCGAGGTCGAACCTTCCACGGCAGTTTGAGGGAAGCGAGTTTTGGTTCCGCGCCCCAAGCATTAGCGCCGAACCTTTCTGAGACGATCAGCCGATTTTTTCCGCAATGCTGATCACATATCCATCCGGATCGAGAAATGCAAATTCCTTCATGCCATAAAACATCTCTTGCAAGGGCATCACGATTCTTGCCTGATGCTTCTTTACCCGTTCCAGGATCTCTTCGATCCCTTCGACCTCAATGAACATGGTAAAACTGCCGCCGATGGGCCGGCCCGCCAGTTCCTTCGAGAACTCGGTAGCCTCTGCGGCTACGTTTTGGTGCCGATTGAAAAAAATCTCTATGCCGCCCGCAGTAACCGAGGCAAAGACAAATGGTGGCTGCTCCGGCACGAGAATCGTCCTCGGCAGATTGAGAACTTCTTCATAGAATGCCAGGCTGACGCTTACGTCTTTGACAATGAGATTGGGCGTAATTTTCTTGTATTCCATTCTTCTTCCTGTTTTTTGATTTGCCGCTACAGATGCTACAAGCCCAGAAGCAGATTAGGGGAATTTTAATTTATCCATGAAATGCTTGTTGAGCTTCATCGAATCTAATGGCTCTTTGAGACATCAGTAGATACAAGATCGCCTGCGTTGCTGCGAAGACCGCGGTCGCTCTGAAAAGCGCGCACGTCCTGGTTGCCTGCGCCGGTCGTGAAAATAGGTAGAAGCTCATCCAAAGAATCATTCTTAAACCATGGCGCTATCCGCGCCATTTCATCGGACTCCGATTTACTGCCTTGAAGGTCGCCCTGCGCCAGAAGTACTTTAGCTAGCAGGTTGTGAAGCTCAGGTTGATTCTTAGAGGGGTCAAGAGTCGTTTGTAGTTGTTTGCTTGCTAACTCCAGGTATCCTTTCTGCGCATACGCCATGGCCAAATAATATGAGGCTTCGGTGGAGTTCGGGTGATTCGTGGAGTTCGTGTGTTTCACGGCAGAGGCGAATCGCTCGATTGCCAGATCTGTTTGTCGCGTTTGCAAGAATACGATACCTTCTATCATTTCTCGATCGGTTACATCCAGGTACAAATGTGCTGCTTTCTCACATTCCTGAAGCGCCTCTGTTGGCTTACCAGCACTTGCGAGAGAAAGTGCAAGCCCCCACAGGGCAGGATAGCTCCCTGGACTTAAATAGCGCGCTTGTCTGTAAGCCTCCACGGCCTCACTATTCTTCGACAAATGCAGCAGCACGTGTCCCAAGTTAAGGTACGCTCCAATATCTTTTTTGTCTTTTGCCAGAGCTTTCCGGTAATAGACCTCAGCCTCTGCATAGTGTTTTTGCCGAATGGCAGTTATACCAAGATTTACCCAGGGATTGGGAGTTTTGCGTATGTCAAGGGATGCTGTGAAAGCCAATTCTGCGTCGGGGTAATTGCCTTGATTCATCAGGATGACCCCCTTGGTGTTCAGTGCTGAATACAATCCACTGTCGAGTTGAAGAGAGCGATCAAGGAAGGGTAGCGCATCGCCCGGATGTTCCGTATGTGACAATGCAGAGCCCAGATAGTCGAACGCATGAGCGCTTGTCGGGGCTTTCTTCGTCCAAGCCCAGCAAAACTGGACCGCAGGCTCCCAGCAAGCCTCTTGAGTTCCCGTACAAGCGAGGGCTGTCACAAAGAGGTAGCGCGCAGCAGCCTCCGGGTTGAGGTCCTTAATCAGATCAAGAGTAAGGCTAGAGATCGCTTTTTCGAGAGCGCCTGGATTATTCAACATAAAATGCGCTGAAAAACTGTTAGCTTGGTCTTCAGTTATATATCTCAGTATCAGGGTTTGATCTCCGCCAGTTCCTAGTATCAGGCTTCCAGAGACTTGGAACTCATGGTAGCGGATATGATTCCACGTTGCCATCAATTGATCCACAGACACTCCCTTGATCTCGATACCGTAAGAAGTCTCAACCGGGATGTGCGGCATGCCGGGTATTTGTGCGAAAGACTTCTTGCTTGAGTACATATTGCCTGAAAAGCTACTCGCCTGCTCAAGGATGCTATGCAGCTTGTCAACGACCAGATCTGCCAGAGCTTTGGTGTTCTGGCTATTCGACTTTTGGTCGGAGGAAACAGCCAGTATCTCAACCGGCGACACTACGATCTGTGCTTTTGATGAGACGATGCGTAGGACAAAAGCCGCACCCAAGAAGGATAGTGCTACCACCAAGCAGATGATAAAAACCATCGCCACTGGCTTGTTGAGTGATTTTCCAACTGAGGATCGCAACGCGCGCGCCGCTCTCTCTACTGCTGTTTGCCGGTAGCTGACAACTTTGGGAGCCGTCTTTGCGAGGCTGCTGCGATTCGTCGCAGAATTCGACTGGATAGAGTCTTGGTGATTGGTGGTTTTCAAGGGCGTAGCCTTCCCGGCGAGACCAAAGCAGATTGGAGGATTGGTGGCCTTCTTAATAGATAGTGAAGCGCGCAGGTAAAACGTTACAAGCTTTTTGGGATCGGCACTTAGAACCTGTGTCTCGGCTACGCCGAGGCATTGTCCCAAGTCGACTGGCTCTCCTGTTCTTGTACTCAGGTGGGACCTTACGGCCTTTTCGGCAGAAACTCCAGTTTGGGATTTAGATTCAGCAAGTTGTCTTCCCATGTTGGTCACAATGCTTGCGCCTTTGTGTGCCACCGCGCTATACAGTCCAGGTGACCATCCTCTTCATCGTCGCTATTGGAACTCTGATACTTCTTGGATGG
>DASZFK010000342.1:0-8760 GCA_035939855.1 Candidatus Angelobacter sp.
TTTTTGAACACACACAGCCCTGGATGGCCGCCATCTCGACGGTTGAGTATGGAGATCCAAAGACGCAAAGAGAGATGCTTGACCGTCTCTCGCCTATCTACAAACTGGACAGGATCAAAGCTGCCACAATGGTCCAGCATGGAGCTAACGACACAAATGTCCCGGTCGTTGAAGCGGAGCAGATTGTGAATACTCTGAAGCAACGCGGAGTCGCCGTGGAATACATCCTGTTTCCCGATGAAGGACACGGCTGGCGCAAGATTACCAACCGCATCCGATCGACGGTGGAGGAGGTGCGGTTTTTTCAGGAACATTTAGCGCGGAATTAATTCCTCGCCCGAACCTTCATCTTCAAACCGAAGCTTGGTCTTAGGGTAATCAGTTGCTCGGGAACCACGGGATGGCCAGGAACCAGGCGGAAGCTGAAGCGCTGGGCCATCACTCCCAAGACGAGATAAGTGTCGAGCAGGGCAAAGCCTTGTCCGATGCAGCGGCGAGGCCCATCTCCAAAAGGAAAATATGCGCCTTTCGGCAACCGCGCCTCGAGACCGTCGAGCCAGCGCTCCGGGCGAAAGGCCTCTGGATCGTCATAAAACCGGGGATCACGATGCATCACCCATTGCGACATGATGGCTGTCGTGCCTTGCGGAAAATCGTAACCTCCAAAGCTGAAAGGAGCTGTTGACAGCCGGGACATGACGGCCGCCGGCGAATACAGACGCAGAGATTCGCTGACCACTGCTTGCAGATATGGCAAGCGTTCAAGATCGCCAGGCTCGGGCGCGCGTCCTCCAAGCACTCCATGCAGCTCTTCATGCAGGCGCGCTTCGGCTGATGGGTTCTCTCCCAGCAAATACCAGGTCCAGGCCAACGTGAGAGCGGTGGTCTCGTGGCCGGCCAGAAACAACGTCATGGTTTCGTCGCGGAGCTGCTTGAGGGTCATCTGGCTGCCATCTTCATCCATGGCGGCGATGAGCAAAGAAAGGACGTCGTCCTGCTCGTGCACATTGCCCTGGGCCTTTCGCTCGGCAATGATGCGATATACCAATGAGTCCAGTACCTCCTGCTCACGACGGGCGCGGCGGTTGCTGGGAGTCGGCCAGCTTTGCGGAATCTTGATAATCGATCTAAGTCTTTTGAGTTGATAGCGCATCAGGTAGGTCGTTGCCTGTCCCACTTGCCGGGCAGTGCCGGGAAGACCGGTGCCGAAGAGCGCGCGAACCGCGACCTCCAGGGTAAGAGCCATCATCTCTTCAGCCATGTCGCGTTCCTCACCCTGGCCTTGCCATTCGCGAATGTGCTCGGTCGCGATATCGACCATGGTTGGAGCATATTCGTTGATGCGCGAGCGGCGAAACGCCGGTTGGGCCAACCGCCGCTGGCGCCGCCAGAAATCATCTTCGCTGGTGAGCAGCCCTTGCCCCAGCATATTTCCCAACAATCTCTTGGTGAGGTCGCTCTTATGAAATTTTGCGTGCTGGACAACCAGGACCTGCGTGATCCAGTCAGGATGATTGATGAAGATACGCGGCTCAAATCCCAGCGGAAGTTTGACAATGTCGCCATATTCCCGGGCAACCGTGTGCAACATCACCAGCGGATCGCGGGCGAACTTAAACGATACACCGACCACCGGCAAGCCTTTGGGACCAGGTGGAACCCGATTGGCCTTCTGCGGCAGTGGAATGGTGTGCGTTTGAGACAACTCGCCCTCCTGTGCTCACATTATAAAATATTGAGACTGTTGTGCCCGAAACCCTGACATCACCGCAAGTGGCCGCTCGTCTCGATCGCCTGCCTCCTTCCCGCTATCTGCGCGGACTCGTCGCTCGAATCTCAGTGGGTGGTTTTTTTGAACTCTACGACCTGTTCATGACCGGATACATCGCGGTGGGATTTATCAATGCCGGCATCTTTACGGCTACTACTTCCAATCCCTTTGACATAACCGGCTTTGCCAGCTTTATCGGCTCAGGCTTCGCGGGGATGTTTTTGGGAACATTGATTTTTAGCTGGTTCTCAGATCGCTATGGACGGCGCACCTTGTTTGGCCTGTCGCTGATCTGGTATTCCGTGGCCACTTTGATCATGGCCTTTATGCGGAGCGCGGTGGCCATCGATTCCTGGCGCTTTGTCTGCGGTCTTGGCATCGGCGTGCAACTGGTCACCATTGCCTCCTACATCACAGAAATCACACCTAAGAGTTCACGCGGAAGCTACATCGCAATGTCGCAGTTCATCTCGTTCTGGAGCGTTCCTTGTGTTGCTGCCATCTCACTGTTGGCCATCCCGCACAGATTCCTGGGATTAGCCGGCTGGAGATATGTCGCCATTGCCGGCGCGCTCGGCGCTCCATGCTTCTGGTTTCTGCGCAAGAGTCTGCCTGAATCTCCACGCTGGCTGGAATTGCATGGCCGCAAGGAAGAGGCGGATGCCGTGGTCACAACAATCGAGAGGCACGTTTCGTTGGAGACGGGAAGGAAGCTGCCTCCACCCGACGAAAAATCCGAGGACATGGCGCAACAACAAGGCGCGTGGAGAGAAATCTGGAGCCGCAACTACTTTGGCCGCACTGCCATGCTTACCATCTTCAATGCCTTTCAGGCGATCGGTTTTTACGGATTCGCCGCCTGGGTTCCGGTATTGCTCGTGCATCAAGGCATCACAGTTACTAAGTCATTGACTTATGTCCTGATCATCGCGCTGGTGAACCCGCTGGGATCGCTGCTCGCCATGCGTTATGCCGACCGGTTGGAGCGTAAATGGCAACTTGTTTGTCTCGCTCTCACGATCGCAACCTGCGGAATGATTTGGGCGCGGCAGCATACGGCTATAGGAATTATTCTGCTGGGCGTAGTCATCACCTTGGCGAACTCCTGGTTTTCCTGCGCCTTGCATACGTATCAGGCAGAGCTATACCCCACGCGCATCCGCGCCCAGGCTGTCGGCTTTGTCTACAGTTGGAGCCGCTTCAGCTCAATTTTTGTAGGCTTCATCATCGCCGAAGCCTTAAAAGCCTACGGCACAACGGGTGTATTTGCGATTGTCGCCACAGCCATGTTGATCGTGGCCATCGTGGTAGGGGGATTTGGGCCGAACACCAACCGGATTCGGCTGGAAGCATTATCGCAGTGAGGATAATTTCTAATTTCTAATTTTAAAACCCAGAATCTATTCTTCTTCGAAGTGAGCCCCATTTGTTTGGTAAATTCCAATCCCCGTTCATCCGCGCAAATCCGCGGTAAGGTAAAGTTCTTGGCTTTAAATTAGAAATTAGAAATTAAAACTTAGAAATTTCCTTGCTCCATAGCTCTGGCTTGATATCGGGAAAGACGGAATCGCGCTGCTCGATTTTTTCCAGGTCGGGCAGCTTGTCGTTGGGAATTTCTTTGGTGGCCTCAAAGCGCCGCCAGATATCCAGTAGCGTTCGGAGTTGGTCCAGGTGCGTGTTAAACCGTTTTTCGGCGTAGTCACGAGCGTGCTTGGTGGTGATGAGGAACTGCCAGTCCGATGATTCCAAAAGCAGAAGCTCGCGGCAGATCTGCTGGGCCAGGCGCGTCGCAAGCGTGTTGCCTTTCCAGAGGCCGCTGTTCGCCATCTGCTGCACAGAGAATTCGGCGTGGTAAATATGTTTCCAGGTCCAGGCCGTATCATGGTTGAACCACACGCTGTTATCGCTGTTGGCCCCCCACGATCCCTCAGGCAAAGCCACGAAACCGGCAGGAGAAAATTTCTCAAGATATTCGCCACAGGTGATCAGCCGGATTTGTGAATGCGGCATGGCATATTCAAGAGCTACGTTCTTCAGCCACTCCGGCCCTTCAAACCACCAGTGTCCAAACAACTCGGCATCAAAGGGAGCACTGAGGATCGGCATCCCGGGTCCATTGTTTCCGTAGCCTTGCAATGCTTGAGTGGTAATGTGGGCAAAGTGGGAGGCATGGTCCCGAGTGCGGGACTTCGCCACGTCCGGATAATACGGCAGCTTTTCTCCCAAATCGATTTTCGGCCCGGTAATGCGCCAATAGCGATTACCGCCCGGCCAGCGCTTCTTGTGAAACTCCAGGTAGTTTTCATCGCCAGGATATCCGTTCTCGCCACTCCAGACCTGAATGCCGGTGCGCGGATCGCGCGTAAAAAAAGCCACGTGGGTATTGCGGCGGTCCGGTGTGTCGGCAAAATACGAACGGTAGAAATTTTTGGCAGGACGATCTGGCGGAACTTCGACGGCGACTGGCACTCCTCCCGCAAGCAGTTCGTAGGGAGTGAACCGGGTTGAGCTGTCCACCAAGTGGGTATCAACGTGGAAGTATTGGATTCCATTTTCGCCAAGAATCTGCTCAACGCCGGCGCGTTGCACCGGGCCTCCGTAGGCGGAGCCAAAGCCGTTCAGCGATACGGGAAACTGCCAAATCCCCGCAGGCCGGTATCCGCACTCGGGAAGCCATATCCCTTTTGGCTTTCGCCCAAAAAATCGGCGATGGGTTTCCACTCCGATGCGGACCTGCGCCCGGATCGAGGCATCGGTGCCCAGCAGAGGAAAATACCCGTGAGTAGCGCCGCAGGTAATGATTTCGATAGCGCCGGTCTCATAGAAATAACGAAACCCGCTCACGATATCGCCCTTGAGTTCTTCGAAATGCCGAAGTGTCTGCTCGTAAAAATGCAGCCAAAACTCCGCGACCCCAGACAGGTGGGAATCTCCCCGGAGTTTGAAATCCTCGGCGTCTTTACGCGCAGCCTCGATCTTGCGTCCTACGTAGTTGGGAAACTCCTGCTTAAACAGCGGATGCGAGAGTTGCTCCAGCAGGATGGGGGAGAGATTCACATTGGCTTTCAGCGCGAGTTTTCGCTGCTCCAGCTCTCGAAAGACTCGAAGGAGCGGCAAGTAGGTTTCGGCCGCAGCTTCGTGCAACCACTCGAGGCCGTGCGGCCAAGTGCCATGATTCACCACATAAGGAAGATGTGAATGGAGCGTGAAACTAACATATCCGAGCTGATTTTTCTCCGGTGTCATAACAGAAGAACGGGAACTCTCAGTGGTGCAAGACTTCTTTACTTGGATGCGAGATCGCAGCGTGAAATTTAACTAAACTGCCAATGGTTATAAGACGTCTCAATTGTACCTTCAAATACCGGCTTCCAACAGACTGCAGCAGCTCAAATCAAACCAAGGCAAATGATAGTGGGAGGCACGAGAATTCATGGTTTCGCACGCGTTTCCTCATCGGGATGTGCGTTATTACGATTCGGCCTGCTGCACCACAGCAGTACCAAAGCGATTGCCACGAACCGAAAGATCATTCCTATCAATCCGGCTTCAGGCCCATACCCGCCGCCACCAAACCAAGAATCGCCCTTCCAGGATTCAACAATAATTCCCCGGTAGGCATAACCACTCACTGGAAAGCCAAGAATTGGTCCTTGGACAAAATTCCAGGCAAAGTGCAATCCCGTTCCCAACCACAAGCGTCCGCTTTTCAGATACGCGAGAGCGTAGACCAGTCCACCCAACGAGTTGCCCGCAATGGAAACGAGAGAGGCATGAGGATTGGTCGCGTGAATCGATCCAAATGCAATTGACGAAACTACCACCGCCAGCCATTGTTTCTGCCGGACGACCATCGATATTCCGTTGAGCATAAGGCCTCTGCAGAAAAACTCTTCGATAAAAGCACCCGGAAAGATCCAAAGAGGAGAGCTAAGAACAGAGACAGTAGGAAGAAGAATCTCAACCGGCACTACATAGCCTGACATCCATGCCAGCAAAAATACTCCGGTCATTACCAGCGCGCCGATGAGGAATCCCCCCAGCATGTCAATCACAGCACCGCGATCGAACCAGAGGCCCATGATCTCCCAAGGGTTAGTCTTGCGTTTTGTCCAGCCCGCCATGGCAACGATGCTGAAAACAATGACGCTGAGTGTGCTAAGGGTATAAATCGTCCACATCAAATTGGATTATATTGGGCGGCGCATAAATGGCTAAGCTGACCTTTGACGCCGCTTTCACTTTGGACCTCATACTCTTCGTGCTCTTGGTGGGCTTCGAGATTCTTCGGGGAGCTAAGTGTTCCAAGCGAATATTCACCCTTAACAAATGTTTACAAAAACCGACATTTCAAATTTTTTATTTGCTCGCCGGTGGTATCCACTAGTGTGAGATTGCAGTCTAAAATAAACAGTTTGCAAGTATGCTGTTTCGATTGCTGCTGCTGATACGCTTTAGAGAAACTGCCTCAGAAATCATTGCATTCCGCCCCCAGAAGAGGACATGGATGTCGAAGCTCGCGTCATGGAGTACATGGCTTTGCCGGATTGGTTTTTCCATATTGATTGCCGCGCTTTTGATTGGCTGCGCGAGCAACGCCCCTAAGACTGCACAAGCAGCCGGCGGGCGCGGAGGCCGCGGGCAACAAGGACAAGGTGTCCCCATCGCCGTCGCCAAAGCAGAACGCCGCGACCTGCCGGTTGTGCTTACCGGGTTGGGTTCGATTGAAGCTTTCAATACGGTAACCATCAAGAGTCGCATCGATGGGCAGCTTGTTCAAGTCGCTTTCAAGGAAGGCCAACAGGTCAAGAAGAACGATCTGCTGGCGGTGATCGACCCACGTCCGTATGAAGTGCAGCTCAGCCAGGCGCAGGCCAATTTATTTAAGGATCAAGCTGCACTCAAAGACGCTACTGTGAACATGGAACGATTTCAGACGTTATACAAGGAAGGCGTAATTTCCAAGCAGCAGCTCGACACGCAAAGCTCGCAGGCGGGACAGTTCGAGGGAGCGGTGCGCGCCGATCAAGCGCAGATCGATACCGTAAAGCTGAACTTGTTTTACACGCGCATCACCGCGCCGGTGAGCGGGCGTGTAGGATTGCGGCTGGTGGACATCGGCAACATCGTTCATGCCGCCGATCCTAACGGACTGCTGGTGCTGACACAGCTACAGCCGATTGCCGCCGTGTTTACCTTGCCTGAAGACAACCTTCCGACCGTGGCCCAGCACATGAGGACGGGCGCTTTGCAGGTGGAAGCTTACAGCCGCGATGATCAGACCAAACTTGCAACCGGCAAACTGCTGACCATCGACAACCAGATTGATCCGGCTACCGGCACGGGAAAACTGAAGGCGGTCTTTGAAAACCGGGATAACTCTCTCTGGCCGAACCAGTTTGTGAACATGCATTTGCTGCTGGAAGTTCGCAAGAACAACACCGTAGTCCCTGCAGCCGCCATTCAACGGGGTCCCCAGGGTACTTATGTTTTTACAGTCAAGCCCGACAACACCGCTGAGTTGCGTCCCGTCACGGTCTCGATGACGATAGGAAATTTTGCCGCCGTGGACCAGGGCCTGCAAGTTGGCGAGCAGGTGGTGACCGACGGCCAGGACAAGTTGCAGCCGGGCGCCAAGGTTGAAGTGCGTGCCGGCGGCTCTCAGCGTCCGAAAGTGGCGCAAAATTCTGAAGCGGGAAAAGAATGAGTCCATCACGTTTATTCATTCTTCGTCCGGTAGCTACGTCGCTGCTCATGATCGGGGTGCTGCTGGTGGGGATTGTGGCTTACCAGCAACTGCCGGTTTCAGCCCTGCCCCAAGTGGACTATCCGACAATTCAGGTAACAACCTTTTATCCGGGCGCCGGGCCGGATGTAATGGCTTCGTCGGTGACCGCCCCCATGGAACGCCAGTTCGGTCAAGTTCCGGGGCTGAGCCAGATGACGTCCACCAGTTCCTACGGCAGCTCCGTCATCACGCTGCAATTCAATCTTGAGCTGAACATCGACATTGCCGAGCAGGAAGTGCAGGCCGCAATCAATGCCGCAGCAACGTTTCTGCCGCGCGATCTTCCCAATCCGCCTATCTACAGCAAAGTCAATCCTGCCGATGCTCCGATCCTTACGCTGGCCCTGACCTCAGACAGCCTGCCGCTTTCCAAGATCGAAGACCTGGCGGACACCACGCTGGCGCAGAAGATTTCACAGCTTTCAGGAGTCGGATTAGTTTCCATCAGTGGCGGCCAAAAGCCGGCAATCCGCATTCAGGCCAACCCAACAGCCTTGGCTTCGTATGGGATCAGCCTCGAAGATCTTCGTACCGCGCTGGGCCAGGCAAATGTCGATCAAGCCAAAGGGATTCTGGAGGGACCGCGACAGTCCTTCACCATTGCCAGCAATGATCAGTTACTGTCGAGTGCTGGTTATAAATCCATCATTGTCGCGTACCGCAATGGCGCTCCCGTTGTCCTTTCCGATGTCGCCAGCATCATTGACAGCACTGAGAACCTGAAACAGGCTGCCTGGATGAACCTGTCTCCGGCGGTGATCGTGAATATCCAGCGCCAACCCGGAGCCAACATTATTAGCGTGGTGGACCGCATCAAAGCGGTCTTGCCGGTCTTGCAGGGAGCGCTGCCGTCTTCGGTCAAGGTCTCTGTACTCACAGATCGAACCGAAACCATTCGCGCTTCAGTGAAAGATGTACAGTTCGAATTGATGTTGACCGTTGTCCTGGTGGTGATGGTCATCTTCCTGTTTCTCCGGAACATTTCGGCTACGATCATTCCCAGCGTCGCGGTGCCGCTCTCTATCGTAGGCACCTTTGGCGTGATGTATCTGCTGGGCTACAGCCTCGATAATCTTTCCCTGATGGCACTCACCATCTCCACCGGCTTCGTTGTGGATGATGCGATCGTGATGATCGAAAACATCGATCGCTTCCTGGAAGAAGGCAATAGTCCGATGGAGGCCGCGCTCAAAGGGTCAGG
>DASZFK010000343.1:0-7273 GCA_035939855.1 Candidatus Angelobacter sp.
CAGCTCAGAATTCAACTTGCTCACGCTTCGCCAGAATACATTTACCAGCAATGCTCTTCTGGGATTCAGGCTGAATCGCCATTTCACCGTCACCAGTGGCGGCACCTATTCCCGCTTCCAATCGAGATTGCCGTTGGGACCACTGATTGAAACGTTGAATGTTCCGGCGGGAATTGACTTTTCGTCGCGCCACTTTGGAACGGGCTTTCAATACCAGCGTACGACGACTTTTGACGGAGCCGGAGGAAACGATTACGCCGTCAACTTGCGCGGTTCTGCCCGCCAACTCACCTTGAGCGCTTTCTACCGCCATGACGTGCAAGTGCCGACCGTCACAACGATTTTTTCCCAGCTTCCCGGTTTGCAGGACGTGCTTGATCGCGCAGGGATCGTGGCCAACACACCCGATGAGTTGGCCCAATTGTTGCGCAACAGCGCCCTGCTGGCTACGCTCGGATTTACCACGCCTTTCACGGTAAACCTGGCCCCCGTGCGCGATGACGTTAGTGCCAGCCTGACCTGGATGAACCAGAGCTACAACCATCGACGCCAGTTAAATTTGAGCTATTTTGACAGCAACAGCCAGTTGATCAACGGCAGCTTCAGATTCACCACCGAAACCCTGAGCTATGCCCAGCGCCTGAATGCCACCAATGATCTGATTGCCTCGGTTTCTTTGCTGCGTACCAGTGGCGGGGGCGCTCCTAATCTGCGGCCAGTCTTTTCCATTTCCTTTCAGCATCGTTTCAACACCGTTCCCGGATTCATCTTGCCCGGCCGCCATGGAGTCATAGAAGGACACGTATTCCGCGACGATGAATCTAACGCGCAATACAAGGGGCAGCAGCCGGGTATCGCAGGAGTTGAAGTCAAGCTCGACGACACGCGCGTGACTCACTCCGACGCCAATGGCTATTACTCTTTCCACCATGTTCCTTACGGTGTTCATCGCGTCGAAGCAGAATTTCATAGCTCCGAGCCATTTTTCTATACGACCGATTCTCCCGCCACGGCTGATCTTAATTCCGTGGTGGATTTTGGCATCAACTTTGCCAAAGGCCAGCTCTTTGGATTTGTGCTCAACGATGCCCGCAAAGGAATCCCAGGTGTGGTTGTGGACCTGAGCGGTGCAGGCATCCAGCGAAGCCTTTCGACCGATGCCGACGGCAAGTTCACTTTTCAGGGACTCGGGTCAGGGACCTTCTCAGTAACAACGCAACCTGGTTCATATCCCAACGGGTACTCCTTGCAAGACTTGGAGGCGCAACAAGCGACGATCGAGCCGGGCAAACCAGCCAGGCTGGAATTCACAGTCAAAGCCATTCGAGTCATCTCCGGCAAGGTCACGGTCTACGACACAACCGCCCTCAAACCTGTTCCGCTGCCCGATGCGGTTGTTTATGTGAAGGAGTTGTCCCTGTCCGCTAAGACCGGCTCCAACGGTGCCTATATCTTCCGCAACATTCCAGTCGGTACCTACACACTAGCCGTGGTCTACAAAGGACGCGAGACCGTCCGCAAAGTCCTGGTCCCCGCCGAACCCGCCAACATCCGCGACATGGACCTCGATGTCGGAGCCAAATAGGAATCGGGTGATCGGAAAACCAACCCCCGAAAAGCCCCTGTCATCCTGAGTTCAGAGTCGGAAAGGCCCTGTCATCCTGAGGTAAGCGACGAAGGAGCGCGCCGAAGGAACTGCTCCGCCCAAAGCCGGACGCCAGCCCAAAAGACTCGGCCTTTGATTGCAGGGCAGCGAAAGTGTCATCGGTGTCAATCTGTAACCCAATCCTTTGAGTAGTAGAATCGGAGCATGGGCGATGCGGAGAAAAATCTTTCGTCACAGAATCCACCATTTTCAACCGCCGCGGACCCCGGCAGCGCCAACCGCTTCTGGATTGCTCTGGCGATGGCTGTTGGATTTTTGGCGGTGGTGGTGGGAGCGATATTCTTTTTTGGACACCAGAAGCCTGATCCAAATGCTCACAAAGCTGATCCCTACCTGGTGAACCTGAAACCCTCGAACTTGCACATATCGGTAGGAGAAGATTTTGCCGGCAATCGCATTACCTACGTCGAAGGCAATATAACCAATACAGGCGACAAGAAAGTAACTGGCGCAACCATGGAAGTACGCTTTAAGAACATCTTGGGGGAGACAGTCCAGCAGGAAAATCTCCCTGTCATGGTCCTTTTGTATAAGGACCCCGAGGATTATGGCACTCTGCAGCAGGCCCCTCTCGCTCCAGGACAAACACGTGAGTTCCAATTAACGCTGGAACACGTCACATCCGACTGGGACCACCAATTGCCGCAAGTAAAGATGGTCGGCGTCAGCTATTGACTGAGGCAATCAGCCTGACACATCTCAAAGCCACCTAAGGATTCTCTTGCGCAAATTCTGCGACCTCTGCGGTTCGTTTTGATCTGACTCCCTCTGTGTTCCGTAGCCTACCCTGGAGCGAAGCGAAGGGTGGCCTCTGTGGTTAGTGGTCTTGGCTGTGGCTATGCTACGCCGCGTACTCTGTGGTTGCCTTTTGGTTTTGAATTCTCCGTGTCTCAGCCGAGACACTGAGAAAACCAGATTAGCCACGAATTAACGCGAATGAACACGAATTAAAAAGCAATATTTTTTGAACTCCTTATTTTTTACATAGTTTTATATCTCCTCTTTTTTGCTCTTGATTCGTGTTAATTCGCGTGCATTCGTGGCTAAAACGTTTTGGTTTTCTCCGTGTCTCGGCGCCTCCGTGGTGGGTTTTGCTTTTGGTTTGTGGCTCCGGGCTACGCTGTGGTTAAGAATTGATCGTGCCTCCGTTACAATCTCATCCATGCGATTGACGAATCGAATTGCCCTGATCACTGGCGGCGGAAGCGGCATTGGCCGCGCCATTGCCCTGATATTTGCTCGCGAAGGCGCCAAAGTGGTGATCTCTGGAAGGAGAAAAGACCGCTTGGAAACCGTTGCCCACGAAATCGGCGCGAATTGCCTGCCCGTGCAAGCGGATGCAGGCAATCCCGCAGACATCAAACGTCAGGTAAAAGCAGCAACCGAGCACTTCGGCGGTATTCACATATTGGTAAACAATGCAGCAGTGCTATTTGCCGGCACGGCCGAGTCCCACACGGAAGAGGAATGGGATCAGATCTTCAATATCAACGTGCGCGGCGTGTGGCTGCTGTCCCGCGCGGTCCTGCCCCACATGCGCGCCGCTGGAAGCGGCTCCATCGTTAACATTGCGTCAATCTTGAGCCTCGTAGCCGCCAGGAACCGCGTCGCCTATTCCGCGTCGAAGGGCGCCCTCCTCGCCTTGACCCGTGCGATGGCTCTCGATCATGCCCCTGAGAAAATCCGGGTGAACTGCATCTGTCCCGGAATTGTAGACACCGAGTTGGTCGCCCGCTTTACCCCCGACGAAAACGCCCGCCGCACACGTGAAGCCTTGCACCCGATGGGCCGCTTGGGCCAACCTGAAGACATCGCCCATCTCGCGCTTTTTCTCGCCAGCGACGAGTCTTCCTGGGTCACCGGTTCTGCATTTCCAATCGATGGAGGCTATACGGCGCAATAATCGCGGACTCGCTTCCGGTGTGCACTGCCCGTTACTTTCATGTTGACGTTTCTCTTCTGGAATACGGACCACAATGCCGTTAGTCGTCATGTCGTCGACCTGGCTATTCGTCACGATGTCGATTTTGTGCTACTTGCAGAATGTGCGATACCACCCGCTGATCTGTTGCAGGCGATTAATCATAAGAGATCAAGCTATCATTACGTTCCCAGCAATTATGAGCGAATTGTAACTCTTCTTCGGTTTTCGCCACAGTTTACAAATATTCTTCTCGATACTCCTAACTTGCTTTTGCGTAGAGTGAAAATGCCTGAACGAGAGGAGTTCCTATTGGCTGCCGCTCATCTGCCGAGCAGGCTATGGGAAGACGCTGCCAGCCTCAATTCGGAGTGTGAAGAACTTGCGAAGATTATACGAGACCAAGAAACCAGCCAAGGACACGAGCGTACAATTGTGATCGGCGATCTGAACTTGAATCCGTTTGAACCGGGTATTGTTAGAGCTCCTGGCTTTCATGCCGTTATGTCCAAAAGGGTGGCAGGGCGCGGTTCCCGAGTGGTTCACGGCCGAAGATATCCATTTTTTTATAATCCAATGTGGAATTATTTTGGAGATGAGAATCCTCCGAGCGGAACATATTATTACCGTGGTAGCGGTCATCTCTCATATTTCTGGAACATATTTGATCAAGTGCTGATTCGTCCGGACCTCTTGCATTATCTTCCAGATCACCCTGTAAATATCCTTACGACAACCGATTCGCAGCCTTTATTGCGAGGAAACGAATTACCAGACCGAGTCAAAGTTTCTGATCATTTGCCGATTTTGTTTACAATCAATCTTTGAGGACGCGTATGCCGGAAATTCCAAATCTTTGGCCAGAATTTGTCGAACCTGAGATCCTGACACCTCTATCGATATTGAAAGCTCAAGCTGCTTCGCTTGGAGCTCAAACGAGCCATTTGCTGGAAGGCGAGACAACAAGCCGGTCCACATCTCGAGGTGGGTTTGAACATAAATTCTACATCTACGCACCGACGCTGGATTATCGTCTTGAAATTCTGCGCATTGATCATCCACTCGACTTCTACCCGATGAAGGGCTCAGCTTGGGGAGGGGAATTTCTCGATATAAACGATGAACAACAGTTTCTTCAATGGATCAAGAATGTTTTCTCATCTGAACGCACCAGAAAGGCCATCCAGTCTCTACTGGCTCAAACTAAGTCTGCATAGATTTGCTTCTGCACCAACGTCCCGTTCTCTCTTCTTTGTCCTGAATGACCACCGCAGGCGCCCTCCCGATCTCCGGCGTTCCCGGTCGGTGGAGGATGTACGGCGCAATAGTCACGGGATGATGGTCAATGCTCGATTTCGAGTAGTTCGATAAATAGCAAAATCGCGCCGATCAAGAGTGAACACGTTGACAATTTTCTCCCGCTCTGACAGATAAACCAACGACGCATCCGCCAACTGCACTCCGATATCCTCATAGCGCTCGAAGAACATAAGGCACCACCGGACAAAGTGATCATCCAGATCAAGAACCTTAAGAAAGCCGTTTTCAATGCTTTGAAAGAGTCCCCTTATTGCAACTGGGTAATTTCGCAGCAACCAGGCTGTTTCGGTTATCACCGGCCAGGATGTGAAGTATGGGGCCGCTATCTCCTTTGAGGCAACCATACAGAGATCATGGTTTGAGTCTCTATTGGATAAGAGCGCAACCAAAGGCCCTGTATCAATCAGTGCCCGGCGAATCACGATTCGCCAAAGCCTTCAATATGGCGGCGGTTCGTACTCAGGTCGGCAGGAGCGTTGTCAATACAACCGAAAATCCCCAATTCCATGCCTAATTGGTAGCAGGTCTTTGCGGGCGCCGCTGCCTGGAACTCTTTTTCCAAGGCTTCGCGGATGACTTCCGCTTCTTTCTTCCCTGCTGCTCGAGCCTGTTTGCGAATCCTGGCACGCAGGGAGCGATCTAAGCGAACTGATATACGGGTGCCGCTCATGTCAGACATTATATCATTCTGTCTGACACACCTATTGCAGCAACGTCCCGTTCTCCTCTTCCTTATCCTGAATGACCACCGCCGATGCCACCCGATCTCCGGCCTCGAGATTGAGCAGGCGAACACCTTGGGTGGATCGTCCGGCTTCACGGATCTGCTTCGTATCGATGCGGATGATCTTGCCAAACTGGCTGATCAGGATCACCTCGGAGGATTCATCCACCAGCATGATGCCGCTAACCTTGCCATTGCGTTCGGTGGTCTTCACGTTGATTACGCCTTTGCCGCCGCGAGACTGCAAGCGGTATTCCTCTACAGGAGTCCGCTTTCCATAGCCGTTTTCCGTGACGGACAAGATCAGGCTGGGAACCTTCTCGTCACCGCCTTCCTTGCCGTTCGTCTTCTTCCTGCCCTCTTTTGGAGTCACGGCCACACCGACGATGTAATCACGCTCGTCCAGGTCCATTCCCCGAACACCGTATGCCTGCCGTCCCATGGACCGCACATCATCCTCGTCAAAACGGATTGCCTGGCCTTCGTGGGACGCCATGAAAACGATCTGGTTTCCATCCGTGAGGCGCGCCGCCACCAGTTCATCGCCCTTATCGATTCCAATGGCCAGAATACCCCGCGACTGCACATTGCAGAAATCCTTCACCGGAGTCTTCTTGACCGTGCCATTGCGCGTAGCAAAGAAAACGAATCTGTTCTCTTCATCGAGGTTTCGCACTTCCAGCAGGGTGCGCACAGATTCGCCCGGCTGCAAAGCCACCAGGTTTCCAATGTGCTTGCCCTTGCCCGCAGCGCTCACATCCGGCACCTCGTAGACCTTGAGCCAGTAGACGCGCCCGGTATTGGTAAAGACCAGCAGGTAAGAGTGCGTTGACGCAATAAAGAGATACTCGACAAAATCCTCTTCCCGGGTCTTCATGCCGGTGCGCCCTGTTCCACCGCGCCGTTGCTGCCGATAGGTGGAAACCGGCGTGCGCTTCAGGTAGCCGCTGTGGGAAACCGTGACTGCCACCTGCTCATCGGCAATCAGATCTTCGAGCGTGATCTCGGTGGACTCATCGGTGATCTCGGTCTTTCGCTCGTCCCCGAATTCTTCCTTCACCTCTTCGAGCTCTTTCACGATCACGTTGCGCAGCTTCTTGTCCGAGCCCAAAATCGACTCGTATTCGGCGATCTTCACCCGAATCTCTTCCAGCTCTTTCATGATTTCCTCGGTCGAGAGCCGGGTCAAACGATAGAGTTGCAATTCGAGGATGGCATCTGCCTGCCGGGGAGAAAGCCGGCCCTCGGCTCCTCCAACCTTTTCTTGAATCAGCTTGTCTACGATTTTGTACTTCGCCGCCAGCAGGTTCTCTTTGGCTTCGGCGCGCGAGCTGGACGCCCGAATGATTTTGATGACCGCATCCAGGTTGTCCAAAGCGATCTTGTAACCCTCCAAAGTGTGTTCGCGTTCGCGCGCCTTTTCCAGAAGATAGGCGGTGCGCCGGCGAACAACATCGACACGGTGATCGATGAAATGCTGGATCGCCTGTACCAGTCCCATCTCCTTGGGCTGGCCGTTCACCACTGCCAGGAAGATCATGCTGAAGCTTTCCTGCATCTGCGTGTGCTTGTAGAGCTGATTCAACACAATCTGCTCTTCCGCCCCCCGCTTGAGTTCCACGACGACGCGCATGCCGTCGCG
>DASZFK010000344.1:0-7457 GCA_035939855.1 Candidatus Angelobacter sp.
TATTGCTCTGCTCGCGCTGTGGATGGCTTACGTCGCGCGGGACGTCCTGCTGCTGATCTATGTAAGCGCGTTGTTTGCAGTGGTAATCTCTCCGACGGTCAATGTAGTGCGGAGGGTGAAGATCAATGGTTGGAGGCCCGGCCGTGGATTTGCCATTGCCGTGCTTATGGCAGCACTGGTCCTGGGCATTACGCTCTTCTTCATTTTTGCGCTCCCTCCGGTTTACCGGAATGTCCGCGAGTTTGCCGCAGAATGGCCCAAGCACCTCTCGGAATTAAGCCAGAAGCTCAAGGCGTTGCCATTCAGCGATCAGGTCAACTCAGCCGAGTTGGAAAAGTACGGAGCGGAAATTGTCGGTGGGGCAGCCGGAATCTTCCGCAATTTGGCCGGAGGAATTTTCGGTCTGTTTACGGGAATCATCCTTACTGTTTACTTCATTATCGATGGCGTGCGGGCCTTCCATTGGGCTGTTTCGCTGTTTCCCATACAGCATCAATCACGCCTGGCTGCCACCCTGGTCCGGGCTGAACTGAGGATGAGAAAGTGGCTGCTCGGCCAGGCATTGCTCATGCTGTCTCTGGGTACTTGCAGCTTCGTGGTTTACTACGCGCTGGGGTTGAAATATTTCTACATGTTGGCGATATATTCGTTTGCCGCCAACATCGTGCCGGTAGTCGGCCCTCTCAGCGCAGCCGGCTTGGCTTGTACGGTGGCGGCCTTCGATTCGCCGCACAAAGCAGTGGGCGTAATGATTTTTTACGTAGTCTACCAGCAGCTTGAGAGCGCCTTCCTCTCGCCCCGCATCATGAAGTCCACCGTCGATCTTTCTCCTTTGGCAGTGATCATCGCCCTCGTCTTGGGCGGCGCTTTGGCAGGAGTTCTGGGCGCCTTGGTATCAGTACCGACAGCCGCTCTGGTCTCCGTTTTTGTCGACGAATACCTCGTAAAGCGAAAAAGTGTGGCGGCAGCGAGCTGAGTCATTGGGTAAGTGGGTAATTGGTAAGTGGGTAATGCAAAATCCAACCTGGAATCTCGTGGCATCGAGCAGAGCTAGTACCTAAATCAAATTACCCAATTACCAAATCACCCATTTACCCAATCGGCAACACCGCTCTGGTAAAATCAAAATTTATCGCCATGACCCCAAAAATTCCAGTAGGTATTCTCGGCGCGACCGGGACTGTAGGACAGCGTTTTATCCAATTGCTCGAAAACCATCCTTGGTTTGAAGTGGCGTGGCTATGTGCCTCGGACCGTTCCGCAGGCAAACCTTTTGCCGAAGCGACCAAGTGGCGCTTGACCTCTCCCCTGCCGGAAAAAATCGCCGCCATGATCGTGCATCCGGCATCTCCTGAAGGCGCTCCCAAAGTCATCTTTGCTGCCCTGGATTCGGCTGCAGCCAAAGAAATTGAGCCCAAGTTTGCCGCGGCCGGGCACGCTGTTATCAGCAACTCCAGCGGGTTGCGCATGATGGAAGATGTCCCCCTGGTCATTCCCGAGGTAAACGGGGATCACCTGCCGCTTCTCAAGACTCAGAAATGGTTCAAGGAAAATGGCGGTTTCGCGGTTACCAATCCTAACTGCTCGGCCATCGGCTTGGTTATGGCGCTGGCCCCCTTGCATCGCAGGTTCGGAGTGGAAAAGGTCTTTGTGAGCACCATGCAGGCGGTCAGCGGCGCTGGCTATCCAGGCGTGCCTTCGCTCGACATCCTGGGTAACGTGATCCCCTACATCGCCAGCGAAGAACAGAAGATGGAAGAGGAATCACGCAAGCTGCTGGGTTCGCTGAATGGGAAGGCCGTGATCCCTGCAAATCTCACGCTGAGCGCTCATTGCAATCGTGTCGCTGTAGAAGATGGACACACGGAGTCGGTCTCCATGAAGCTGAGCAAGCCTGCCGCAGCGGAGGAGATCATCACTGCGTGGAATGAATTCCGATGCCTGCCGCAAAAGCTCAAGCTTCCCAGCGCGCCGGAACAGCCGGTGATCTATGATCCGGCGCCCGATCGTCCTCAACCTCGGCTGGACATCAACCGGGGTCGAGGCATGGCGGCCACCGTCGGGCGGCTGCGGCCTTGCAATCTTTTTGATTGGAAATTTACCGTCCTCTCGCACAACACCATACGCGGAGCTGCCGGCGCAGCCATCTTGAATGGCGAACTTCTCAAGGCGCAGGGATATATAAGTTGATCCATTTTGCAAGCGTCAGTCCCGCTTGTCACCCTGGAGGTGAGCGGAGCGCGCCGAAGGGTTGCAGGCGAAACCCTGCGCGCAGCGAAGGGTCAGTAAGGAATCGCCGATGATCGTGATGAAGTTCGGCGGTACTTCCGTGCAGGACGCACAGGCCATCGACCGCATTGCCGACATCGTGCGTGAACGCCTCTCCGAAAAACCGGTGGTTGTGGTAAGCGCGCTGGCCAAGATCACCGATCAGCTTCTTGCCATGGCATCGGCTGCGGGCGCTGGCGATAAGGTAAAGGCTTTGGACCTTTGCCAGGCGGCGCGGGAGCGGCATCTCACGACTGCATCCGAACTTCTGAAAGGCGAAGCGCTCTCACAAACCCAATCGCAATTGGAAAAAGATTTCGACGCGCTGGAGGAACTGCTGCGCGGCATTGTGGCCGTGGGTGAACTTACGCCCCGCACCACCGACAACATTGCCGGGTTTGGTGAACGTGTTTCCAGCAAGATCGCTACCGCTGCATTTTCCTTGCGCGATATCAATGCATGCCACGTTGATTCGCGACAATGCATTGTGACCGATAACAACTTCGGCAAAGCCGTGCCGCACTTCGAAGAAACGAATGCCCGCCTTGCGGAGCGCATCCGGCCCTTTCTCGACCGAGGATGGGTCCCGGTGATGGGAGGCTTCATCGGAGCGACGCGTGAAGGCGTTTCGACTACGCTGGGCCGGGGCGGCTCAGATTTTTCCGCAGCCATCGTGGGCGCAGGCATGGACGCTCAACGAATCGAGATCTGGACCGATGTCGATGGGATGATGACGACCGATCCCAATCTTTGTCCTCAAGCGCGGCGCATTAAAACCATCAGCTTTGAGGAGGCAGCGGAACTGGCTTACTTTGGGGCCAAGGTGCTGCATCCCGCGACCTTGCTGCCGGCCATTCAGAAGAACATTCCGGTGCTCATATTAAATTCCCGCAATCCCAGCAACGAAGGGACCCGTATCACCGCCACGGCTCCCAAGAGCAAAAATGTGTTTAAGGCAATTGCGGCGAAAAAGCGTATTACTGTAGTCGATGTCGTAGCCACTCGCATGTTGATGGCACACGGGTTCTTGAAAAGCATATTCGAGGTTTTTGCCAACCATCGCTGTCCGGTCGACATGGTCTCCACCTCCGAAGTCAGCGTGTCGATTACCGTCGATTCTAATGAATCCATTGCCGCCATTGCGGTTGACCTCGCTAAGCTTGCAGACGTGAAATATGCCGGCAGAAAAGCCATTGTCTGCCTGGTGGGCGAGAACATCCGCAGCACGCCAGGCATCGCCGCGCGGGTTTTCGGCGCCATTCCCGAAGTGAACATACAGATGATCTCTCAGGGAGCATCTGAGATTAATATCAGCTTTGTGATCGACGAGGCCGATGTGCCACATACAGTCACAGGCCTGCACCAGGCCTTTTTCTCCGAAGTTGATCCCGAGGTGTTTGCGTGAAAATACTTGTGCTGGGCCGTGGGAAAACCGGGGCGCTGGTTGCAGAACTCGCCAAAGAACGCGGCCACGACGTACGCTCCATGGGCAGTTCAGACAATCAGGATGGACGTGGACTTACGCCTGAAATCTGCCGCGAAACCGACGTAGTGATTGACTTCACCACGCCCCACGCCGTGATTCCAAACATTATCCACTGCACGGAATGTGGCGTTCCCATGGTCGTAGGCACCACTGGCTGGTACCAACACCTCTCCAAGGTCCAGGAACTGGTCGCAGAGCGTAAAACCGGATTCCTATACGGATCGAACTTCTCGGTGGGCATGAACTTCTTCTTCAAGGCCATTCGCGCCATGGCCCCAGCGCTGAACAAAGGTTACCGTCCCAGCATCGTCGAAAAACATCATGTCCATAAGAAAGACAAGCCCTCCGGAACGGCCGTAACCATTCAGAAAATCCTTGAAGCCGATTCCGGGCAAAAAGCCGAGATTGCTTCTCTGCGCGAAGGGGAGACCGTAGGCATGCACTTGGTCGTGCTCGATTCCCCTCACGACACGCTTCTATTTACCCACGATGCCAAATCCCGCCTGGGCTTTGCGGAAGGCGCCGTCCGCGCCGCCGAGTGGATCAAGGGACGGACGGGGTTTTATGAGTTCCCTGATGTCGTGGATCAAGTGTAGAGATTGGGCCAGTGAATTTGGTAAGTGGGTGATTTGGTAATTGGGTAATTGAAAATCAAAATCTGGAATTTGTGGTACCAAGACATAGCCAATATCTAAATCAAATTACCCAATTACCAAATTACTCACTTACCCAATCTCAACGCACTTTGTTATTCTTCTAGCATGAACCTTCGTGGCTGTGGCACAGCTCTGGTAACTCCTTTCAAGAAAGATCAAGGCATCGACGAGTCTCGCCTGCGTGAGCTGGTCGAGTGGCAAATCGCGTCGGGAATCGGATTTCTTGTTCCTTGTGGCACCACCGGAGAGACTCCCACTCTGAACCGGGACGAATGGCTGCGGGTGATCGACATCACGATCGAAGTAGCAGCAGGGCGCGTTCCTATCGTGGCTGGCGCAACCTCCAATGCAACCGCCGATGCGGTGGAAAAGGCCCGGGAAGTCGCCAGGCGCAGAGGCGTGGATGCCATCCTGACCGCCTCTCCCTATTACAACAAGCCAACCCAGGAAGGGCAGTACCAGCATTTCAAGGCCATTGCCGAGGCTGTGGATAAGCCTCTTGTCCTCTATAGCGTTCAAGGACGCACCGCTGCCAATATCGAACCGGCAACACTGGGCAGGCTGGCCAAGATTCCCAACATCATCGCGGTGAAGGAAGCCAGCGGCAACATGACTCAAATCGCCGAGATCTTCAACCACGTCCCTGAGACTTTCCTGGTTTTTTCAGGCGACGATGCCATTACGATTCCGGTTATCTCCTTGGGAGGGGTTGGCATCATTTCAGTAGTTTCCAATGAGATTCCCAAAGAGATGTCGGAATTGACCAACGCTGCACTCAGCAACGATTGGAAGAAAGCGCGCGCCATCCAGCGCAAATATCTCCCGCTGATGCAGGGTAATTTCATCGAATCCAGCCCGATGCCGGTCAAAGCAGTGATGGCCATGATGGGCAAGATCGAGGAAGTCTATCGCCTGCCGATGGTTCCGGTGAAACCCGAGACTCGCACCCGGCTCCGGCAGATCGCTGCGGATGCGGGGCTGCTCAAGAGCAGTTCAGCAGTTTCAGAACGCGCCAGTTAGATCGAAAAGCACGAGGGGTGCCCCCCACCCTTCACGTTCTTTGTGAAGGGTGGGTGTCAAACCTCATCTTTGCAGATTGCTCCCGATTCCGACCAACGGCTGGTCAAGCTTCAAGACCATGCCAGTTTCGGCAGGCAGGTTTACATCTTTTCCTTTTGTAGCCAGCACGTATCCGCCGCCGGCCATGGCGCCAATGGCCAGGCCTTTGAGTGGACCGCCGAAGATCAAACCTGCGATTGTTCCAATTCCTGCGCCGATGCCAACGTCTTTGGCAACATCCCGTCCGCGGGTGCCGGATTCGACTTGGCCCTCCTGATCAGCACTCTTGGAGTCCTTACCGTTGGTGCTATGCACGGAAACCAGGGTGGCGGTAAGTGGCAGCGTTTGGCCATTCGGTAATACCACGTCGCGGAAGCGCAAATTCAGCTTGCCTTTGCCTCGCAACACAGCCACAGCCTTACCTTGTTCGGCTTCGCTCACTTCTCCTTCAATGTGGGAGCCTGCGGGCACGATCATGCTTCCGTTAGTGCCGCGTACCGGTTGCGTGACTGTGGCGGTAAAGCGGTCTCCCGGCTTTGAGGTCTTGGTCGAGAGTGGAGTATCGAGCGTGGCGTGAAACTCAGTACCGGCAGCCACTTGGCCCTGGCCACCGACGGCTGGCACAACTTGGCGTTCTCCCAAGCCACTGTTGGGTCTAGAATTTTCTTGAGACACCCCGGAAGAGGACGGGACACCCTGATTGTCTCCCTCTTGATTGGTCGCCCCGGAAGGCATGGTGTTTTGGCCGGCATTTTCGTTGTTGTTCTGACTGGGGAACTGGTTGGAATTCGGATTCACTCCCTGTCCAGTATTCTGGTTATTGGGAAACTGGGTTGATTGGCCCGTTATCGGAGGTTGGGTCGTCTGTCCTGGCGCTTGGTTGTTTGCAGGTTGCCCGTTGGGGTTTTGGACGCCTTGGTTTGTCGAAGGCACGGTCGAAGCTGCTCCACCGCTTTGCTGATTACCGGCGGGGGAGCTAGGGTTGGCATTCGTGGGGTTCTGGGCAAGGGCCACAGCCACCGCCAGTAGCGCCAACATTACCAGCATGGCTGCTCTACGCATAGAAGCTACTCCTCAATGAAGTCTTTGCCTTGAGAAGCCGCAGGCATGGCTCGGGTTGGCCGATTTTAGGCTTACTTTTTGGATCAAATCAGCATCTCTGATATACGGGACTGCTACAGCAATGCCAGATAAAAAATCGGCGAGTATAATCCTTGAATAGACTTGCGGAATCCCCCAAGGAGCCAAAAATTTGACGTCAGCAAATGGACTTCCTTCCAAACCGAGAGTTTTGGTAGTCGATGACGAACGGGTGATCGCCGATACGCTCGCGATTATTCTCAATCAGAATGGCTTTGAAGCCTCTGCAGTCTATACCGGCCTCGGGGCAGTGGAACGCGCTCAAGAGGTCAAACCCGACTTGATTATCAGCGACGTGATCATGCCCGACATGAACGGAATCGAGGCTGCCATCCGCATACGGAGCATGCTTCCCTCCTGCAAGATTCTGCTGTTCTCCGGTCAGGCCTCCACTGCCGACCTGCTGGAAAAAGCCCGGCTTCAAGGACACGAGTTCGAAATCCTGGCCAAACCCGTGCATCCCCAGGACCTGCTGGCGAAGCTCAGAAACTGACCTAGGTTAAAAACAGTTAAGAACAAAGCGATAAAACTGAGCCATCGAAAAGCCTATTGGCCCAGCCCGAATTTCGCTGGGGCAGTTAGATTACTGCCAGGAGGCTTAGGCCAGGTATCTTTGCAAAGTCTCTTTTGTTGCGGGTAAGCAGTGGAACCGAGTGTCGAATAGCACATACGGCTATCCAGAAATCATTGACCGGGACCACATGTCCAGGCTCCAGTCTTGTTTTGACTCTTGCATAGGTTTTGCAAAGCTCTAGGTCGTAGGGGATGAACGTGCATTTCTTTAGCCGTTCTTCAAACTCTGCTATTTTTTGAGGTCCCCAGTTACGTCGCGCTGCCCAAAAATATAG
>DASZFK010000345.1:0-6116 GCA_035939855.1 Candidatus Angelobacter sp.
ACGTGCTGGGCGGCATCGATACCAATCCCTGGTTTGATACCTCGGCATTTCAACCAGTCACCGCCAATGGCGTATTGGGTAATGTCCCCCGGTTCGCGTTTGCCGGACCTAAATTCTTCAATCTTGACTCTGCTGTGTTTCGCAGATTTAACGTGACCGAACGCGTACGCATGGAAATTCGCGTCGAAGCCTTCAGCGTGACCAACACACCGCAATTCGATCAGCCCGATACAAACGCGAGCGACATCAATTTCGGTCTTATCAAGAATACCGTGGGAGGTAGCCGTACAATAGAACTCGGAGCAAAAATAACGTTCTGAGGAGATTTGTAATTTCCAATTTCTAATTTGAAAACCAAGGACGAAAGGCACGGCGGAAACATAGAGCATCGGAGCACAACCAAAAGCAAAATCCACCACCCTTCGCTCCGTTCGAGGGTAGGCTACGGCACGGAGACGCAGAGAATATCAAGGGTAGCGCTTCAACCGCAGAGTACGCAGAGACTACAGAGAAGTATGGGATTCTGCCAATCTAGAATTTGCGAGAAAAAAACGATTTCAAAGCACTTCAACCAGGACACTTAATATGTCATCACCAATTTCACGGCGTACGTTTTTAGCGGGGTTGGGTGTCGCTGCGGCTGCTGGCGCGGCATCTTCATTGCCGGCGTGGCCACTTGTTGAGCCGCCGATTTATCCGCCGGTTGATCTTTCTTATTTCGATACGCCAATCGGCCCTGCTCCTTCCGAGATTCATTTGGGCTATGCGGCGATTACCTGGAACGGCAATGACCGGCAAGCCATCGAAGAAATTTCGGACCTGGGTTTTCATGGAATCCAGTTGCGATCGAACGTGCTCAAGGAGTTCGAGAGCAGCGAATTGAAAGACTTGCTGCAGAAACACAAACTCACATTGGTTGCGCTGTCCAGCGGTGGCGTGCGCATTGATCCGGCAGTAGAAGCTGACGAAGTGGCCAAACACGCTGCCAACGCGAAATTCGTGCACGACATGGGTGGCCTCTACCTTCAGGTAACGGATCAGAGACCGAAGGAGCGAGCGATCGTTTCTGCTGATTACAAGCGTCTGGGGAAGGTGATTACTGAGATCGGCAAGCGGACTGCCGACCTGGGCGTCTCGCTCGGCTATCATAACCACATGGGGACATTAAGCGAGCGTCCTGAAGAGTTGGAGCAGATTCTGAGCGCCGCAGACCCGCGGTATGTGAAGCTGGAGTTGGATGTAGCACATTATCTCCAAGGTGGTGGTGATCCAGCCAAAGCCATTGATACCTACAAGGACCGTCTTCTCTTCCTGCATATAAAGGATGTGGAACAGGTCGGCTCCGGCGGCGAGGGCAAAGGCTATCGCTGGGTAGAGTTGGGCCGAGGCAGAGTTGATGTGCCCGCCGTCTTCATCGCTTTGAAGAAGATTAATTTCCGGGGCTGGGCTGTCGTGGAACTTGATAGCGTCCCGGACAAATCCCGCACTCCCAAGGAATCGGCGGTGATCAGCAAGAAATACCTTGAAGAGAGGATCGGGCTGACCGTATGAGTTCGCCGTTCAAAATTGCAGTCATCAACGACGAAATCACACAGGATTTCGGCCACGCCTGCGAGGTTGCTGCCCAAGAGTTCGGGATGCAGTGGATCGAGCTGCGCGGCATGTGGAACAAAAACCTGCTCAAGCTCGATGCCAAAGAGGTTGAAGAAGCACGGCGCATTTTGGAACGCAATAAGCTGCGCGTGACTGACATCGCCAGTCCGCTCTTTAAAGTGGACTGGAAGGATGCCCCGAAATCCAAATACAGCCCCAAGCGCGACCAATTCAATGCCGACTATACCTTCGACCAACAGGATGAAGTGTTCGAACGCTGCATCGAGTTGGCAAAAGCCTTCCGCACGGACCGCGTGCGCTGCTTCGACTTCTGGAGACTTGAAGATCAAGCTCCCTATCGTGCGGCCATCAATCAGAAAATCCTGGAAGCGGCCAATGCCGCCGGCAAAAAGGGAATCACCCTGGTTCTGGAAAATGAGGGCTCTTGCAACACCGCCACAGGAGCAGAGGCAGCGAAACTTCTGGCCGCCGTCAACTCTCCTCATTTAATGCTCAATTGGGACCCTGGCAACGCCGCTGCCCGTGGAGAAACGGCTTTCCCCGATGGATACAATCTGCTGCCCAAGAACCGCATCGGTCATTGTCATTGCAAGGATGCTGTGAAAAAAGCCGATGGCAACGGCACCGAATGGGCGCCGATGGGAGGCGGGTTCATTGACTGGGTCGGACAGTTCCGCGCCCTTCGCCAGGATGGATATCATCACGCCGTAAGTCTCGAGACACATTGGCGTGGCGCGGGGACACCGGAAGAATCAACCCGGAAGAGCTGGGCCGGCATGAAACAACAACTTCAGAAGGCTGGTGCGTTGTAAGATTGGAAGTTAAAAGGAGGCACAAAATGGCAAATCATAAGATGAGACGGCGAGACTTTATGAAGACGGCGGCTTTGGGTACAGCCGGCCTCCTGATTCAGCCAACCATGCGCGTTTGGGGCGCGAATGATCGCGTCCGCGTCGGCATGATCGGCGTCGGTGGACGCGGTCAGGAACTGCTGAAGCAGGTGGTGGCCGTTCCCAATGTTCAATTGGCTGCCATTGCCGATATTTATTCGCGCCGATGCGACGAGGCCCGGCAATCGGTCCAGGGACTTGAGACTCTGGATGATCATCGCCGCCTGCTCGACATGAAAGATATCGATGCCGTAATCGTGGCCAGCCCTCTTCATCTTCATGCCCATCATTTCCTCGATACGCTGGCGGCCGGAAAAGATCTCTATTGCGAAAAGACTATGACTTGGTCGATTCCCGAAGCGGAGCAATGCCTGGCGGCGGCCAAAGCGTCCAAGCAGGTCGTCCAGGTCGGGTTGCAGCATGAGAGCTCCGGCTCCTTAGCGGACACCAGGAAATGGATCCAGCAGGGGCTCGTGGGCAAAGTCGCGATGGTTGAATCCTGGATGAGCCGCAACACTCCCCATGGCGTTGGCCAATGGGTGCGCCAGGTTCCGCACGATTGTTCCGCGCAGAATGTCAATTGGCACGCTTTCTTGAATGGAAGGTCCGTGCGCCCGTTTGATGGGTACAAGTTCATTAACTGGCGGCTGTTCTGGGAATTTTCCGGCGGAAACATCACGGAAAACATGGTGCACCAGATCGCCTGGATTATGACCGCCCTCGATCTGCCGTTGCCCACTGCTGCGTACATGTCGGGCGGCGTATTCTCTGAGAAAGACGGCCGCGAAGTGCCTGATACGATCGCGGTCACCCTCGATTATCCCGGAGACATCACCGTAACCTGGCGGTCCACCTTCAGCAACAGCCGCTACGGTCTTGGAGAACATATTCTGGGAAGCGATGGAACGATCGAACATCTCTCGGGCGTGACCGATATGGTGACAGGCCGCTCCGAGTCGTCGATTCGCTATTATCCCGAAAAGGCAAATCGTCCCAAGGGCGCTGCATTGACCGGCGATACTCCTGACCAGAACCACATGGCCAACTTCATCGATTGCATACGAAGCCGAAAGCAACCGAATGCGCCTGTAGACATCGGTTATCGGTCGGCGGTCGCAGCTCACCTGGCCAACATGGCATATCGCGGCAAACGGAGAATTACTCTGGAGGAAGCGAAGACGGCAACCCCGGCATAGTGTAACCAAACCCTTTTTAACCACAGAGTCAAAACCAAGAGCCACCACGGAGACACGAAGACACTGAGAAAAACCAAAACCCTTTTTTAGCCACGAATACACGCGAATTAACACGAATGAAAAAGCAAGAATCGGAATCAAAGAATGTTCTTTTATTGTTTTGGCCTTGATTCGTGTTCATTCGCGTGCATTCGTGGCGCAAGGGTTTTTGATTTTCAATTACCCAATTACCAACCTACCCAGTTACCCAATCCTTAAGGAGAGACCGTGCCCATCGACAGACGAGAACTATGCGCATTGTTGCCTGCTGTTTTACTGTCGGCGGGCTTGAAATCTGCTGATTCCCAAACGCTAACTTCGTCAGCTTTCCCATTTGCCGACATGCAACCGCGCGCCAACCAAAACGGATCGGGCGAGGTACGCAGCATCACAAAAGGAAATGTGCCAACCGGCGAAATGGTAGAGGTCCACGAGACCACGCTTCGTCCGGGCGCAACGCCTCATCCTCCACACCACCATAAGCACAGCGAGTTCTGGTTGATTCGCGAAGGTACGGTGGAAATTACGATCAACGGAAAAGGCCACCAGTTGGGGGCAGGATCAGTTGCCTTTGCGGCTTCCAATGACGAGCACGGCATCAAGAATATTGGCACATCGCCCGCAAACTATTTCGTGGTTGCGATTGGCCCTATGTGAGACGTCAAACTCAATGAACCGGAACCGGTCATGGCGATCCATGTAGGACTGATTGGTGGAGGCAATATCACCAACACCCATGCTCGGGCCGTCGCTGCCATTCCCGGCGCCAAGATCGTAGCTTTCTGCGGAATGAATCCGCAGAAGATCGAGCAACTTTGCACCCAATTCGGCGGCAGCGCTTATAGCGATCTGAATTCTTTCCTTTCACATCCCTCCCTGGAGATGGTCATCATCGGTAGTCCTTCGGGCCTGCACGCAGAGCAGGGAATCGCCGCAGCCCAACGCGGCTTGCATGTGCTGGTTGAAAAGCCCATTGATATCTCCACCAGCCGGGCCGACGCGCTGATCGGTGAATGCGACCGCGCAGGCGTCAAGCTGGGTGTGATTTTTCAGGACCGTCTTAAGCCGAGCATCTGCCGGTTTAAGCAACTGATTGCTGAAGGACGTCTCGGCAGGCCACTGCTGGTCGATGCGCGAGTGAAATGGTATCGTCCGCCTGAGTACTACACCAACTCGCGTTGGCGTGGCACCTGGAACCTCGATGGCGGCGGGGCCTTGATGAATCAGGGCGTACACACCGTGGACCTGCTTCTGTGGCTGCTCGGTGACGTCACCACGGTGGAGGCCCGTACCGGCGCATTGCTGCATTCGATTGAAACCGAAGATACGGCCATCGCCCTGCTCGAATTCTCCAGTGGCGCATTCGGTGTGCTACAGGCCACTACAGCAGCCTATCCCGGGTATGCTCGCCGCGTGGAGATTACCGGGACCGAAGGAACTGTTGTCCTGGAAGGCGATCGCTTGATTACCACTGGATTGCGACATACCCCGGATGATCTCGTCATCCATGAACCCGCAGACCGCAATGCAAGCTCTACTTCCCCTATCGTAGATGACATTCGCGGGCATCAACGCGTCATCGAAGACTTCATCGCAGCCATCAGGAACAACAGTACGCCTGCTTGCGATGGCCGCCAAGGCCGCCGCAGCGTCGCGCTCATTGAGAGAATCTACGCGGCTTCTAAAAAAACGCGATCCCGTTGATTACTTTGTTAGATAACCTATTCACGTGAGCGAACAGGGTGAAGTTGTGCTCTAAGGTACTCTCCCGGTGAGATGATGAGGATATCGCTGATCCGTTTGCCGAAATAGGCCCCAAAGTGTTTGAGATCGCCGGTTAACAGATGGGTCGGTTGGGCTTCGATCGCGGCGAGCATGATCGGGATGTCCTTGTCGGGCAGTGAGATTCCGTGGGGAAGTTTTTGTATCGCCGCATCAAAAAATTCCAGTCTCACCGATAGCTTTTTGAGCCGCTCCCGCTGGGTCTCTTCCGAGAGGTTTATTCTGGCTTCCTCCAAAGCATAGCGCGAAGTACACAGCGTTGCAGTTTTTAACTTCCAAAGATACAGAAGTCCCGCATGAGGTCGATAAGCAGCAGAAAACATGACGTTTGCGTCGAGAAATAGCCGATCCATTTTACGCGGGGCGCCGATGTGGTATCGCATCGGGGTCGAGGCCGAGTTTCGCTACTTCCTTTCGAGCTTTCTTGTAGTCTGCCGGTGTGATTGCATTAGAAAGGAGAAATTCAGCTTTGCGGGCGGGAGTGTACTTTTCCACAGGTACGACTATTGCTGGACGAATAAGAATACCGTCTTCCCGCTCTTCGGCTGTAACCATCATTCCCTCTTCTATGCCGAATCGCGCCCGCAACCTGGCT
>DASZFK010000346.1:0-9632 GCA_035939855.1 Candidatus Angelobacter sp.
ACGTGCCATTGTAAGAGCTGGCCCCCGGGGACTCTGACCTATTGTCGTTCGGGGAAACATCCCTCGTATCACTGGTCCGATTGCCAGAGACTTCGATATCTGGATATCCATGGTGCTGAGCGTTGAGACTGTTTGCTGAAAAGAGAGCGAAAAAGACCGCTGTGGCTGCACCAAAACATTGTGGCTTAAGCATGGTTAAAGTCTAGCAAGCAACGGCTTTGGCTCATGTGTCAAAATAGTGAACCGGCAATAAAGAATTGAAAACAAAGCTTAAGAATCGTGACGCTCCAACGCCCTCTTGATCCGCAAATCCTGCTTATTGATGCCGATGACACCCTCTGGCAAAACAACATCTATTTCGAACAGGCCATCGCCGACTTTATGTCATTTCTCAACCACCGGGAGATGACCCGGCAGCAGGTTCGAGCGGTGATCAACGAAGTCGAGAGAGAAACGATTCTGGAGCACGGCTATGGCTACCACAGCTTCGCTCACTCCCTGATCAAAACATTTGAGCGACTTTCAGCCGAGCCGATTACTGAGGATCTGCATCAGACGATATGGAATTTTGCCCACCGCATCACAAAATTTCCGATTGAGTTGATTGATGGCGTCCCGGCAACGCTCGGCTATCTCTGCGGACGCAAACACCATCTCATCCTGATGACCAAAGGAAACTTCACCGAGCAATCTGCAAAAGTGGAGCGTTCCGGACTCAAAGAATATTTTGCGGCGGTCGAGATTGTGGCCGAGAAGAACACTCCGACCTACCGGAGCATTGTTTCCAAGTATGAGCTGGCGCCTGATGTCACCTGGATGGTTGGCAACAGCCCAAAATCCGACATCAACCCCGCGTTGGCGGCCGGCATCAATGCCGTCTTTGTTCCTCACGACAGCACCTGGATCCTCGAACACGAGGAAGTAAGCGCAGCGCCTGCCGGCCTGCATTTACTTCAGGTTGAAAAATTCTCTGATTTGCAGAAGCATTTTTGAGCTTCTCTTTACTAAACCGCAAAGAACAGTTAACAATGAAGGAGAGACAGGGGGACAAAAAGAAACCATGCAAGCCACTGGTGAATTGATTCGCATGATGAACTACGTAGACGATATTGCTGCAACCGCCCGGCGCATCCAGACGGGCATCCAGATACTGACTGAAGATGAGCGGCGGCGTCTCGCCGAATACATGAAAAAGTCAGACCCGAGCCTCATCAAAATGCTAGAAGCCTTGGAGAAGGTTTAAAAAGGTTGCGATTCTGTGGCCAGATTATGAAGGCCATTATGCGAATGGCTAAAGGCTAAGAGCTAATAGCTAACGGCTGTTTTTCAAGGAGGGCTTCGTGAGGTGGATCGTTGCGTTGGTGGCTCTGCTCGGCCTGCTTGCAGCCGTAGCTGCGCTGCGTGAGCACTATCGAACTGAAGCCTCACCATGCAGCATTAATGAAAAATGGGACTGTGGCATGGTCAATCATAGCCCTTATGCTGTGCTGGGAAATGTTCCGGTTGCCGACATCGGCATTGCCGGTTATTTGCTGTTGAGTCTCCTGGCGTTGAAAAGGGCCTGGCGAACCGCATTTTTCGCCGCAATCATCGGTCTTGGGTTTTCACTCTACCTTACCTACATCGAAGCTCGGGTCCTGCAGATCTGGTGCATCTATTGTGTGATCTCGCTCTCCATGATCTCACTAATAACGATCCTCACTCTCGTTATGGCGCTCAGATCCGACAGGGCGCCAACACAAGCGCCTGGGACGCGAGCAACAATTTAGCTCGCCTGAAAAACTCGAGGCAGAAGCAGTCAGTCTTGCTTCACTTCCACTCCAGGCTTTAAACTCAACACCCACCATGTCCAAAGCTCTTTTGCCGATCCAAGCGATTGCTCGCAAACTTCAAATTCCAGACGCTTACTTCGAACCGATAGGAACCACTGGCGCAAAGGTGAAGCTGGACCTGCTGGCCGATCCGGCATTTCCATGCCGGGGAAAGCTGATTCTGGTCACTGCGACCACGCCCACCACTTCGGGCGAAGGCAAAACAGTTACCTCCATTGGTCTTACCCAGGGGCTGGATCGCATCGGTAAGAAAGTTACAATCACCTCGCGTGAGCCCTCGCTCGGTCCGGTCTTTGGAGTCAAAGGAGGAGCTGCCGGCGGAGGCCTGTCGCAAATCGAACCCAGCCAGAAGATCAATCTTCACTTTCACGGCGATTTTCATGCCATTACCTCGGCCCACAACCTGCTGGCCGCGCTCGCCGATGCTCACTTGTTTCACGGCAACGACCTGAACCTTGATCCTGCTCAGATCACCTGGCCGCGCGCCATGGACATGAACGACCGCGCCTTGCGCCACATCACGGTTGAAGTGGGTGGCAAAAAAGATGGCGCCAACCGCCACACTGGCTTCGTGATCACCGCCGCTTCGGAAGTCATGGCGATTATGGCGCTGGCCAACAGCCGCGAGGACCTGCGCAAGCGACTGGATTCCATCGTTGTGGGGGTGTCGCGCCAGGGCAGCCCTGTAAAGGCGTCGGACCTGGGAGCAGCCGGGGCTATGATGTCTCTGCTTACCGAGGCCATCTTGCCGAACCTGGTGCAGACCACGGAAGGCACGCCGGCCTTTGTCCATGCTGGGCCGTTTGGAAACATCGCTCACGGAACGAGTAGCGTGATCTCTCACAACATTGCTTTGCGTCTGGCTGATTACGTCGTGAATGAATGCGGATTCGCTGCCGATCTTGGCGCAGAAAAATATTTTGATATCGTGATGCGTTCTTCCGGCATTGCTCCTTCGGCTGCGGTGCTCGTTACCACGGTGCAGAGCTTGCGGGCCCAGGGCGAAGGCGATTTGGAAAAAGGCTTCCCCAATCTGGCCAAGCACATCCAGAACCTTCGCCGTTTTGGCGTGCCGATCGTTGCCGCCATCAACCATTTTCCCAACGACACCGATGCCGAGCTGCAACGCATCATCGACTATTGTGCCGCCGATGGAGTTACCAGCTCCATGAATGAAGCATTTACCAAGGGTGGTGCTGGAGCTACGGACTTGGCCGAGAAGGTGGTCGACGCCATTGGCCAGAACCAGAATCCGCAAGTCAAGCCAATTTATGGATTGGAAGAATCGCTCGAAGACAAGATCAGCAAAGTTGCCGTTGGCATCTATGGAGCCAATGGCGTCAACCTGAGCGAGCAGGCCCGATCAAAACTAAAGCAATTTACCGATTGGGGTTTTGGAAGACTGCCGGTGTGCATCGCAAAGACTCAATATTCGCTCTCCGATAACCCTAAATTAATGGGCGCTCCGACCGGCTGGACCCTCAACGTGACCGATGCCTCGCTCTCAGCCGGCGCAGGCTTTGTTGTGGTGATTGCCGGTAACATGATGCTCATGCCCGGCCTGCCGAAGGTCTCCCGCGCCGCAAGTGTGGATGTCGGCCCCTCGGGGGAGATTATCGGAATCTGAAGCACAACAATGTTCCACGTTGACGGTCAGCACAAATTCATTTTTCAGGATGGCGGCATCACTCACGCTGTCTACCGCGATGGCGCCGGCCCTGGCGTGCTGATTTTGCATGAACTACCAGGAATGTCGCCCAAGTGTATCGAGCTGGCGGAACTGGTGATGGAAGAAGGATATACAGTCTACCTGCCGCTGCTCTTTGGCGCTCCCAGACAGTTTTCAATCGGCAAAGGATTGGTTTCTCTGGCGAAATTGTGCGTAACCAAGGAATTCACCTGCCTGAGCACCAGCCGTCCCAGCCGCATTGCCAACTGGCTGCGGGCCTTGTCCCGGAAGATCAAGGCCGAATGCGGGGGCAAGGGCGTTGGCGCCATTGGCATGTGCATGACCGGCAATATCATCCTCTCGCTGATGCTCGACGATTCGGTGATGGCTCCGGTGATGAGCCAACCTTCATTCCCAATTTGGACCATCGGTTTTCCCGGGCTTGCGTCAAAAGAAGCCAGGAAGCGGGCGCTTGCCGTTCCCGACGAAGATGTTAAGCAGGCCGCCGAGAGGGCCAGAACCCAAAACGTTCCTCTGCTGGCTTATCGATTTGCGACCGATACGCACGTTCCCGCAGAGCGTTTCGCCAGCCTGCGTGAGGCGTTTGGTCCATGTCTGCGGGCGCGGGAAATTCCTACAGGTCCGGCCAATCCAGGGAACATTCGCGATGGTTCGCATTGTGTGCTTACAGAGCACTTCGTGAATACTCCAGGGCACCCGACCCGGCAAGCCCTGGACGAAATATTGGAGCACTTCGCCGCTCAACTGAAATGAAAAGAACCTTCCGATTTGGTTGTTCGTTGCTCGATTGTTCCAAGATCGATGGGTAGTGGTCAATTTGACCTAAAATCATCCATACCGGAGATGCGGATTCATCGCTGCGCGATGAACGTCTGCCTAAAGGCCCGCGCTTCCCAAGCGGAATCGCTAGACGCTGATACTCGATAGTGGGTCACTTTCGGGGAAAGTGACCCACTACGGATCGTTGGATGGAAATGCACAACCCCGGTGTATATTACTTGGAGGCCGAATAAAACCTTCTGCATCATGAAAAATTCTTGGATGTCCCGCCCGCTTCAGGAAGCCGATCCCGATATTGCCAATGCCATTAACAATGAGGCCCGCCGCCAGCACGATGGACTGGAATTGATTGCCTCAGAAAACTTTGTCAGCCAGGCCGTGCTTCACGCCATGGGTTCGGTTTTCACCAATAAATATGCAGAGGGCTATCCGGGCAAGCGTTACTACGGAGGATGCGAGTTTGCCGATGTGGTCGAGACCTTGGCGCGTGACCGTGCCCGCCAGCTCTTTGGCGCAGACCATGCCAATGTTCAACCTCACTCGGGATCGCAGGCCAACATGGCGGCCTTTATGGCGCTGCTTCAACCAGGAGACGCCATTCTTGGCTTGAATCTGGCGCACGGAGGCCACCTGACCCATGGGCATCCCCTAAACTTCTCCGGCAAGATGTATAAGGTCATCCCTTACGGAGTGCGCAAAGACACCGAAACCATTGACTACGACGAGCTGCAACAGATCGCGGAGCGCGAACGGCCCAAGTTGATCATTGGCGGAGGAAGCGCCTACGCCCGCATCATTGATTTTGCCCGGATGCGCCAGATTGCCGACCGCGTGGGCGCCAAGTACGTGGTCGATATGGCCCACATAGCCGGTCTGATTGCCGGCGGTGTCCATCCTTCTCCAGTGCCGCATTGCCACGTTGTGACCAGCACAACCCATAAGACCCTGCGTGGTCCCCGTGCCGGCCTGGTGCTCTGTACTCAGGAATTTGCGGCAGCCATCGACAAGATGGTCTTTCCCGGTATTCAAGGCGGCCCGCTTGTCCATATCATTGCCGCCAAAGCGATATGTTTCCGCGAAGCGCTGGAACCCTCCTTCAAAGAATACGCGCGGCAGGTGGTGGCCAATGCCCGCGCCTTAGCCAAGAAGATGATGGATGAAGGCTTCCGCGTGGTTTCCGGCGGCACCGACACTCACCTCTTCCTGGTGGATGTTTTTTCCAAAGGACTCTTGGGTAATGATGCAGAAAACGCTCTAGGACAGGCCGGCATCACCGTAAACAAAAACGCGATTCCTTTCGACGTGAACCCGCCACTCAAACCCAGCGGCATCCGCATCGGCACCGCCGCCCTTACGACACGAGGCATGAAAGAAGAAGAAATGCGGCAGGTCGGATCATGGATTGCTCAAGTCCTCAATCACCATGCTGATTCCCAGGTACTGAGCCGCATCCGCAACCAAATTCGCGAGCTGGCCGATGCTTTCCCCCTCTATTCCGAGCTGCGCATACCCGTGGGCATCGCCTAAGCAGGAAAATCGGAGCCACTAGCAGCACATCATGCTCACTGCCGTTTCGCCGAACGTTTTTGGCAGACCGAACGGTGCGCACGACCGTACGTGGTTTACCTGCTTCGGTTTCAGGCCGTTCCGCTTGCGCGATGGCGGCTCTGATCAGTTCCCGAACACCGGCTCTGTTTAGATCCGACGCAATGTGGGCTACTTCCCAAACAACTTCCCAAAGAAATCGCCCTCCTTCCACGAAGGTCTTTCGTGCTGCTGGGCCACGTCATATCCCAGCAGCATAGTGATCTGCAGATATTGGATGGTAGCATCGAAGTCGAGCGGCTGGTTCATGTCGTCGCTGGGCGCGTGGTAGCGAGTCTCAATCCAGTTCTCGACGAATTTCCGTCCATCTACCTTGGGATCTTTGGCCTTCAGTCCCTCACCCACGCTCACCGCAGGAATTCCTTGGCGCACGAAGGCGTAGTGATCGGCGCGGATGAAGCCATTTTGCTCCGGCATGGGATCCGGACTGATTTCCAGGCCCAACTGGCCAGCGACTTGAGCGAGGGTATCGCCCAGCGTGCTGTGTTCGTCGCCCACTACATCTTTGAAGGCATAAAAGACGCTGGCCCCATCCATGTTGATATCGGCCACGATGTTGGTCTTGGGCACGGTGGGGAAGCGCGCGAAGTAGTCGGCGCCCAGCAAGCCTTGCTCCTCAGCCGTAGTTGCAAGAAACAAGATGGAGCGAGCCGGCCGCTGGCGCAGGCTGGAATAAGCGCGGGCCAGTTCGATCAGCGCGCTGGTGCCCGACGCATTGTCCACTGCGCCGTGATAAATGCTGTCGCCGTTGATCGGCTTCCCGATCCCCATGTGGTCCGTATGTGCGCTGTAGACAACATACTCCTGGGCCAGCGCCGGATCCGATCCGCGCAAGATACCCACCACGTTTGGACTGCTGACCTCGCGATGTTTGCTGACCGAGTGCAAACGCGCCGTGGCCGCCAGCGGAAATGAGCGAGGCGTGCCGGTCGCTGCTGCTTTCAAGGCGTCCGCATAGGGCTGCTCCGAGCCTTGCAGCAGCTCTTCGGCTGCCTTCATGGACAATATGGCCCCTCCGCGAAGCTCCTTGAACGTATCGTTGGGCATGCCATGGCTGTCGAGCCAGCGATACCGGGGCGATTCTATCTGGTTCGGCATGCGGCTCCAGGGAAGCGACTCTTCCGATTGCGGGGTCCACAGTGAGATCATCCCGATGGCCCCGTGCGCCACGGCCTGGCGCGCCTTCTCCAGTCCTGACGAGAAGTGGGCGCGCTCCTGGGCCGGGAAACTGGGCGGAGCTCCCGGCAATATAACGATGATCTTCCCTTTCACATCCACGCCTTTGTAGCTGTCGTAATCCCGGCCAGGGTTGACGACGCCAAAGCCAACGAACACGAGGGGCGACTCTACCGAGATGTCCGTCTGAAGCGCGTTCCCACCACTCAGGAAACCTTCTCCCCATTTGAGACGCGTGGTCTTGCCGTTGCGCGTGATGGAAGCCTCGGATCCTGCAGGATCTATCTTGACCTCGCGAAAGGGGACCGGTTGGAAGTAGCTGTTGTTGGTAGCGCCTGGTTCCAGACCGAAAGCTTCGAACTGGGCAGCAACGTAATGAGCAGCAATCTCCTGGCCGCGCGTTCCCGTACCGCGCCCTTCGAGGAGGTCGTCGGCGAGGAAGCGCATGTTGGCCCGCAACGCCGCCTTGTTGTAATGGTCCATGGCGCTTTGGACGTCAGCCGGGATGCCAGGTTGCTGCGCGCTGGCAATTGCCAGAAACAGGCTCGTGAATAACATTCCATTCCAAGTCGAAGTCTTCATCTCATCACTCCCGTCCATCTCCACGCAGCGCGCGGTGAAATGATAAATAGACTCTTCTCACACGGCTCTCGTTAGCGGCTGCATTGCAACAGCCGTGTAGGGAATTTTTGATGGTTTGAGCTCGAAGGGATTCAGATCGTCCGTTTTGGGCTACGTGGCTGCTAAAGTGGCAACTCGGCTCACTGTTGCCACCCCCCTCCCAACGCCTGATAAAGCTGCACCAACGCCGTAAGTTCATTTCCCTGCGCCTGTGCCAACGTCAATTCTGCCGAGAAGTAGTTGGTATTGTTGGTCAGCACTTCCAAGTAGTTTGTAGTTCCTACTTTGAAGCGCACTTCTGCGAGACGGGCTGCATCCTGGGCGGCTTCTACCAGGTGTTGTTGCTCAATTCGGAACTCACGGTTTTTGCGATAGGCAACCAGGGCGTTCGAGACATCGCGCAATGCTCCTTGAATTGTCTGCTGATAGCTTAGTAGCAACTCCTCATGGCGGGCTTCTGCCAGGCGGACGCCGGATTTGATTCTTCCTCCCTGAAATATTGGCTGAACCACCGAACCGGCAAGGTTCCAGATCGGTGGACCGCTCACCAGGTTGGCCAACGTCGAACTGGCGTAGCCTGCGCTTCCAGTCAACGCGATTTGGGGGAAGTATGCTGATCTGGCTACGCCTATCTGTGCGTTGGCTGCGACCAGGTTCTGCTCGGCCTGAAGGATATCGGGGCGGCGTTCCAAAAGGGTTGAGGGCAGGCCAACCGGCACTTCAGGAGCATGAGGCTGTTCTGTAAGCTTCAATCCTCGGGGAATATCACCAGGATTGTTTCCCAGCAGGATGCTGAGAGCGTTTTCCTCCTGGACGATCTGCCGCTGCAAATCGGGGATTTCGGAGGAGGCTGTATAGACGAGTTGCTCCGACTGGCGCACATCGAGCAGTGAATTGATGCCATGCTGCTCCAGGGTTTGGGTCAACTGCAACGACTCCCGGCGAGTGGTCAGCGTGCGCTGGGAAATCTCCAGTTGCAGATCCAGTTGCCGCAGGAGAAAGTAGTCCGCCGCAACATTCGCTACGAGAGTGGACATAACTGCCTTCTGCCCCCACTCGCTGGCCAGCAGGTTGGCGCGGGCAGCTTCGGTTGCGCGGCGATATCTTCCCCAGAAATCAAGGTTCCAACCCGCAGAGGCAGTCACCTGTCCTAGAGTGGTTTGAAAGGATGGAATCGGTCCGCTTTTCGAGGCGCGCTGGCTGGTGATGTCGCCTCCGGCATTGACGGACGGAAGCTGATCGGCGCGTGTAATTCCGAGCTGGGCCTGTGCTTCCAACACCCGCGCGGCGGCAATGCGAACGTCGTAGTTGTTCTTCAGGGCCGTGCGGATGAGCCCTTGCAGTTCCTTGTCCTCAAAGACCTCCCACCATTTCTCATCACCCAGGGAAGTTGCCGGAGTCTGAGATGCTTGGTTGATTGTGCCTTGATCTTCCGCAGGCTGGCGGAAGGCGGCAGGGACATTGTTTGCCGGTCTTTTATAGTTTGGTCCGACAGCGCATCCTGTCAGAATGCCTGACAGGATAAGAACGACAATGCGATGATGACGAATATAGTCACGCATAAAATCAATCTCCAAAAGCCGGCTGCGCCGTTGGTCTCGGGACGCGGCCGGAGCGGAAGAAGGAGAAGCGATTGAGCACCTTCTCCTGAAAGTCTTCGAGATAAAGGTAGATGGCCGGCGTGACGAAGAGCGTCACGAATTGCGAGACGATCAGCCCTCCGATCACGACCAGTCCCAGCGGACGGCGTGAAGCGCCATCTGCGCCGTAGCCCAGCGCAATCGGAAGCGCGCCCAACAAGGCCGCCATGGTGGTCATCATGATCGGACGAAAACGCTTCATGCTGGCGTCGTGGATGGCCTCGTCGTCAGGAACACCCTCTCGCACCCGCTGCTCGGCAAAGTCCACGATCATGATTCCGTTTTTCT
>DASZFK010000347.1:0-12642 GCA_035939855.1 Candidatus Angelobacter sp.
ATCTGCCGGTGGAACACAGTTTCTCACGCAAGACATCCTCGGCAGTACCAGGCTAATCACAGCAAGCAACGGTAGTGTCGTAGCTTGCTATGATTTTATGCCATTTGGAGAATTGATTCCCCAGGGGTTCGGACTACGCTCCACCGTTTCATGCTACGGGCCTCCAGATTCGGTCAAACAATTGTTTACCGGCAAGGAGAGGGATTCCGAAACCGGCCTTGACTTTCTCGGCGCGCGTTATTACTCGAGCTCTCAAGGCCGATTTACCAGTCCAGATCAAGCATTCGCAGATCAGGATGTGCACGATCCCCAAAGCTGGAATCTGTACAGCTATGTCAGAAACAATCCACTTAACTCAGTCGACCCCACTGGGCAGGACTGTGTCTTTGCAGGATGGGATTCCAATGGAGAGTTGCAATATGGAGTAAGCGGAGCATCCGAAGCTGATTGTAAACAACAGGGTGGCACCTATGTGAACGGAACGGTCGATCCAACCTCGTTTACCTACAACGCGCGTAAAAATATCCTTTCATTCAGCTACAGTACTGGTGATGAATCTACAATCGGCAGCGGGCATCTTTACCTCCCGGAACAGCCGGATCCTGGTCTCCTGGCTCTCAAAAGAGCAGGCGAGATGTCCAGCTTTGTTACCGATCCGAAGTTCATTGTTGGATTCTATGTTGCCTCGGCTTCGGCCGGGCTCGACCTGATTCAACTCGGTTTGATCGGCGGTGAAGAACTCACAACTTTAGGAACACTCACAGCCGCGGAAACGACAGTTGAAACCGCAGTACCGCAACTAACGGGCCAATTGCATCACGCAATATCCAATAAAGTTTTTCGCGCAATACAGAGACATCCTCTCCTCAAGAACCTGTATAAGGCGCGAGATCCCCGGTTCGTTACGCGAGCCAAAGATCTTGCTTCACACAGCGGCTATCAAAAGTGGCATCGCCAGCTTGATGAACAAGTTGTAAACTGGGTTAAGAACAATCCATCGGCGACGCCGGCGCAGTTCGAAAGCTACTTAAAGAATCTATACAATACGACTGCCGACTTGGTTGGGAGATTTCCCAATGGATTGAAGTAGAACTCCATCATGAACCTGTTTGTCCTTAAAGGAATGTATTGTGATGATGGTTCGGAGTTCGATTTTGATCCAGGTGAGTGGACTAGTGTCGGCGACGCCCAAAAATGCAAAGTATGCGGCAAGTTCATCGGCATGCTGCCGCTGGTTCCACCGATTCGCGGAAAGATCGAAGCCAGCAAGTCAATCTTCGATCTCTCTGGCACTTCAGGCGGGGATATCTTGCTGTCGGAGCGGTGCTTAGGTGCTTTTAAAGAACATGGTATTCAAGGACTCACTGGAATTCACTCAATCGAACTGCTTGGAATAAACGCCCCCTTCAAAAAAGAGTCGGTTGGAACCTTTTACCTGGCGGGCGTAGAGTGGGGAGCAGAGTTGGACCGCATACGCTCGGGCCTCAAAACCACTGGAGAACAAGTCTGCTCTGACTGCGGCTATGGTGGTCTGATCGAGGGTTACGACCGTGTTGCCATCCTGGAGGAATCGTGGACGGGCAAGGATTTGTTTTCTATAAAGGGATTGCCAGGCGTTGTGCTGACAACAGAACGCGTGCGAAGCCTATGTCGAACTTTTCCCCTTGCTGTTTGCGGTTTTGTTCCAGCAGAGAAATTCCGGGCTCCAAACTTAAGTAACACCTTACGAACTGATACAAATGACTAAAAATGGAAGATCCAAGCCAGCGAAGCGAGCGATATAGTCTGCTGAAGTGAAAATATGAAGCCACCATTTTCTCGCGATCAAAGCACTTAGATCTGACGACAGGCTACCGTTTACAATTCCCCCATGAAATCAAAACACCTGCTGTTTCTCATCGTGCTGATGGGATTGGCTTGTTCTGCATGGGCTGCCCCGGCCACCATGCGGCTCGATTACTTTCACACCGGCGATGCTGACCATGAAATCTTCAGCTTCGATCGTATATCGATTGAGCCGCTACCCTGGCCGGGCGATCCTGCGAAAGCCATTGACGACAGCAATCTTGGTAATTACCTGTTCGACGTACGGGAGAAAGAGAGCGGAAGGCTGCTCTATTCCCGTGGCTTCAGTTCGATCTTCGCCGAGTGGAAGACAACCGATGAGGCCAAGCAGCTCAAGCGCACTTTTTCCGAGTCCTTGCGCTTTCCTGCTCCCCTGGGGCCGGTGCAAATCGTACTCAAAGAACGCAAAGAAGGCGTCTTCCAAGAAGTATGGAATCACAACCTTGACCCTAAAGACATGTTTATTGACACCTCGCGTCCACCTTCTCCCGGTCCGCTTATCACAATCCAAAAGATGGGCGAACCCGCGAAGAAGGTGGATTTGCTGATCATTGGGGATGGCTACACGGCAGCGGAGCGGACCAAGTTCCTGAAAGATGCGCGCAGGTTGACTGAAATTCTTTTCTCCACTTCGCCTTACAAGGAACACCGCAGTGATTTCAACGTTTGGGGCCTGTGTCCGTCCTCACAAGAATCAGGCATCTCGCGGCCTTCTACAGGAATCCACCATCGAACGCCACTGGGCGCAAGTTACGACGCGTTCGGCTCCGAGCGCTACATCCTTACCTACGACAATCGGGCGCTCCGTGAAGCCGCTTCTTATGCGCCTTATGAATTCATTGAAATCCTGGTGAATGGAAAAACTTATGGAGGCGGCGGCGTTTTCAATCTATACGCCACGGTAGCTTCCGATAGCTTCTGGGCGCCTTACGTCTTTGTGCATGAATTCGGACATCACTTTGCCGGCCTCGCCGACGAGTATTACACCTCAGCCGTCGCCTACAATCCTCCCGCAACCCGCAGCGAACCCTGGGAACCGAACGTTACGGCACTCCTTGAAGGAAAAGAACTCAAGTGGAAGGACCTTGTAGCGCCCGACACACCCATTCCGACGGAGTGGCCCAAAGAGCAGTTTGAAGCTTTTGAACGCGACATCCAGGCTCGCCGCCGCAAGATTCGGGCCGAGAACCGTTCTGAGCAAGAGATGAACAAACTCTTCCAGGAGGAAAAGCAAAATGCCGATGCCCTGCTGGCCTCCTCGAAATATGCGGGCAAGGTAGGCGCGTTTGAGGGCGCGAACTATGAAGCGAAAGGCTATTATCGGCCGGAGCTGAACTGCATCATGTTCACGCGGCACACTGCTTTCTGCGCAGTTTGCCGCAGGGCCATCGAACGCATCATTCGCATGTATGCCGGATAGCTCACTCCCCGCAGGTATGCACATCGAATTCGTGCCGGATGCGCGTAGGAACATCGGTTCCATACATAGCGCTGGAGTGACGTTCGCGCTGGCTTAAATCAAAAGACCGTCTGCACACCGAACACTGCCAGCCGGTAACATATTTGTCCAGATAAAGCCGAGGCTGAAGCAGTCGCATCACGCCAAAACGACTGGGGGCCGTGGAATTCTCAAAGAACTTAACTCACATAATTCGGATGGGAGCAAAACGCATCAACACGAGTCCGGGGTGGTGGTCTGGCGCATTTTTGGTGAATCGTTTCCCCTAGGTGGCAGCCACCCGATCAACAACGGCGCGCTCCAGTTCGGTGGCGGAGCAGACTTTAAAGGCCCCAATATCGCATCTTGCCATCAAGGGTCGAGGTGTGTGATTTCTGGGCGCGTGGAGTTCGCGCAAACTCTCACCAAGCAAGCCTGGGGCGGAACTGATTTTCAGGCGCGAGTTCCCGATGGCAATGTCATTTCATTCGTCACATACGGGTGAGGTTGGACGTCTTCGCGGCGAACCACGAACAGATGTGGATCCTAAGCTGCCCGCTTCGCCGCTTTGAGCCTTACATCGGCGTGAGCACCCAGAAGGTGGGCGTAGTAGAGCAGCTTGGAAACGCTGAGTAAGGAAAGCTTACCGCGCAAAAGCTCACTGACGCGAGGCTGTGGTATGTCAAAAAGCTTTTCGATCTGTCGGGGAGTGATTCTCTTCCTCTTGATCAGCTTGAGAATGTCCTGATGCAGAGAGGCTTTCAGCTTGAGCTCCAAACGGTCTTGTTCACTCATATTGAGCTCATCGAGAACGCTCCCCTTGGTCCGGTGGGCGTCCAGCATGCTGCTTCTCTTGTTTACGTTGCTGCTCACGGAGCCTTCTAAGCCTTTCCTTGGCGACCTCTATGTCCTTCTTTTCGGTTTGCCCGGTTCGTTTCTCAAAGCAGTGCAGGACATAGACGACATTTTCGATCTTCTTCAAGTAGAACACACGGTACCATGCACGTTCGTCCTGTTCTCTCAGTTCGTAGACGCCAGGACCTACCGTCTTCATTGGCTTGCTGTCTGGCGGCATCTGGCTGAGTTGTACCCGATACAGCGCATAGCCCAAGTCTTGCTGTGCACCAGCAGGAAATGCTCGCAGTGCCTCTCTCGAATCACCGAGCCAGACGACCTCTGCCAGTTCCGCAGCCTTGGAACTTGGGCCTAGTTTACCATCATACGTCTGTCTCGTATACGATTTTTTAGTATCTCGGTTCATTACGCCCAGGCAATCCCTTCAGGCTTTTCGTTTAGAGTACTGGATCTTTTGCGACCCGAGATGTTCGGTCGGCAGCGTGACTTCAAACATTTTCTGCTGCGCGTCCCAAGTCGCAACCATTGTTTCCCGTCGTAATGCGCTCCAGCCGATGTGGCTTAGAAACGTCTTAGCCGAGAGCTTGCCAGAGCTGTCACGTACAACTGACACAGAAAAAGAATTCTTATCTCCCTTATGGACGGCCTTCATCGCTAGTCTGCGATTTTCTTTGTCCCAAAACAACAATACGGACTTAGCGCCTGTTGCTACTAAGATCCTTACTGCTGCCGCATTTAAGACGATTCGGCCTCCCGGGGTGATCGCGAGTGTAGGCGTATCAACCCTTGTATTTGTCCTCTGGAACAACTCGTAAGGCATTTTGAGCTACCACCCAAGATAACAAACATACCATAAAGAAGTCTTATAAGCAACTCTATAAGCAACAATTTGGGTCTACTGTTTGTCCATTACGAAGGTCAACGTGGAACGCAAGGCTATCTCACCGATAAATTCGATGGGAGCAAACGCGTCAATACGGTGTCCAACATGCTATAGCGCAATCAGACTTGGCGGTTTCAGCGAGGGCACATCATGGCGGCAACAATACGCAAAGAGAAATCCAAGATCAACTCCAACATTAACGTAACTCCGATGGTAGATGTGATGCTGGTCCTGCTCATAATCTTCATGGTCATTACACCTATGTTGCAGCCAGGCACGACCGTGGATTTAGCAAAAACCCTGAATCCGGTTGAAATGCCCGACGCTGCAAGAACCCTGACGGTTGCGTTGGCGCATGACGGCAAGATCTTTCTTGACAACGAGATGGTCACCAGCGACGCCCTGACGCAAAGAGTCAAAGACCATATCGCCAACCGCATCAACCGCATGGTTTACGTGCGGGCAGACGCACGCGCCAGATATAAGTTCCTGGTGAACGTAGTCGATGATGTTCGCTCCGCCGGCGTGGACCAGTTGGGCCTGCTTACAGAACAAATACATCGCCCCGCATTGCCGTAGATGGCGGGTCAAAATATTTCTAATTTGTAATCTTGCCACCTCTCAATTGACGTGGAGCGGCGCGGGGCAAGCCGCAAAAAGGAATTAGAAATCAGAAAGAGCAGGAAATTCACACCATGCCCACGATATTGTCTCTCTTCAGCCGAAAAATCTATGCGGGCTGATTGCTGAATGCTGAGTGCTTCTGTTCAAATTAGAAATCCTCTGAAGTGAGACGACGCGCCAAAACCGCAGTCCGTCGTTGTGTGTGAAGACGTAATAGAATATGGACATTGGAAAAATACTCATGAACCTTATCCGATGGATGGCAACCTGCCTGCTCGTTTGCATGGCCGCTTGGGCCTCTGATTCTCCCAAAGGAACTGTTCCGCGGACGTCTGCGGACAAGTACGATGCTCATGCTGAGCAGAGCGATGTAGCGGTAGGTGCTTCCGTGCTCGCTCCCAAACAGGCGCGCAAGGTTTTCACCACCGACGTGACACGCTGCTGCGTGATCGTGGAAGTGGCGCTCTACCCACAAAAAGATGGCCGCATCGAAGTTTCGCTCAACGACCTGACGCTCCGCGTGGTGGGGGCAAGAGGCTGCTGCCAAACCTTCCAGCGCCAAAGTCGCCGCTTTGCATAGCAGCCAGGACCGAGATCGGCTTCGGCCAACGCTGATCCTTGCCATGGAGCAGGAACTCACTGAAAAGAGCCTTCCTCAAGGTGTTACGACTACACCTGTGAGCGGTTACGTTTATTTCTCGTTGCCGCAACAAAAGAACGCCAAGTATCAACTCGAATATGCGATCAAAGGCAATAAAGTGACGTTGGCGCTGAACTGACCAATTAATCTATAACGCTTTTCGACGCCATTTAGTTACGCTGAGTTCCAAATATTTATTTTTCTCCTCGCTGCCTTCCGTAACCGCAAAAACATGGGCCCGATGCGTTCTGCTCTACGGAGACGCATTCAATGAAATTCAATCCATCCAGATCATGGTTCTTCTTGCCTGTGGCCTTGCTTGTGATCGCTGCGGTTGTAGTATTGCAGGCTTTTTATCCTGCGAACAATGAAACTACCGGCGCGACTTACTCGCACGGCGTTTTGCACATTGCTATTCCTTACAAGGCGGTTCATGCCGGCGCCGGGCAATTGACGGTCGAGGTCCTCGATCCCGAAGATCAGATTTTGGGTCGCGCGCAACATGACCTGGAAGTTGCCGAAGGCAAAGGACGATGGCAATAGGAGATCAAACTCGATAGGCCTCTTCCTCTCGAAGAAGTGGTGTGGGACCGGGTGCGTTACCGTTTTGCATACAGCAATGGAAAAGATGTAGCGCTTGAAGACACCGAATCCATCTCGCAAATTCTGCGGACGCCTGTTGTCCATATTCTCGGCCAGCAATCTTATTTGACCGGCGGAATGGCGGCCGTGCGCGTCATTGTTACGGACTCAAAGAATGAACTTATTCCCGGCGCGGGCTCCGTGCGGATCGAACTTGGATCTACCGATCAGAAATCCGACAAAAAATCCCGCATCCTCTGCACTGGAAAGCTGAACCGCCGAGGGACCACGGAAGCCCAGTTCCGTCTTCCTGTGGGGTTGATCGGCAACTATCAACTGCGCTATCTCATAGACACACCCATCGGATCGACCGAATTCACGCAGCCGGTACGTCTCGAAGATAAGGTGTCGATTCTTCTTACTACGGAAAAGCCAATCTACCAACCAGGCCAGACCATTCACGTGCGCGCTCTGGCTCTCGATCGCTCGAACCATGAAGCGGCGGCCAACCATAAGCTGACTTTTGAGGTAGAAGATTCTCGCGGCAACAAAGTTTTCAAGAAACTTACAGAGACAGATAAATTTGGAGTCGCCTCCGCTGAATTCGGGCTTGCCGACGAAGTCAACCTGGGAACCTATCACCTTCGCGCCCTCATGGGTCAAGCCGATAGCGTACCCACCAATACCGCCGAGATCGCACTCAACGTCGAAAAATACGTTCTGCCAAAGTTTAAAGTCGCAATTGATTTCTCCGGCAAGGGCGACAAGGCCAAGCGCGGCTACCGGCCCGGCGACCATGTAACCGGAACAGTTCACGCCAATTACTTTTTTGGCAAACCTGTCGATGGAGGCGAAATTACCGTCAAGGCTTCTGGCACGGATGTTGCGTTGTTCGAAGCAGCTTCGGTACATGGCACGACTGATCACGAAGGCGCATATCACTTTGACTTGCAATTGCCCAATTACTTTGCCGGGCGTCCCTTGAACCAAGGAGCAGCGCGCGTGCTTGTTGAAGCCACAGTGAAAGATTCCGCCAGCCATTCCGAAACACGCGGCGAGCCCATTACAGTGAGCGAGTCTCCTCTGGTGATCACCGCCGTTCCCGAAGGAGGCACTCTGGTTCCCAATTTGGAAAACCAGGTTTTTGTCTTGACTTCGTACCCCGATGGCACTCCTGCAAACACCAGTTTGAAAGTTCGCGCCGCCGGCAGCCCCATCCAGGATGCCGCTTCCGATGATGGCGGCGTTGCCGTCGTCCGCGTCAATGCCGGTACCGGAACGCAGATCTTGGAGGTTGAGGCTACCGACAAGCAGGGGAACCACGCCTCAAGCAAGATCAACCTACAATCTCGCGATGGCCTCGACCAGATTCTCTTGCGGACCGAACGCGCCGTTTACCGCGCCGGGGAGCGCATTCAGCTCCACATTTTTTCTACTCAAAAGCGCGGCACCGCATACCTGGACATCGTGAAGGAGGGTCAAACGATATTGACGCGCGATCTCGATATCGAGAATGGCCAGGCAGAACTATCACTCACCGCAACCCCTGAGTTGGCAGGTACCGTGGACTTTAGCGCCTACCTTTTTAGTCGCGATGCGCGTCCGGTGGGTGACCACCGCTTGATCTTCGTTCAGCCTGCCGACGAACTCAAGATCGAGACCGTTGCAGATTCCGCCCTCTATAAGCCAGGTGGCGAGGCGCACGTTAGCTTTCGTGTGACCAACTCGCGAGGCGAAGGCGTGCAAGCCGCACTCGGCCTGCAGGTTGTCGATGAGGCAGTCTTCGCCCTGGCGGAGAAACAACCCGGCTTCGCCAAGGTCTTCTTCTATCTCGAGCAGGAAGTGCTCAAACCTCGCTACGAGATCCATTCCATTGGGATGCCCGACGTCGTGGAGCCGGTAGAGAAATCAAAGGCTGATCAACGGGACCGCGCCGCGCGAGCTTTATTTTCAGCGACAGACATGGTCAGCGCCAACAAATTTGAGACAGAGTTCGGGCGATCGGTGCCAACGACGAAGCAATCCGACTATGCTCATCGCTATTACAAGCAATTCCAGGCTCAGGTCCAGCAACTCGCAGAAAAGCTAAACCGCATGGTCTTACAAAAGCCCGATCAGACCGACTTGGTCAAAATCGCAGCGATCATGCCTGCCGTTCGCGACGCGTGGTCGAACAATATTCGTGTTGAGCAGGGCTGGGACGACGGTCAAAAACGGTACTATCTCGTCCACAGTGCTGGTCCCGATAAGCAATTCAACACAGGCGATGACTTCGCCACCTACCTGGAGGTTCGCCATAAGAAGATCGTGAGTCATCCTAGTTCCGGACCTAGCACGATAGATGTCAAAATTGACCATGATCGCGGCCCATTCAACGGTCGAGCCGAAATCGTGGGAACGGCTGTGGATCAGGAGGGCGGCGCTCTGGTGGGAGCGGCCGTCAAGGTTCGTGAGGTCTCAGCAAGGAATGCGCGAACCGTCCGCACCGATGCCAATGGACAATTCCACCTGGCGGCCTTGCCTGCGGGCGACTACCTGGTTGAAATCTCCACCAGTACTGAGACCATTTCGCAAGAAATCAACTTGGCTGCACGAGATCACGCGGCGCTCTCGGCTTTTCTTCGGAAGGAACCTGCCAAAATCGTGGTTCCTAATGAGAGTTTCGGAATCGCCTGGGGCATGGGGGCACTATCTTTGCAGGAACCCAGCGCGCGCGGCGGAATCGGCGGTGGAGCCGGCGGCGGTTTCGGGGCCGGCAGGGGACGCGAATTAGTCGAGTTCGATGCTATGGCGGAGCGCAAGGCAGTCCCGGCGCCCATGATGGTTCTCAAAGCTCAAGCCAGCACTGGTGACGTTGCGGATCACGCCGCTCAAGCTACCAACTCCGCAACCGTGGCTAAGGACGAAGGAGCCTCTAGCGCTCGCGTACGTTCTTATTTCCCGGAAGCGCTCTACATCAATCCCGAGATCATTACCGATCAGCAAGGCCGGGCCAGCATCGTGATCCCGATGGCCGATTCGATCACCACCTGGCGGATGGCCATGATGGCTTCCACCACGCACGGCGCGTTAGGCAGCGCCACCTCAAGTATCAAGGTATTTCAGGATTTCTTCGTTGACCTGGACTTACCGGTCACGCTTACCCAGGGCGATCGCGTCTCCATTCCGGTGGCTGTTTACAACTACTCAGGCGAACGCGGAGAGGTGAATCTGCAACTGCAACCTGCCAACTGGTTTGCCATGGTCGATGACATTCCCGAGAAGTCCGTCACCGTAGATGCCTCTCAAGTCGGTGGATCGCAATACACTATCGAAGCCCGGCGTATTGGAAAATTCAAGCTGACGCTTTCCGCCCGCATGAAAGGCGGGGCCGGGCGACAAGATATCGTGGTCCGGGAAATCGAAGTCATTCCCAATGGCCGCGAGCAAAACCTGGTCTTCAATGGACGCCTGGAAACCTCCGTTCGCCACGAACTGAATTTTCCGGAAAGCAGCATTCCTGATGCCAGCAAGATCTTTGTGAGGCTCTACCCAGGTCCGCTCAGCCAGGTGATCGAAGGAATGGATAGCATCCTGCGCATGCCGGGTGGCTGCTTCGAGCAGACCTCGTCCAGCACCTATCCCAACGTGCTGGCGCTCGACTACATGAAGCGCACTAAGAAGCTGACTCCTGAAGTTCATGCCAAGGCCGAGGGATACATCGCCAACGGCTACCAGCGGCTGCTGACCTTTGAAGTTCCAGGCGGCGGATTTTCATGGTTTGGCCAGGCCCCTGCCAACAAGATCCTGACCGGTTATGGCCTGATGGAGTTCTATGATATGTCGCAGGTTTACCAGGTCGATCCCAGCGTCATCCAGAGAACCCAGCAATGGCTCTCCTCGCAGCAGCAGCCCGATGGCAGTTGGAAGCCTGACACATATTTCATCAACGAAGGCGCGACCAACCGCTATAACAAAGATATGCTGCGCATTACCGCCTACCTTGCCTGGTCCCTCGAAAATACCGGCTATCACGGGTCTGCGGTTGAGAAGGCGAAGCAATTTATCGAAAACAACATGGGATCGGGAGCGAAGCTCGACTCATACACGCTGGCTGTGCTAGCCAACTTCGCCACTGATTACGGGAAAGACCGCGACTTCACCCGGCAGGCAATACAGCTTCTTCTCGATGCGCGCATTGAGAAAGACGAGCAGGCATGGTGGAGCGCCGAGGAAACCAGCGTCTACGCCACGGGAACCAGCGCCAGCGTGGAAACCACAGGACTGGCAGTGCAGGCCCTGCTCAAGTGGGGTCAGGCTTCTGGAACAGCACGCAAAGTTATGACCTATCTTGCCTCGAAAAAGGATTCTTCAGGAACCTGGGGCACCACGCAGGCGACCATCATGGCCTTGAGGGCTTTGTTGCTGGCGACTGAGAAAGGCTCGGGCGACGTTCGCGGCACCCTCGAAGTCCTGCTCAATGGCAAGCCCGCGGAGAAACTTACTCTTACTCCCGACAACAACGATCTGCTCCATCAATTCGTGTTCAAAGCTGGTGACGCCAAAGAGGCTGCTTCAGTAGAAATAAAGTTTGAAGGCAAGGGTGGCCTCGCCTATCAGGTCGTGGGTCAATTCTTTGTTCCCTGGGACAAAAAGCCGGCGGACGAGCCCCTCTCCATCGACGTTGCCTATGATCGTACTCACCTTGCGCAAGACGATATCGCCCATGTTACCGCGACGATCAGGAACAACTTGGCGAAATCCGCCAACATGGTCATGGTCGATCTCGGCATTCCTCCAGGGTTTGATCTCTTGAGCGAAGACCTCCAGATGTACCAGGAAAAAAGCGCAAGCCAAAAAAGCGGACGCCTGGAAAAATTCAGCCTGACGGCCACCCAGGCCATCCTCTACTTCGATTCGTTCGCGCCACGAGATACAGTCACACTCCGTTACCGCCTGCGCGCCAAGTACCCAATTCGCGCACGGACATTCAAGTCCCGCGTCTACGAATACTACGACCCGGAAGTGAACTCGGTAGCGCGGCCCGTAGAGTTGGAGGTGAGACAACGCTAGAGAAATCACTGCAAAAACAAATCCACCACGGAGGCACAGCGTGGAGCCACAACTAAAAACCAAAACTCACCACGGAGGCGCGGAGGCACGGAGAAGTTCGAAATCAAACGTTTACCGCAGAGGCCGCAGAGCAGCGTAGCCACAACCAAAAACCTTACCACTGATGACTCAGGCAAAACCGATGAACGCTGATTAGACTGCGCGACGATAAAAATTCTTCGCGGCCCGGCAAGAATTTGATTGTTAGCGTTGCAGGGAGCGCAGAGAACCGCAGAGAAGATTATTTTGGTCTGATGGGCTGATGATGAATTTTGCCAGAGAAACCATGGCTCAAGCAACGAGAGAATTTGCGGACAAAACCGATTTTGTTTCTCTGCGGTGACGTTTGGTTTTTTAAATTTTGGCAATTTTGGCATTTATGGCAATTTTGGCAATCCCGCCGAGTCACAGACTGTTCAATCCGGCCAACCGGAGGCGGGGCTTTGCGGTGAAATAGACTTGGAGTGGCTCCGCTACGTTGTGGTTAAACGAAGTGTGATCAGCCCGATTCATTCGTATTCATTCGTGTGTATTCGTGGCTACATGGTTTTGATTTGGCTCTCCACTAACTGCAATGATAAGGTGTTTAAAATCAATGACTGTTCCAAAACCGATCACCCGATCTCCCGATCACGCGCGATCACCCGATTGCATGTCGGTTGAGAAACTTGCCAGGAAGTTAGC
>DASZFK010000348.1:0-3731 GCA_035939855.1 Candidatus Angelobacter sp.
CCCTCGTAGCGAATCACAAGCCAGGCAAAGATGAACTGCAGCCCCACCCCACACATTACGATCTTGGGATTAATGGCGCGGCGATTGTTGGAAAAAAGAAATGCAAGCGAAAGCAAAACGAGGATACCCAGCAATCCTGAGAACCGTTCCATTCCGCTCCTGTCCTGGCGAGACTGGTCGCCCCAAGTTCAAAGTTAGGATGGTTTTGCCAGATGCGGATGCCATCTTAAACTCTTTTCCCGGTTTTTTCCAAAGTTTCATTGCCATAAGAGTGGCCAGGAAAAATACAGGTGGATCTGCCACACTCGATCGGTGTTCATCCGTTGAATCAGCGTCATCAGTGGTAGGGCTTGTTACACCTGCACAGGCTGCAATTCTTCCACCTTGGCATCGCGCAGGAACTTCGCAGCTTCTTCGGGTGGCGTGGGATTGATGTAAAACCCTGTCCCCCACTCGAAGCCCGCGGTTTTGGTTAGCTTGGGAATGATCTCCAGGTGCCAATGGTAGAAATCATTCGTATTTTCATGGATGGGCGAGGTATGCAGCACCAGGTTGTAAGCGGGGTTATCGAGAACATGAATCGATTTGACCAGGATTGTCCGCAACATGCGCGCCAGGTTTTCGTAAACATTCGACGGCGAGTTCTCAAACGCCGATTCATGGCGCTTGGGCAGAATCCATGTCTCAAACGGGAAGCGCGGCGCGTAAGGTGAGAGCGTCACGAAATCCTGGTTTTCGGCGGCAATGCGGATGCGTTCTTCCAACTCCTGGCGAATAATGTCGCAGTAGATGCACCGCTCTTTATTGGCAAAGTATCGTCGTGCACCTTCCAACTCTTCCACTACCTGCTTGGGCAGGATCGGCAACGCAATCAACTGCGAATGCGGATGTTCCAGGGACGCTCCCGCCGGCTCCCCATGGTTCTTAAACACCATGATGTACTTAAACCGACGATCCTGTTTCAGATCAAGAATCCGGTCACGGAAAGCCCAAAAGACATCTTCAATGCGCTTCAGTGGCATGGTGGCCAGCGTCTCTGTATGGTTCGGGGTTTCAATGACCACCTCGTGCGCCCCGATGCCGCTCATCTTGTCGAACATCCCATCCGCCTGGCGTTCGAGATCGCCTTCAATTCCCAGGGCCGGAAACTTGTTGGGCACCACACGCAGGTTCCATCCTGAACTGTTACGAGCCGGGTTCTCTCCCGGACGATACGCCAGAATCTCGGGCGGTGTCTTGTGCTCATTACCAGGACAGAACGGACAGACACCACCCTTGATGACTACGGGTTCGCGAGAGAAATCTCCAGGACGCCGGGCGCGGTCGGTCGAAATAATGACCCAGCGGCCGGTAATGGGGTCTTTTCGTAGCTCAGGCACAATCCATATCTTAAGCCATCTTTTTACACCATGGCGAAAGCGTCTTTCAGGATGGTGATCTGCGGCTTTAACCCTGGCTCCAGATATATGGTGACAATATCAAATCGGAAAGGAGGATCTTCTTTCTTCCTGGTTTTGCGCAGGAACTCCCGCGCTACCCGGCAGAGATCGCTCTGTTTTTCGAAATCAACCGCCGATTCGGCGGGCAACAGCTCGTTTCGAAAAGTGCGGGTCTTTATTTCGATAAAGCAGAGCGTATCGCGGTCCCAGCCGATCATGTCGAGTTCACTTCGACTGCCGGCGGTACGATAATTCCGGGCAACAATCACATAGCCCTGTTTCCGCAGATAAAAATAAGCCTCTTCTTCTCCGCGACGCCCGGTCACCAGATGCTGAGCCTCTGATTTACGCTTAGGCAAAAATCGCGAAAGCGAATCCAGAGCGCGAATAGCGAACCGTGTCATTCGACGAGGCATCTTTTAGGATTTCCAATTATGGCACTTTTGCCAATTATGGCAATAAAAAGTGGGACCTCGCCCAAAAAATGCAAGGCCCCAATTTTGTTACTTCTTCGATTCTTTCTCCACAATCGAGATGCACTCTTCCAGGATATCCAATCCAATATCGGCCTGCTCCTGGCTGATCACCAGCGGCGGAGCGATTCGGATCGAGCTTGGCCCTGCTCCCAGGTATAGAACGCCCCGTTCAAATGCCAGCTCGACGATGCGATCACGCACATCCGGAACCTGCGCTTTGCTGATTTTGTCGCGTACGATTTCCACCCCAATCATCAAGCCCATGCCGCGCACGTCGCCAACGATATGATGCTTATCCACCCAGCTTCGAGTCCGCCGCAGAATTTGGTTACCTACGACTTCGGCATTGTGCATGGCTTCGCGCTCCAGCACATCGATGGTTGCCAGCGCCGCCTCGATGCATATCGGGTTGCCCCCAAACGTCGACGCATGGGATCCCGGCACCCAATCCATGATTTCGGCGCGGGATACGGTAATGCCAAGCGGCATGCCCGAGGCAATTCCCTTCGCGATCGTAATAATGTCCGGTTCCACTCCGCTGTGCTCGATTGCCCACCATTTGCCGGTACGGCCCGAACCGGACTGCACCTCATCGGCCACCAGCAGGATTCCGTGCTGGTCGCAAATCCGGCGCAACTCCTTCATGAACAACGCAGGCGCAGGGATATATCCACCCTCGCCCTGAATAGGCTCGATGAAGATAGCGGCGCATTCTTCCGGAGGCATGATCGTCTTGAAGACTTTGTCTTCGATGAACTTTGCGCACTCCAACGAGTATTGCGATTCGGTCATTCCTTCGGGGCGGCGATACACGTCGGGAAAGGGCACATGAGCCACTCCCGGAACCAGCGGAAAAAATCGACGCCGCTGTTGCACCTTGGAAGCGGTGAGGGAGAGCGCGCCCATGGTGCGCCCATGGAAGGCGCCATAAAACGCGACGATGCCTTGGCGCTGGGTGTGATAGCGGGCCATCTTCATGGCCGCCTCGATTGCCTCGGTGCCGGAGTTCCCGTAATAAACCTTTACCGGCCCCTTCATCGGGGCGATCTTTTCCAGCCGCTTGGCCAATGTGACCAGGTTTTCGTAATAGAAGTCGGTACCCGAGATATGAATCAGTTCGGCAGCCTGCTTCTGAATCGCGGCCACTACATGAGGATGGCAATGTCCGGTGGAAACCACCGCGATTCCAGCGGCGAAATCCAGGAATTCGTTGCCATCGACATCTTCCAGCATAACTCCCCGGCCGCGCTTGGCCACCAGGGGGTAGGAGCGTGTATATGAGGGCGAGACATATTGAGTATCGCCCTGCAGAATTTTTTGTGCGTTGGGTCCAGGCAGCTTGGTCTTGATCTTGGGACCTGCAATAGAAGTCAATGTTTGCGTCGACATGAGCATCCTCTTTTCATTACGTTACGGGCGCGCAAAAGCGCAATTGTAGAAGCAGCCCTCAGTCAGGCTGAAAGGTATGGTTCGAATAAGAGGAAAATTAGTCGCCTGCGAACAGATTAGCCCGCGCATGAGAAGGCAGCACTGCCAGGTGGCGACGCGGACAGACGAGGAAATCTACCCAGCAGGCCAGCGAACGCTCCGGCAACTGCATCGCATACCAATTTGTGCTCCGCGAATTCATGAGACAATTCATTATACCTTGACACGTGTGAACTATTGAAGCCATAGTCTTTTCCAATGCAAGATGAGCCTGAAGAAGGGGTGGGATTCCAACACAAGATGAGCCTGGAGAGAAATGGCATGCTGAGGATTGACGATCAACATGCATGCAGCCGAGGAGTTAAGTTTGGACCAGATCCAGGCGTTC
>DASZFK010000349.1:0-11007 GCA_035939855.1 Candidatus Angelobacter sp.
ATCCATAGCGCGAACAGCAATGTGCCGCGCTGCCGTCGAGAAAGTCCGGCGCGCCAGGCAGAGATTCTGCGAGGGATTTCGCCTAAGGCCTGCACCAGGAATACTGTCCAGGGCATGAGCCAAACCAGCATCAGCCCCCAAAAGAGCTTTAGTGGAAATGTGTCATAGTCTCGAGGGACACGTTTGTTCAGATAACGAAGAAAGTGTTCGTTGACAAAATAAAACCAGAAAAATCCTCGAGCTTCTCCTTGTGCGGGATTCCGGATGCCAGCCAGAAGATGCCAGGGCGCAGCAATCGCCAGAAACACAAGGAAGCTGGAAATGAGCCGTAGTTTGAGGAGGTGGCGCAGACTGCGCGTCATCGCGAGATAAATAAAGATGGTAGCTACGGGGAAGACCAGTCCGATCAAGCCTTTACTAAGCACATTGAGGGCCATGGTTGCGGCAAGGCCCCAACACGCCCACGGGGAAGGTTTTTCCTGCTCCAGCGTTGTCAGGAAGAAATCAAAGCCTAAAGCCATCCATAGCGCAACCATCATGTCTGGAATGAGGATGCGAGTGAAGATAAAAGGCCCGAAACCGGTGGCCAGCACCAGCGCCGAGAAAAGGCCGCCTTCTGCGCCGTAAATGCGTCGCCCCAACCGATATACGACCAGAAGCAGCGCCAGAACTCCCAAGGCAACCGGCAGACGGGCGGACCAATCATGAACGCCAAAGACTTTGAAGCTGGAGGCGACCAGCCAATACATCAATGGGGCCTTTTCAAGATAGCGAATGCCGTTGTTGATATGAAGCGTGACCCAATCGTTCGTGACAACCATCTCGCGCGCCGCCTCGGCATGAACGGTATCGGCGTCATCCAGCAGCGACGGTTGGAACAGGCTGCCCGCGTAAATGATCAGCCAGGCGAGCACAATCAGAAAAATAAACAGTCTGCTCTTTCCGACAGGAGTGTCGAGAGCAGGGATTTGAGATACCTGGGCCGTTAAAGTTTGGGGATTCATTCGAGACCCATAATTATATGCGGTGGTTTTCTGAATACGGCAGGCGAGGGATGAGCCAAATTCACCTCGTTGGACTTGACCACTCTTTGCAGAATCAACACGAAGTATCTTGGACTGCCGCGGGCTTGGAATCAGAACAGCGGCAGAAGGGAGACGGAAATAGTCAGGGATCGTTGCATGAAGCCAGTCTTGTGCAAAATTCAAATTTTGGCGATCATGGCAGTTTTGGCATTGATAGCCTGCGCTGAGGTGTGCCGAAGTGGCAATTTTTCAAAGGAGCTTCCTGTGACCCGTCTTTCTTATCTGGATCGAGCATCGCTTCCTGCTGAGGTCGCCACTTTGTGGGACCGCCGTCCGCTCAACCTGTATCGAGTTATTGCCCATGCCCGGACAGCCGCGCCCGGATTCCTGGCATTGGGACGCGCGCTTCTCTCCGAATCGGAACTTGACCCTAAACTCCGAGAGCTGGTGATCCTTCGCGTCGGTGCAATCAGCCGGGCAACTTATGAGATTTATCAGCACAAGAGGCTTGCAAAATCTGTGGGCCTTTCCGACGATGAGATCGCCGCGGCGCTTCGAGCGCGCGCCGATGATTGCCTCCCGGAATTCGCGCGGCTGGTGTTGACGTTCACTGAATCCGTAGTCTGGGAAGTGAAAGCCCCGGAATTGCTTTATAAAGCTGTTGCCAGCCAGTTAAGCGAACGTCAAATGGCCGAGTTGTTGCTCACGATCGGGTTCTACATGCTGGTAAGCCGGTTTCTTGAAAACGCTGAAGTGGAAATCGAGGAATTGCCAAAAGTGCCATAATTGCCATAATTGCCAAAATTTCTAAGGGTAGGCGGCTGTCCGATGGGCCGACGATTTTGTCAAACTTGCCGCTACAAGCTGAGCATGCCCAGAACATGGTTTGGAAAACTCATGTCGTTTGAGATTTCCCAAGTAACCTTCCCACGGTTTATCCTCATCTAAGTGGGTTGCAGGAGTGTCTAATGACGTCAGTCAAAACAGCGATGATTGTGTTTTTTCTTTGTGCAGGCTTAGCGGCCCAAGCGCCGGCTTCCCAACCTGCGGCGGCGCAGCCGGCAAGCCCGGAACTGAATGCGATTGTGGCTGACGTCCAGAGAGTTGCTCATTCGTCAATGGACGATCTGGGCAAATTGCATATTGAAAAGTGGAAGACTGATTCCGCGCAGAAGCAGCAGATGCAGCAGGTAACCGAGTCGCTGCAACGGAACATCTATAACGCTATTCCCGGACTGATCAGCGATCTCCAGGCTGACCCCAACAGCGTCTCCAAGGCATTTAAGCTTTATCACAACATGAATGTGGTGTACGAGTTCATGAGTTCGTTGGCGGAGGCCACAGGAGCATTCGGCAAAAAAGAGGAGTACGAACCATTGGCCGGCGATGCTGCGTCGCTCGACAAACTGCGCCAGAACCTCTCCAGCTATGTGGAAAAATCAGCCACTACGTTGGACGCCCAGGTCAAACGAACTGCTGCGCCTTCGGCCACTCCACAAACCACAGCGTCGCAGCAGCCCAAGAAGATCATTGTCGATGACGATACCCCTCCAAAAAAGAAGAAGACCGTCAAGAAGAGCAATCCAAACCCAAATTAATTCATTGGGCTTGGGCCACGGAAAGCTGTGCTTTGAAGTCCCTTAGCGTCAGTTCCAGTCCGCCAAATTCAGGATGATCGTTTACGCCGACCGTGAAGGCAATGTCTAACTTATCTCCGGGCTGGCAGGGTGCATTTTGTAGCCGTTGCGCCATGCGCCATCCCATCGCCTCGTAGGTGTAGCTGGATTTGGCCTGTGCGAGTTTTTGATTCACCCGAAACTTGACGTGTTTCTCTTTGATAATTTTGGGCGGCAGCAGCAGGCTCACTTCCTGGCACGAGAACACAGGTTCGGGATTGCCGTGGCCGAAAGGTTCGAGTTGCTGGACACTTTCGAGCAATTGCGGAGTTACCGCGCTTAAGGGAATCTCGGCGTCGATTCTTAACTCGGGCACGAAGTCTTGCGGTGTAAGGTGGGCGCGGGCGAACTCATCGACTTGCTGCTTGAGTTCCATGACATCCTTGCTGGGCAGAGCAAAACCTACGGCGTGCGCGTGACCGCCAAACCGAGTGAAGAGCTTGTGGCAGGATTCAAGAGCGTCGAGCAGATGCAACGCAGCAATGGAGCGGCCTGAGCCGTGGGCTTCTTCGCCATCGATGGCAATGACCAGGGCCGGGCGATTGGTTTTTTCGACGACGCGCGATGCGACAATTCCGATCACGCCGCGATGCCAGCCTTGACCATCGAAAACGACACAGGATTTCTCTCCTAGCTCCGGCTGGCCGGCAAGTTGGGCCTCGATCTCGGCCATGATTCTGGCTTCTTCATTCTGGCGCTCTGTGTTAAGTAGATTGAGCTTTTCGGCAATCTCTCGGCATCGCGCCTGGTCTTTACATGTGAAGAGCTCAATCACGTCGCGGGCCACATCCATGCGACCTGCAGCATTGATACGTGGGCCAAGGCGGAAACCAACATCGCCGGCGCTTAATGCGCGTCCGCTTTGTGCCAGGCCGGAGACCTCCATCAATGCTTTGAGTCCTCCATTGACAGGACGCCGCAAACCTTCCAGCCCCAATTTGGTAATCGTGCGGTTTTCTGAGACAAGCGGAACGGCATCGGCGACCGTAGCGATGGCGACCATCTTCAAAAACGAAGGAATGAGCCGGGCCTGGTCAACTCCATCTTTGAATTTTGCAAATAATGCCTGGGCGATTTTGAGCGCTACGCCCGCCCCGCAAAGCGCTTTGCATGGGTAGTTACAGCCATGCTGATTGGGATTCAGGACAGCAACTGCTTTGGGCACGCCTTCATGCGCTTCCGGTAGATGATGATCGGTAACAATCAAATCAATGCCCACCCGCAAAGCGGTTTCGGCGGCCTGAAATGCGCGAATCCCGGTGTCTACACTAATGACCAGCCTTACGCCTCCGGCAGCAGCGCGCTCGATCACATCATCTTTGATCCCATAACCTTCTTTGATCCGGTGAGGAACATGAAAATCAGCCGCTCCCCCGCACAGTTCGATGGCAGTCTTCAGGATTACGACCGCAGTCGTACCATCCACATCGTAATCGCCGTAAATCAGGATTTGCTCGTGATTGGCGATGGCTGCGCTGATGCGTTCGATAGCTTCCCGCATCCCCAACATGAGATATGGAGAGCAAAGCTGCGCAAGCGACGGCGCCAGAAAATTCGCGGCCTGTTCGCCGCTTGTAATCCCCCGCAGGGCGAGAAGGCGGGCTACGAGCGGTGATAGATGGGCTTCAGATGCAAGCCGCGTCACGATCTGAGGGTCGGGATTGAGTTGATTCCAGTGCAAAACGCGATCAATCGTCCTGGTCGTCATCGTCAATCAGGATGCCGTCAAAGTCGTCGGCAGTGGATTCGAGACGCTCAAACGTGTCGTACCACTCGGTCGAGACCTGGTAGACAAACATCACTCCTTGGCAGGGAAAGCCAAGCTGAATGTGCCCGAATTGGCCGACAAAATTCTTGAGCCAACGTGCCTCTTCCAGTTCTTCCTCGCTCAGATAATTGGAGTCTTCCAGGCGATCTACCAGAAAGTCCACATCGTCCTCTTCCAGCAACACATCATGCATCGTGATAAAGGTGACGCCTGAAGCCTTGGCCAGTTCGACAAAATCCTTCCATGAATCAGCCTGGTCTTCCTCGGGAGGGGTCCAGACTACACCCGCGATATCATCATTGATGATTCCGTGAAAACGTTTCATTCCATGGCCTTCGATGAAGGCGATCATGTCGTCTCTTAAGGTATGCAGGTCTTTTTCCATGCGATATAACATCATATCGCTTCCAGGGCGTAGCGGAGCCAAAAACCGGTTCACTGCAAAGGGCGCGAAGGCCGCAAAGGAAAACCCAAAAATCAACCGCAGAGAACGCAGAGAAGAATTGATTTGGTCTGATGATGAATTCTTACGAGAAAAGCATCTACTCTAAGTCCAAGCTTAGAGGCAGGGCCAGAGTCGCCTCGCAGCCTGTGCGGTCCTTGCGGTTCGCTAGCTGCACTGTGCCACCGTGAGCTTCGGCGATTTGACGGCTCAGAATCAGGCCAATGCCGCTGCCGCCGTGCTTGGTCGTGAAAAATGGGACAAAAAGGTTTTCGCTATTCGGGAGCCCAGGGCCTTCATCCACAACAAAAACCTCTACGGTGTGGCCATTCAGCTTCCATCCGACCTCGGCGGAACCCGGGTGATCGAGCGAGGAGTCAAGACAAGCATCGACGGCGTTGCGAATCAGGTTGATCAGCAACTGCTCCAGTTGGTCAGGATCGGCCTCCACAGTAATCCTGGGGCCGGAGCGCACTTTCACTTGCAGCCGGTTTTCGAGAGAGGCGGCGCGCTTTACCAGAGTTTCGATGTCAACACTGGACTTGATGGGCGCAGGCATGCGCGCGAGCTGGGTGTAGACCTGCATAAAGCGTCCCAGGGATTCCACGCGATTCTCGATCACACGAAGGCCTTGTTGCATGTCTTCGCGGACCTCATCGGCAAGTTCAGCGCGACCGGCAATCGAAGCCAGAGTGCCGGCAATCGATTTGATGGGAGCCAAGGAGTTGTTGAGTTCGTGTCCGAGCACGCGAATCAGGCGCTGCCATGCCTGGCGTTCTTCCTCACGCAAAGCGCGGCTCATATCGGAGATGATCAGAAGTTGATGAGGAACACCCGTTTCCCGAAAACTGGTATGACTTACGGCCCAACGGCCATGCTTGCCGGGAAACGTCGTCTCCACGGTTTGCGGCCCGGGGGTGCTCAGGTAGGAATTCAATCCCAGTTCTTCAGCGGTCAGTCCCAATAAACGAGGGGCAATTCTACCCATCAGTTGCTCACCGGCCCGATTCACAATCCGCAACCGCTGCTGCTGATCAAAGGTGAACACCGCCACATCAATTTCCATCAGGACCTTCTTCAGAAGCGCAGTGGCTTCCAAAGAGCTGATCTTCTGGTCCTGCATGCGGTCGGCCATGGCGTTGAGTTCGTAAACCAAGTCCGCGAGGGCATCTTCGCGACCACCGCCGCGCACGCGGAAGGAAAAATCTTCTTCACGGATTCCAGCCGCCATGTTCGAAAGAGTTTGCAAGGGCCGCATAACTTGCTCGTGCAACAGGGATGCGCCGATGAACCAGGCGAGCACCAGCAACAGGGTCAGGGTCCACTTAAGCTCGAGCGAATGCGCGCCAAACCAGAGCAGGAGTTCAGCCGCCAAAGCGCCAGGCAGGCTGATCAAGAGGGCAAAAAGCCAAATCTGAGTGTCATACTTGAGTTTTCGCCGAGCAAGAGAATGTTGTTCGTCGATTTGGCCAAGTGGATCAAATGCCATATTTCTCCATGCGACGATAAAGGGCGCTTCGACTCAGCCCCAGCGCCTCCGCCGCATGGCTAATGTTCCCGGAATGGCGGGCCAAGGCTTTCTTGATGAGAAGATATTCTACTTCTTCAAGGCTCATCTCTTCGATTTTCGCAGAACTGGCCTTGTCGCTTTCCAGGCCCATATCGCTCGCCTGGATCTGGTTCGACGTGCTCATTAAGACAGCACGCTCGATGGAATGGTCCAATTCGCGCACGTTGCCTGGCCAAGGATGGTCCAACAATCTTTGCATCGCCGCCGTTTCAAAGCCGGTCAATTGTTTTCGATATCGCTCAGCATAGATTTTAAGAAAGTGCGATGCCAACAGCGGTATATCTTCACGACGCTCGCGCAACGGTGGGATGTGCAGCTCAACGGTGTTGAGCCGAAAGAGTAGATCGGAGCGAAAACGGCCTTCCGCGCTTTCCTGTTTCAAATCGGCGTTGGTGGCCGAGAGCACACGAACGTTGACCTTGCGCGTTTTCGATGAGCCGACGCGCTCCATCTCACCTGTTTCCAGCACGCGCAGCAATTTTGCTTGCTGCTTCAAAGGCACATTGGCGATTTCATCGAGAAAGAGCGTCCCCTGGTCAGCCAGTTCGAAGCGTCCAACACGGTCGGAGCGCGCATCAGTGAATGCGCCCTTTACGTGTCCGAATAACTCGCTTTCAAAGGTGCCTTCGGGCAGTCCGCCGGTGTTCACCGTGACCATGGGCCGGGATGCTCGCGGGGAGAGTGCATGGAGAGTCTGGGCAACGACTTCTTTGCCGGTTCCATGGTCGCCGGTAATAAGCACGTTGGCATCGCTGGGACCAATACGGCTTATCAACGTGAGCAAGGGCTGCATGGCCTTGGATTCCGAAATAAATACAGGACGATTATGTGCCCTCAGTAGATTGTTCTCAGCCTCCAGTTGCTCCGCCCTGCGCATGATGCGGTAAAGATCAACCTGGGTGCGAAGAATGGTCAGCAATCGCTGATTGTCCCAAGGCTTCTGGAGAAAATCGCGAGCTCCGCGGCGCATTGCCTCCACTGCCAGTTCTACGCTGCCCCAAGCGGTCATGACCACGACCGGGAGCTTGCTGTCGAGAGCTTGGATATGAGAAAGAAGGTCAATGCCTTCCTGGCCGGATGTAGTATCGCGCTGGTAGTTGAGATCCATCAGCACGACATCGAAATCATTACTTTTCAAGGCTTCGAGCAAAGCGGCGGGATTGCTCACAATCTCGGTGACGTAGCCCTCCGCCTTCAAGAGCAAGCGCAACGCCTCGCGGACGTCGGCCTGATCGTCGGCGATCAAAACGCGGATGCGCGTCGATTGCACAGGAGCGGCTGTTGCCAGTGCTTCTACTTTGCTCAAATCGCTGCTCTCCCAGGCGTATTCATTGCGGTACACCGGATACGGTCGCGCTTTCCGCAACCTTGGTATCACTCACGATCCATCCGTCTTTAAGCTGGATTACGCGGCTGCCAAATGAGGCATTCACTTCGGAGTGGGTCACTTGAATGATCGTGGTCCCCTGCTGGTTCAATCTTCGGAACAACTCCATGATCTCGCGGGCCTGGTCAGAATGAAGATTGCCGGTAGGTTCGTCGGCAAGGATGATCTGCGGATTGCCTGCCACTGCCCTGGCCACTCCCACCAACTGCTGTTGCCCGCCGGAGAGTTGGTTGGGATAAAGATCTTTCTTGCCTACAATCTGGAAGCGGTCAAGGATATCGGCCACCATGGCTGCGCGTTGAGCACGAGGAATGTCACGGTAGGAAAGTGGAACATCGATATTTTCCTGGACCGTTAAATTGTCGAGCAGATGGTAGCTCTGAAAAACAAAACCAATATGCTTGCGGTTCAGCTCTGCGCGTTTTTTACGGTCCAACTTATGAACCGGTTTTTCCAGAAGCAGATAGTCTCCACTCCAGCCATCATCCAGCAATCCGACGATGCTTAAAAGAGTAGTCTTTCCCGCCCCGGAAGGGCCCATGATCGTGACAAACTCGCCTTCGCGTATTTCGAGATTGATCCGGCGAAGCAGCCAGATCGTTCCTGCCGGGCTCTTGATGGTCTTTTCGATATTGGTCAATTGAATCATGAATCTTGTCCGTTGTAGAAGCTCATCACCATACTATTCCCAAAATCGACGATCTGCCCACGGCCAGTCGCCGAACAAGGCGCACATAGCCCTCTCCCTTGCAGTTACGCAAGGCGTTTCCAGCTACTCAGATAGGCAGCAGATATTCGACAACAACCAGCCGGGAGGCGATCTTCAAACCGTGTTGGGATCGGCTTCGTTTTCGTGCAGGGCTCCCAGTGCCCGGGCCGCGTTTTTACGGGCCTCCGGCAGCGGCGATGTCTTTAGAACATGAATGAGCGGCGGAATGGATGGAGGACCAATGCGTACCAGAGCCAATGCCACTTCTTCACCCAGAGTTGATTTGTGTTCGGCAACGATGTAGCGGTATTGCGAAGAATCAACGACCGTCTTGTCGCCCAGCAGATCGACCAGGGAGTTTATGATGCTGACGTCGAGGGAGCCTTGCTTGCTCAACCAAAAGGCGGCGGCGGCTTTCTGCTGCGCGCTTCCACTCTTGATGAGGTTAATTCGTTGAGCAGTTCCGTCGTCTGATTCCGCCCGTCCAGTAGGCCGGCATTTCTTGGATCCAAAGCCGGTGGAAGTAAGCATAAGCACTGCCACAAACATCATGATGGCGGCCCTTTTCGCTGTCTCCATACAACGTCCCTCCTCCCTCTACAACGGAGTAACCGACCTTTTGGTTCCTACAATAATCGCATTTTTCGGGCCTAAAGTGGATACTTTTTAAACTATTGAAAATAAAGGGCCATCAGTCGCAATATTGCTGAAATCGACAATAAACGGGTGTTCGAAAGCGAATACGGCTGTTCGGAAGCGAACAACATTGGAAGACCGAAATGGCACAGCATAGCGACAACCAAAACTGATTTCACCGCAAAGTACTCTAAGGACGCAAAGGAAATCAAAACCGTCCACCGCAGAGATCGCAGGGTAGCGGAGCCACAACCAAAACCGTTTCTTACCACTGATTTGCGGTGATGAACGCTGATCGAAAACCATTTAGCCGCGAATGCACGCGAATAAACACGAATTACACCGCGGAGCACGCAGAAGCCGCAGAGGGGAATTTGGGTAGTTGAGGCCGATCTAAAATTTGCGAGAAAAAACGCGATTTTGAGGCACTGGCATTGCAGAGTTACGCGGAGCAGCAGAGCCGCAACCAAAAACCTTGCCACTGATGACGCTGATGAAACTGATAAACGCTGATTTACTGCAGGCAACGCTAAAGATGGCAGTATTGGCTCCGATGCCGAGCGCAAGAGTGATGATCGCAATCGCGGTAAAGCCGGGCGCTTTCCGCAACATTCGCCAAGCCGTAACGAAGATCGTGGAATAAAATGGACATGTACAAAATACGAATCGGGCAAATCGGAACAAAAAACGCTGGGGGCAGCCTTTTATGGTTTCCGAATCACCCGATCTTTACAAAATCTGCTGTTAGACAACTTCCGCAGCTTGCCGCGCACCCTCGGTCTCTTCTACCACTTTGCCATCGAAGAGGTGGACTGTGCGATCCGCATGTTTGGCAAAGCGTCCATCGTGAGTCACCATGCAAATGGTGGCGCCTTCACGGTGCAACTGCTGAAGCAGTTCCATGACTGCTTCGCCGTTGCGGGAGTCCAGGTTTCCGGTAGGCTCGTCCGCCAGAAGGATCGACGGTGAACCGGCCAAGGCGCGCGCTACGGCCACACGTTGCTGCTGACCGCCGGAGAGTTGAGAGGGATAGTGTCTCATGCGGTGGGCCATCCCTACCTTTTCCAGGGCTTCTTGTACACGACGCTTGCGCTCGGCCGACGACATGGAGCGATAGGTCAGCGGAAGCTCGACGTTTTCATAGACGTTGAGATCGCCAATCAAGTTGAAGCTTTGGAAGATAAACCCAATCTCCTGGTTGCGAATGCGGGCGCGCTCCGAGAAATCCAGACCTTGAACGGCCTTGCTATTCAGCACGTAGGTGCCGTCCGTGGGCGAATCCAGCAAGCCGATGATCGAGAGGAGCGTCGATTTGCCGCAGCCTGACGGTCCCGCTATCGAAACATATTCGCCTTTCTTAATATCCAGATGAATTCCGGAAAGCGCATGTGTTTCTACTTCGTCGGTGTAAAATACTTTTGTAACGTTTTCAAGGGTGATAAGCGGTTGTCCGTTTGGCACGATTTCGATCTCCTCAATTCTAAAATTCTCAAAAACTATTTTTTCTCAAGAACTGCGGCATGGTTACCGGCAGTTCCGCAACAAATCTCTGGCCCAAACTTCAAGCAAAATCTATTCCAGGCGAACCCGGTCTGCATTGTCAAAACGCGACATATCGGAAAGGATGACACGGTCGCCTTCCTTCAAACCGCGAATGACCTCTACGGCCTGCACTGAACCACGTCCTAACTCCACCTTGATCCGGGTTGCAGTCTTGCCGTCAGGATCGTACTTGAACATCGAGACCGTGCTTTGCTCCTGGCCGAATGCGGGCCGCCCCACATATAGAACATC
>DASZFK010000350.1:0-2103 GCA_035939855.1 Candidatus Angelobacter sp.
CGAGCTTAGGGACAGACTGGCCCAAGAGAAGCTGTATCTCGAAGATGAGATACGAGGCGAGTTGGATTTTGAAGGCATCGTAGGCCAGAGTCCCGGCCTGCGGCATGTTTTGAGTCTCGTGGAAACAGTAGCTCCCAGCAGCTCGACGGTGTTGCTTTTAGGTGAAACAGGCACGGGAAAGGAGTTGGTTGCCCGCGCCATTCATGATCGCAGCCGTCGCAAACATCGTACCCTGGTCAAGCTTAATTGCGCCGCGATTCCCACAGGACTTTTGGAAAGCGAGTTATTCGGCCACGAACGGGGCGCATTTACCGGGGCCATTTCGCAGAAAATCGGGAGACTGGAACTTGCGGACCAAGGCACATTGTTTCTGGATGAAGTAGGAGACATCCCCATTGACATCCAACCGAAGCTGCTGCGCGCCTTGCAGGAGCGCGAGTTTGAAAGGCTAGGGAGCACCCGCACGCAGAAAGTGGACGTGCGTTTGGTGGCGGCCACCAACCGAAATCTCGAGGGGATGATCGGACGCGGCGAGTTTAGGAGCGACCTCTATTATCGGCTGAATGTCTTTCCAATACGCATTCCTCCCTTGCGGGAGCGGCCCGAAGACATTCCCTTACTGGTTCGGTATTTTACGCAAAAGTATGCGCGCCGCATGGAGAAGCAAATCCAGTCGATACCCGCAGCTGCTATGAAAAAGCTATCAAGCTGGGGCTGGCCGGGAAACATTCGCGAGTTGGAAAACTTTATCGAGCGGTCAGTTATTCTCACGCACGGTTCAACACTGCAAGTGCCCGTGGGGGAGTTGACCAATGGCGCGAATGGTCCCATGCCTGTGTCTTCTTCGATGCGCGAGTCAAGCGAACGGGAGAAGATTTTGCGAATCCTCAAAGAGACCAAAGGACGCGTAGCCGGAACCGATGGCGCCGCTGCACGGATGGGGATCAAGCGCACAACTCTCATCTCACGCATGAAAAAGCTCGGCATTCAGCCCCGCGCACAGGGGATATAGATCCAAATTTGTTGTGAATTTCGAAACAACCTACTACCATGTTTTTTGAGAGAATCTCAGTCTAAGCGGAGGTCACGCGAAATGAAGGCTACAAAGATTTTAATCGTGGTTGGAATTCTGGTCGCTGGAACTATCATGCAGGCGCAACGTGGTCGCGACAGCGGTGCAGGTCGCGGCGACAGCGGTGCCGCGGGCGCTACGTCAACACATGGGATCGGAGGGGTTAGTCTCGGCTCTACAGATACGCCCGAAACAACCAGGACCAAGGACATCGAGCTTAAAATCAACGACAAGCTCACCACCAAGTTGAAGACTTTGCTGCCAGAAGGCTCTGATCCGCATAATCTCTCTAAGGGATTTGTTGACTTAAGAGACTTTGTGGCCACGGTTCGCGCTTCCAATAATCTAAAGATTCCGTTTGGAGAGTTGAAACATACGATGGTGGATGGCTCGTCCAAGGCACTGCAGAATGCTATTCACGCACTTAAGCCCGATGTCGATCCGAAAGTAGAAACCAAAAAGGCCAACGAACAAGCCAAGGAAGACATAAAAGAGTCAAAGCAGTCCTAACGAGTTTCTGGAAGATTTTTTGCTGCCGTTGGCGTGGGCTGAATTCTTATCTTAGTAATTGTAGTACTTCTATGCTTGTGCTGTAGCGTTGATGAACATTGCTCCATTGCTCATCAGTCCATGCTTTTCCATCCAGTTTTCAAGCTCTTCTTTGGCAGCTACGGGCAAAACCTGGAAGCGGATTCCGGCCCGGCCGTCCGCGCCTGACCAGGCAATTTCGCCCTTGATCTCGAGCGGCTTCTTGGTTCCAGGCAACATGAATTTGAGGCGGGCCGCTCCACCCTCGTCGAGACGGCGGACACACTCAATCGAAATTCCACCCTCGCTGATGTTGGTAATGTCTACGGGCAGTTCTGTTCCAGCATCTACAACGATTGTCCCTGCAGCTTTGAGCAAATAGCGATGATAGCGGCGGCGCTCACGTATCATGAGCCCTTGTGCAGCACGAACGCTGCGGGTGGTTCGGTCGATAGCCAGAGGTTTGTCGAGGACGAAATTGGCGCCCATTTCAAATGCCTGCT
>DASZFK010000351.1:0-1533 GCA_035939855.1 Candidatus Angelobacter sp.
CCGCATGATTGGCATTAGTCCTGGCGCTTACGCTCGATCAGTTCGTCTGCGTCGATTCAAAGCACAATTAAGGGAGGGTAGGAACGTGACTAGCGCACTATACGAGGCAGGGTATGGTTCATCCAGCCGCTTATACGAACACTCCAACGGAGATTTGGGTATGACTCCCGCCACCTATGGGCGCGGAGGGCAGGGCATGGAAATTGGCTATACGACAGCGCCAACTCATCTGGGCCAACTACTCGTCGCCGGAACCGCTAAGGGCGTGTCAGCAATCTACGTGGGTGATTCCCAGGAGCGTTTGGAAGCGGCGCTTCAGCGCGAATACCCGGCAGCAAAGATATCCAAAAATCCAGCTCAGGTTTCGCGATGGGTCCGAGAGCTCGTGCGGCACCTTTCCGGTGAGCAACCACATTTGGACTTGCCCCTCGACGTCAAGGCCACTGCCTTTCAACGCAGGGTTTGGGAAGCGCTGCAACAGATTCCTCGCGGCAGCACGCGAAGTTATTCCGATCTCGCTCGCTCGATCGGGCTGCCCAAGGGCCAGCGCGCCGTGGCTCGCGCCTGTGCCACTAATCCGGCGGCGATTTTGATTCCGTGCCATCGTGTTGTGCGTGAAGACGGAGCTTTGGGCGGGTACCGCTGGGGAGTTAAGCGCAAGCAGGCGCTGCTTGCCGCTGAGGCAAAGACGTACCAGCCCGAAGGAAGCTGAACTCGGGCTTAGAGCTAATCCTGCGGCTTAACCCGAGTGACGCCCTTTGGCCATGCGGGACGAAAGCGCGCATCGGGGATTGGAACGTTTCGCGCCACATTCGAATACCGAATGATCGAGTAATCTCCCGATCCCGTCTCGAATAATTGCTGCTGGGCAGGAAGCCAGTTGCCTTCATTCAACCAGAGTTCGATTTTCGAAATTTGCTTCCGTACGTCATCGGCACGCGGCGTTAGTTCAAGGTGCACCACCCTCTGGCCGTTTAAGCTGTCTTCGCCTTGCAAGGTGATCAAATAGCTCTTTTTGACGCTATCGCCAGAGGTGCCGAAGCCCAAGAGGAGGAGTTGATCTATCAGATCCCGACGTTTGCCGAGATCGTATTCTTCGACACGGCGAATCTTTGGTGTGTAGACGTAGATATGATCGCCATCCCGTAAGATTGTTTTCTGATCCGGAGAGGTGAGGTCGATGCGCATCTTGCCATCCCGGCGGACTTCAATTTGGCCCGACTCGGTGGAATGGTCATTTACGACCACGGTTACCTTGGTGCGCTCAATACTGGCCGTGAGGCTTTGAAATTGACCCTGCTCTCGATCCATTTGCTTTAGAACATCATCCAGAGACAACGAGGGGGCGGCAGGCGCAAAAATGGAGATGCCGGACCAGATTAGCACCAGGAACGCACGCAGTGGGGAAAATGGGAATCGCCGAGTTCTCATTCAGAATCAGGCCGATCTCTTCGCATGGATGCTAACACACCGTATAGGATGAGCTGAGGCGACTTGCAGTTTCTGTTTTTCTTATGCATACCCCTTGATACC
>DASZFK010000352.1:0-3844 GCA_035939855.1 Candidatus Angelobacter sp.
TACAAACTTCTCATGGATATTTACAACCAGGTAAAAAAAAGAAGTACCACTCGCGTGTAGACATGGCTGCATTGCTAACCCCATCGATTAGCGGTCTCGCACCTACGTCGGTTATCCATGAGTTATCCGCCTGTGGTGAACGTGTCACTCATCAATTGGACAGACCCCTGGATGAGGTGCGGCGGGCGGAGTTCTTCCGCAAAGGAGGAGCCGCACGGGATCTGGTACGGGGAAAGCGCTGGTTGCTTTTGACCAGTTGGCTCAACTTGGACCGGGGGAAGCGACGCCAGTTGAACGCCCTGTTTGCTTTGAATCGGCGCATTCTCAAAGCCTATCTCCTCAAGGAGAGCCTTTCGCAGTTGTGGAATTACACCTACGAAGGGGCCATGTTGCGTTACCTGCAGAGCTGGATCGACCAGTTGCGCTGGCAGCAGCTGAAACCGATGGAGAAACTAGCCCGCATGTTGCTGGATCATCTCCATGGCATCTTGCACTACTGCCGGATCAAGGTCCCGATGGGAGTGATTGAAGCCGTCAACAGCAACATCAAAGCTCTGCTGCGACACGGCCGCGGTTATCGCGACATGAACTATCTGCTGCTCAAGAGGAACTGATGCGTAGGGAAGCTGTTGTGAGCAGGTGCGGGATGGTATACAATCGCTGCCGTTTTAGATCCAAAAAGGATTAGGGTGATGAGAATAACTAGAAGTTTGCTGTTACTTATTTTCTTGTCTGGGGCGGCCATAGCCCAGATCTCAACCTTTCAGCACATCGTGGTGATCGTTCAGGAAAACCGCTCGCCTGACAACCTATTCCAGGGTTTGTGCGCCCCTCCGTTTGGCGACAGCAGTTCCTGTAGTGCGACTCCAACCGGACGTCAATATAACATTCAGACCAGCAACTGGCTGGACAAGACTTCATCCACGGGCTTCACTCAACCAGCTCCGATCCCGTTAGTCAATACTTACGATCTGGGTCACGGCCACATCCATGCATGGAATAACGAATGCGACAAGAACTCCCTTGGACAGTGCCTGATGGATGGAGCTGCTCTAGTGTCGTGCGCACCCGCTTCGCAATGCACTAAATTCAGACATCCGCAATTCAGGTACGTCGATTACAAGAAACCAGCGCATCAGTTAGATCCTTATCTGATTCTTGCCACGCAGTACGGCTGGGCTAATTACATGTTCCAGACCAACCAAGGACCAAGCTTCCCTGCGCATCAGTTCCTTTTTGGAGCCACATCCGCGCCTAGCGCAGCGGACGACCATGCGGGCATCTTTGCCGCAGAGAATATAGGGGAAGCTAATATTTTGAATGTAGGCTGCATCGCGGACGCAAAGGAGAGGGTTCAGTTGATTGATCAGGACGGTGTCGAGAAACCCTCTAATAAAATCTTCCCCTGTTTCGAGCATGAGACTGTCGCGGACCTGCTCGACCCTTTGAACATTACCTGGACCTATTACACGACCAACATAACAGGCGCCCAAGCCATTTGGACCGCGCCGGTTGCGATCAATCATATTTGTGTGCCGAGTGCTGGGAAGTGTAGAGGTAAGGACTGGACCAAGGGTGCGGCAAATGGATTTGTTGATGGCAATTCTAAGGATGTGCTGACCGACATCTCCAACTGTCAGCTACCGCGAGTTAGCTGGGTGATCCCGACGGGACAGAATTCTGATCATCCCGGAGGCAATAACGGCGGCGGACCTGCGTGGGTGGCTTCCATTGTGAATGCCATCGGCAACAGCTGGACGAACAGCAAGCACAAGTGCGATTACTGGGGAAACAATTCCAACGACTCTACCGCTATTTTTATCACCTGGGACGACTGGGGTGGATGGTACGACCACGAGCCGCCGCCTATCCTGCCTTTTCCTGAAGGCGGATACCAGTTTGGCTTCCGCGTCCCGATGATCGTAGTCTCCGCCTACACTCGGCAATTAGTGAATAACAGCACGCTCGATTTCGGTAGCATCGTCAGGTACATCGAACAGAACTTTGGCATCGCCGAGGGTGCACTTACTTTTGCAGATCGACGTATTGTCACGGACTTCACAAGTTTCTTTCAACTCGAGCATAACCCTAGACCTTTCCGGACCATTCCGGCGACAAAAGACGCAAAGTACTTTTTAGACGATAAAACGGAACCGACAGCTCCCGACGATGATTAAAGGAGTCCAACACTTCACGCTCTGGAAGTTTAGCTCTAAAACTCCAGAAATAGTGAGAGCAGTAAGAATTCCAGGCGAAAACCGATGGCCAAGGAAAGCGAGATCGATCAGCGCCACCGAGGGATCGGGTGCAGCAATCCCACTTCACCGTTCAAAGTTGCGCCGTGCCGGTTGGAACTGAATAGGATGGCCCGACTGTCGCGTGTCCATCCAGCCGGCAAAGATGCGCTCCGACGCGGATAGATTCGGCGATCGTTGCCTGGAGCGATTCACGATCAGCAGCTGGTGTTTGAGGAGAAGCGACCCCGCAACGATGGAACGGACGCCGCCAGGACCGAGCAACCGAGCCAGGACGGCAATGAAATGGATGAAAAGAACGGCCAGATTGCACATCGAAGAATGGTAGTAGGACGGGGAATCCTCAGGAATCTTGGGAGGAATAACAATTCGCCAGCCACAAGTCCAGTTATGCTGCCGCAGATACTCCAGAAGCGGTAATCGCCGTTTTAGTTCTTCGACGTCTTCGCCCATAACGCTTTCTCGCCCTCCGGACCCAAGCATAGGCGGGTGACGCCACCAATCCCAGGCAAGGATGGTGGGGGAAAGTATTTTTCCTAAAGACGCAAAGGCCGAAGGAGCTGCAACGCCGGAGTTATCCACGCCGGTGGCCCAGCGTGGTCAATAGCCTGATGCTCGCGAGCCAGCCAATGGGCTGCACGAATAACGGCCAGGTTGAGAAAGGAAAGAGCCAACTGGAAACAGTCCAGCCCACTTGAGCAGCGCCGCACCGTCGACGGATCGGGCAAACGATCAGAGTCCTTGAGCTTGGGGAATGCCCTGCTCCGCAAAACGCCGCTGCAATGCATGGCAGCGCGCCGGCAGGCTGTAATGCGTATAAGGCAGAGAGAACAGTGGAAGGAATGTGAATGTCTTCCCGCAGACGGCGCAGCGTCCACGACGGACGCCAATCCAGTCGTGATGCTCGTCGTGTGCCTGCTCGCGCCGGCATCCGTGACCGATGATCGACTCCTGTTCACAAACCGGGCATCGGCGTAAGATCATCTTGTCGCAGTCTTCCGCCCAGTCGGCTTCAAGCCTATCCGGCGGAGCGGAAACTGGGACAAAGCGGATTACCTCAAAGGGATTCCGCCTCTGCCGTGGACCCGCCAAGATCTCAGCTAGGCGGAGCCTCTCCTCCTGAAGAAAATCCAACTGAATGAGAATAGCTTCTTACTTAAAACCTTGTGGTGGGATTTAAGGATAAAAGCCGGTTATCTCCGCCTTACCACAAACTGAGCGCCTGATGAGTCGGTACAAAATCAAGCGGTGACCAAGAGTCTGACAGAGGTCATCCGCCACATAGACTCCTGGCTGCTGGCGTTTCTCTTAGTTCTGTGTAGACGGACAGCCTTTCAACTTAGCTTGTAGCCATGCGCCGCAAGCTATTTCGGAGGCGATCACTGCACCGTCCCGCGTTCGCACCTCATCTACACTGCATCGGTTTCGATTTTTGTTGCGGAGCTAAAATCAAGTTATGTCTGCTGTGACCAATCACATCTCTGTCGAACCGGGCTCTGAGGCCTTCCCTCTTCTCACGCCTGCGCAGATCGAGCGACTGCGTCCTCACGGCACCCTGCGGCACGTGGAAGCGGGCGAGGTGCTGTTCG
>DASZFK010000353.1:0-8286 GCA_035939855.1 Candidatus Angelobacter sp.
GTAGGCTTCTGGATCCTATTTGGCGCAATTGAGATTGCAAAGTATGAACAGAAGCAAGGCAGGGTGGAGCTTCTCAAAGAGCTTAAGGAAGTTCAGCTACAAATTCTTGAGCTCCATACTCTGCTCAGCAAGGGTGGCACGGCGATTTCAGGGCAATTCTGATAGACCGCGAGACTTTATTGGACCTAGGGTCGGCCAACCGGAAGTGATCCAATCGGCTGATGAAAAAACGATGAGACGGGTTTGGTTGCAATGCGTTGAATCAAGAACTAAGCTCAATCACCCGCGGTATTTGTTATTTGTTGCGCCATAGATGAATGAGGCTGGTGAAGATGAACCGGCATCAAAGACACTTGATCGGGATAATGCTTTGCACCGTAACCCAACACATAGCCAAACACAACATGCCCCATAAATCCAAAAATAGCGGTGAGAAGGGTTGGATCGAATAAATAGATTCTGCCAGCAGGAGAGCAATAGATTGTCACCAATGCACAGGCGAATATTGTGATCCCATAAAACACACCCACATTAATTGCTCTTGCTTTAATACGGGCGCTCAACAAAGGATATATCGCGTAGAAGGCCAATCCCATTCCACCGCCGTTGCCTATATACCGCCACAGATATCCGACCGACCAGTGAACATTATCGCGATGAAGCAGATAGTTTCCTATCTTGGGAATGAAATCAGGCCACAATCCAGCAAACATGAAAGGGAAGCGGCAAGTCACATCATATAAGAACACCGCACTGACTCCCAGGAGGAAACCGCGCAGCAGGGTTGACGCATATCGGGGGACCGTTGAACCTATGATGAGCGCACCGATAGCAGCAGGAACAACTATCAGAGGACCGCTGACATGCAATGGAACCAGGCCGAAGGCCGAAAGAGAAAGACTAGCGATCGGTGCAAAGCCGATCACAAAGATCATAAGCCTGATTCGAATGTCGTCATTGCGCAATATATTCATACCCCCCCCAGACCATGGCGGCAAGCCCTCGAGTGCGGTATTTGAAGCTCCTAGCTCGAAATCCAAGCCAGTACCATTGTGACGCTGGTGAGATGTGCGAAATAAAAAATGGTTACAAGAGAACTTGTTCGGTGAATGAGTTTTTTCTTCACAGTCTTTCGAGCGTGAAAGCTAGTCCAGTCAATAAGAAGCTGACTGGCAGCATGTAAGGAAATAGTTCATGCCGCCGACTAACGTGTGGGCATTCATAAGGCAAAGCGAGTGCCTATTAGGTTGAGAGGAGTGACGTATGCGGAGACTACCGGATCGGAGGTTGAAATGAGTGACGGAAAACAGACATTTCCCAGGCTGTCAGTGATTCTTATGGTTTGTATGTCGACGGTGGCCGCGATGGGCCAATTGGGTTCCAACGTGCCATCGGATCAACAACTGCTGCAACAACGGAACCAGGAACGTTCAAGCGGCTTCGTGGTCGCAACTCCACCAGCCGGAAAGGTGTTACGGCCAGTGGAGCGCGTTCCACGCGAGAGGTTCGGGGTCGTTGGCAACTTTCCATTAAAATCTGAAGACCTGAACGCATTGGTCTATCCGAGCCTGCTCGACGCTGAGCGCAAGCTCCTACTGGAAGGAATGCAGTTCTTTACCACGCCCCATACAGCCGAAGAAGGCGGGGGGCCGATGAATAACCAGCCATTCTGTCTTGGCTGCCACGAGAGCACGGCTGAGCAACCCCCCATTCCTGGCGTAGTAAACCCGGATTCTTGTATTCCGGGGTCGCCGTGCGTGTCTCTCGTATCACGGGCTGCCCGCTCGTCGCCAACCAATCATAGGCTTGTTGGTTTTGATCCAGCCACGGGAGCAGGTCGTGCTCCGGACAACGTGGATGCATTAAACAATACAGGGAAGACTGCGGCCTTTACCACCTTTGGTGATTTTTCTCTCGCGCTTAACGTGTTTGACCCGCTCGACGGAACTTTTGTTAACCCAGTAACGAATGCCACTCAGGCTTTTGGCGGATTTGTTCAGCATGTCCGGCCCTCAGTTACGGCCTGCCTGCCCAAACCGCTTCCTTCGCTCGACGACGATATTAATCTTGTCGGTCGCGATGCAACCAATCTTTCAACTATCGGTTTTCGCCGCAGTGTCGGTGAGCGCGCTGGTCCGCCATATATCGGCCGAGGCCTGATGGAAGCCGTACCAACAAACGATATCCTCGCCAACGAGGATCCTCAGGACATCCTGACTCACGCCTCTACGCTCGGCGTCTTTGCCGCGGCGATGGGATGCGGGGGCGATTGCATTGCTGGTCGCCACAATGAGATTCCTGCCAAAGGCGGCTTTGTCGGTGGTGTCGGCCGCTTCGGACTCCGCGCTAACGGCGTGGAGATATTGCAATTCACCACGGGCGGGCTGCAAGGGGAACTCTCGTTCACAAGTCTGTTGAACATGAACGAGATCAACTTGGCCCCCATCAATGCCGCGCAGCCGGGCTGCAAGGCTGCTTTCGACAATCCCCACGGTCCTGAGGTTCACCTCTCGATTCCCTTTAGCGAGCGCAATTTCATCCGCAACACGGCTCCACCGGAATTTGGGGATGCACTGCTGCACTTGCTGCAGTCTCCTGACCCGGCGAAGCGCCGCGATGAGGATGGCTTTGAGGCCAAGGTACAGCGTGGAGCTGAGCTGTTCGGGATTGATCTCGAGGCATTTGCTAACCGCATGGTTGCTGGACGCATGCCGGCCAGCGGCGATGACGGTCTCGATCCTCACGCCATCAATCAGCGTGATCGCAAGTTGAACTGCGTTGGTTGCCATATACCCGTTCACCGGACAGGCCAGTCTCCAGCCGAAGTGGGCGCTCAGAATCTCAGCTTCGTATGGGCTCCGATCTTTTCCGATTTTCTCCTGCACGAAAATCCGGTCATCGATGCGGAACGCTTTGCCACCAGAACGCGTGATCCACTGGTCATCGCCCGGGTCGCCAATCACCATGGGGACAACGATGATGACCGTTCCGGTGATAACCACGCCCGTGGTCAGGATGGGGACACAGGTCGCCCTGTGTTCGCGACGTTCGATCTACCTCGCAGCTTGACGGACGATACATTCTCCAACCAGAAGGGCTCTGCAACTGGACGCGACTTCCGCACAGCACCCCTTATGGGTCTGGGGAGGATGGGTGCACCCTTCCTCCATGACGCCCGTGTCTTCTTGAGCAGGCTAACCGTAGACAGCGAGCCGGCCGGCACTGTAACTACAAACAAGAGCATGACCAACGCTCCACTGGTCGTGCGGACCCTGGACGATGCTATCCTTGCTGCCATCGAGTTGCATGACCTGCCCGCTCCCGATGACAAGCACACACCCAACGTTGCTGGAGCCGGTTGTCCGGTTCCACCACCAAATGCCGAAACCAATGTGGCCTACGGCCCCTCGCCGGAAAAGGTAATCTGTCCGGCGTATGACAGCGACGTGTCCAAGGCCAATCGTAGTGAGGCCCGAGAAGTCATTCGGCGGTTCAGGACGCTGAGCCGCGAGGACCAGGAAGCACTGATCGCGTTCTTGAGACAACTCTAATCTGCGCGCACGAATAGCTGCAGTGGGGAACCGCGTTTACGGTTCCCCTCTTGTTTTAGGGCAATAGGCGTTATGGGAAGTCCTTTTTAGAAAATATATTGATAGCCAGCAATGGCCAGAAAACGGAAATGGAATTGTAAGGAGACCGGCATAAGTTGCGACTAATAAGGGACAGGTGACATGGCGACGACGGCAATATTTCGTTGAACAGGACAGCATATGTCAAAGGGTCCCAACTACGCTGGAGTGATGCAGCAGACAGTCTCTTCCCAGAATTTGATCGAGAGCGAGGCTGAACTGATTGTTCGCATTCTGAATGGCCAGCGCGAGTGCTACTACGACCTGGTTGCTCCCTATCAAAGAATGGTCTATGTTAGCGCGCTCTCGGTGTTGCGCGATGAGGCAGAGGCAGAGGATTGCGCCCAGGAGTCTTTAATCAAAGCACTTTGTCACTTGAAGGACTTCAAGGGGGAAAGCAAATTCGGAAGCTGGCTGGTGCGGATTGCCCTGAATGAAGCCAAGATGAGGCGGAGGAAACTTCGTCCTGCATTATACGAATCCCTGGACCGCCCCGCCGACTGCAATAACCACGAGGAGACAGAGTATGTCCCCCAGGTACTGCAGGACTGGCGCGAGATTCCTTCAGAGGCGCTCGAAAGAAACGAAATCCGGGAGGCCCTTGAAAACGCCATCAAACAACTCCCGGACATCTACCGTCAGGTATTCATTTTGCGTGATCTTCAGGAGTATGATACGGCAGACACAGCGGAGATCCTCGGCGTGAGCGAAGCGGTTGTAAAGACGCGCCTGGTTCGGGCCCGGTTGCAAATGCGGGACCTGCTAACCCCAGTCGTGAGGAACAGCAAGCTGCTCAGCCGGGAAGCTTTCAAACGAGGAAGAAATCCATGGCTATGACATGCCGCGAGCTATGGCAAGAAGTATCGAATTATATTGAAGGTACAATCGCACCTGACCTGCTGGGTGAAGTAGAGGCGCACTTGGCTTATTGCCGCTTTTGCAGCGCAGTTGTCGATGGAGTTCGAAATGTTGTCGTCCTGGTTGCTGATGAGCGTGTCTTTGAATTGCCGATTGGGTTTGGCGAGCGCCTCAAAAAACGGCTGGAGAACGAATTCTAGAAGACTGCTGCTGGCTGCCAGTGCCTGGCCTACCTAAAAATACTGCCTCTTCCGTATCATGCAAACTCACCGGGCTCTCACTTTTGATCTAAATCGTTGTCCGCGGAATCCCGGCGGTCCATATCAGTCTGGCGCTTCATTTTTTCCCGCAAGGCTCTCTTGATCCTTGCCCGTGCCTCCTCAGACAAACCGGTAGCCGGCCCTCCAAGCGGAGGCTCGGTTTGCCGACGATGGATGCGCAGCAGGTTGTCAACAACATCGCCCGATTCGTGGCGATGCTTGCAACGCCGACACAGAAACAAGTGGCAGCGCAACATTAACCGTTCGCGAAGTGACAACTTACGATCTATCGACTGCGACATCAGCAAGAGAGCTTTTTCGCAGCGGTCAACTGACAACCTGACTGAGCCTCCATTTCTCGTGGAATTATTTGCCTAGCCAATTGCCTTCGAAGCACTTTCGCAAGTGCCGCCGGGCGCGGTGCAACATCACCCAGAGATTGGATTCTGTGATTTGCATTTTTTCACATACATCTTTTGTGCTCAATTGCTCGATTTCCCGAAGAGTAAATGCCGTGGCAGCGCGAGGATTCAACTCGGCCAGGCCTTTCGCCAGCAACCGCCAAAAGGCGGCCCGCTCAGTCTTCATGTGGGGGTCGGCATACCAGTGGACCGCGATGAACCGGCCATGAGGTCCCGCAACCATTGGTCCGTCGTCGATAAAAGCGTCCTCATGATCATCTCCACTAAACTGGGCATACCGGCGGTTCTTGCGGAAATGATCGGCAATTTTGTGTTTCAAGATTCCGCAAAGCCATGTTTTCAGGGACGACTGGGCGCCAAATCCGGAGTAGCTTTCCAGTGCCGCTAGGAATGTGTCTTGCACTATATCTTCTGCCAAATGCCGGTCACGAACATTCAGCAGGGCATATCGAAACAAATAATCTCCATATTGATCTACCAGCGCGTCGGAATCCAGAGTTTGCCGTACCAGAGTCTCCATCTTGCTCCTTACACACAATGTCGAATTCTCGTTGCATTCACTTTGGGAGGTCTAGCGAGTGACTGGCAGTTGCACAATCGAGCTTTCCCCACCCTTCAAGACCAGGGGACATTGTAGTTTGTGACATATTGCGGCACGAATAGTTTATTTTGTTAAATTTCGCGGACTTTTTCATCAAATTTGAGAATCTTCATCGAACTGGAAATAGGGAGAGACCCTAACACCGACTCAGTGTTTCAACGGATGTTTCCCGGACTTAATCACAAAGTTGCGCGAATGCAGATGTGAGGCGGGGCCGCAGATTCAGCGCTTCGCCGTGTAATTCAAAGAATTGACGGCGGTCGCGGGCGGTTTTGATGCCAACGCAGGGATGCCAACGCAGGTAAGAGAGGTGCATGAGCCACATATTATTGGAAGATTCATTTCCCGTATTGGGCCTTTCCATATAGAATGTCCGGCGCATTGACAAGGGAGTCGGCCATGCCAGGAGAAAGCAAAATAACGAGCGCGCAGGCGCAACAGGCACAGGTTTCTACCACGAAAAGCTGGATGGCCCTGGGTTTAGCGGTGCTGGAAGCGGCATGCGTATTTGCGGTTGCAGCCGCCAAGACAGGCGTGCTGCTGGGCTCAATCGCTGCCGCGGCGGCAGGATGGACGGTGGCGCTGCACCGCGACGCCTTGCGTATTCCCGCCTTGCTCATTGCCATTGTCGGGTCCATGATCAATATTTACCTGGTCTGGAAATTCTTCAGGCTTCGAAATGCACCTGAGGCGGCATGGCGGAAGAGACCGCTCACAGCCGGAAACGTCCTGAGAATCAGCATCGTGCTTGGCCTCTCGGCCATTACTCTCCTGCTGGCCTTTAGTGAAATATATCTGCATCGCCAAAGCCATCACTCGCTCCTGTGAGGACTTGATCAGCTCTCATATTTCGATATGTAAACAGAGTCTTCAAGGCAGATGGATTCTGCCCAGTTGGAAAGTCTCTGCAGTTGAGCACCGGACCCTAGTTCCAAAAGTGGAATGGCACGCTTTCCTCCATTTGTGATCTCTAACCCCAAGGGTCCTTAAAGTCGACTAAGTCGCATTGCGATCTGTCTCCTGTTTCTTTTGTGTCACTCGCGAATCCTATGCATGAGCCGGCCTGCTGGCGGGCCGGCGCGAAACAAGTTCAAGAAAACCACCACCGCTATTTTGGAGCAAATTGGTCATGGAGACTGCACACGCAGGCATCGAAAAGAATCTTCGCACACTACTGTCAACCAAGCTGCAGATGGATTGTAGCCGGGTTCCAGGCTCTTATTCGCTCGGAGACCATCTGGGGTTTGATTCACTGGGTCTGTCGGACCTGGCGGAGGCCATCGACGCAGAATTCGACGTCGTTATGCCGAATCGCACGGTCGATGGCAGGCTGACTATCGATCAACTTGCGACCTTCATCGGGGCAAAGATGCGTCACGAGAATGTTGTCGCTCACATTGAGATAAGGGAAGGGGCGGATTAGAGGAGTAAAAGCCACGCGGGAGATCACACTTCATTATTCCCAAAACGGATTTAATGGATTCTCAAAACGGATTTACTGGGTTCGTTGATTGCCAAACATTCTATCTAACAATCTGACTTGCAGCGGGATCATCGATTCCGACAGGAGAAATGGACCAATGATTATTGAACGAGTGGACTCGGGAGCTATTGGCGCAAGTGTCAACGATGTTTTTCGTATTTTTTGGGACGCGCGGCAGTGGCCACAACTGACGTCGCATGTAACCAAGGTCGACATGCTGGAAGAACATGAAGGTTATCAACGCTACGCTATGTATGTGCATGTCGACGGCAAGGATTATGCGCTGGAGACCCAGCGTATCTCGGTTGCTCCTAAATGCATATGTTTCCAGCAGCCCAAGCCGCCGGTATTCATGCGCTCGCACGCGGGACTGTGGACCTTTGAGGAGGGACTTTCGGCGACCACGGTCACCGTTCATCACCGGATCAACGCAGATGAGCAAAAAGCCATCGAAGTGCTGGGCGTGAAGTCGACAGAAGAAGCCCGGCAAAAGATCCAGGCAAACCTGCACAAAAATGGAATGGCCATGATTGATTCTGTGGGCCAGTTTCTACTCGAGCAGCAAGAAGACAAGCTCCAATCCGCCGGAATGGCGAAGTAGGGCCAACAAAATCCTTGTATAGGGGCGACACTATGAACCACGTTGTTGTAACAGGAATGTATGCCATCAGCCCGGCAGGACTCGGCTTGGACTCGCTGTGGAGAGTGGTGCGTGATGGAAAGCCGTGCGGCGGGCCGATCACCAGATTCAATTCCTCCAGGAATGCGGCCTGGATCGCCGCGGAAGCCAAAGACTTCGATGCGGGAATCTGGGGGATCGATGCGAATGAAGCGAAAGGGTTGGATCGTGCAACCCAGTTTGCAATCACTGCGGCCCAGAGTGCACGACAGCACGCAGGACTGGATGCTTCCCAGGTTGATCCCTTTCGCGCTGGGGTCTGCATTGGAACTGCTATCGGCGGCGTCGATTCCATGGAGCAGGCATTTAACCAACTCTGCTGCAAACATACAGAAGAAAGAAAAAAGCCGAAAA
>DASZFK010000354.1:0-30017 GCA_035939855.1 Candidatus Angelobacter sp.
CCCGCGTAAACCGGAAGCATTTTTTTGCCCAACGCAGCAAGGCAGAAGAAAATGGCCGTAACAAAAATCAGGTTGGGCAGCACTACTGTGATATAGGGCATGAGATAGGCGATCAGTCTGTCCGGCCCTCGGCGCGTCGCATCCAGGAATGGCATGTGGCTGCCCAACCATGCGCCTACGGCTACCCCGGCAAAAATGAAACACTGCACTGCCACGCTCCCCAGAAAACGGCCGGTTAGATATTGGCGTTTGGTGATGGGCAACGTATAGAAGAACGCCGTACAGTTGTTGTCGATATCCTGATAGGTCGCCTGTCCGGCTAGAGCAGCAATAATGATCATGCCAAACACATTCAGGAGTGAGATGAGCATACTCAATGAATATGGAGAATTGACGAAAACCTTGCCGCCGGTCCCAAAATCCAGTGAGACGCCAGGAATCGCACCTCCGCCAATCAGCATAAATAGAAACGCAAATGCTAAAAGCACCAGGAAATAAAGATAGGTGGAAACGCGGCGTAACCGCTGGCGAAGCTCAAAGAGCGCTATTGTGATGGTCATCTTTATTCCCCTAAACTGCAACTGCCGCGGGTTGCTGGACAAAACCTTTGATCGTGGCAAAATACAGATCTTCCAGATCAGGCGTGACCGGCTCAAAGCCAACACCTGGAGATTCCTCGCTGACAACGTGCACCAGCGTGCTCCCGGCAAATCTCCGCGTGAGAGTCACTCGAAGCCGGCTTTGGTAGTCCTGAAGTGTGGATTCGTCAATCGATCTTTTCCAAACCCTTCCCTTCAGCAGCAAAATAAGCTTGGCAGGATCGCCCGTAAGCAGCACTCGCCCCTCATGAATGATGGCCATCTGCCGGCAAAGATCGCTGACATCGGCCACGATGTGGGTAGAAAGAATCACGATAATGTTTTCTCCAATGGCGCTCAACAGGTTATGGAAGCGCACGCGCTCCTCCGGATCGAGGCCGGCAGTAGGCTCATCCACGATGATTAACTTCGGATTGCCCAGCAACGCCTGCGCAATTCCAAAGCGCTGTTTCATGCCTCCCGAAAAACTCCCCAGCGCCTTCTTGCGGTGCTCAAACAAATTTGTCTGTTGCAGCAGGGCAAGCACCGTGTCGCGCCGCTCCTTGGCATTGCCGATTCCCTTCAACGCGGCAAAATGGGAGAGCAGATCTTCCGCAGAAACTTTCGGATACACGCCAAACTCCTGCGGCAGGTATCCCAACACTTTGCGGACCTCATCCTTCTGCCTCAGTACATCGAGACTGCCCAACATGACCGTGCCGTGATCAGCCTCCTGCAATGTGGCCAACGTGCGCATCAGCGTCGATTTACCGGCGCCATTAGGGCCCAGCAAACCGAACATCCCGAGTGGGATGGTCAAGGTAACGTCTTGCAGTGCCTGAGTGCCGTTCGCATATCGCTTTGAGAGGTTTGCTATTCGCAGTTCCATCGGTTCTCCGCGGGACAATTAAATTTAGGAGTGGTTGAATTTGATTATAGGGCAGATCGGCTGGGTATGGAGGAGGCAACAAATCTTCAGATCAATGAAATTGGCGGGTTCTACGTTCGCCCTAAAGTCTCATTTGAGCAACGCAAGGATTCTTATGGTCCCTAAAAATCGCTTTAACCAGGTGATACAGGCTTGGAATTGTTCGGTTTGAAACTGAAGCTCAGGGCGGGTATCGCTTCCGCGGGATAGGAAGCAATCAGATTTCTTTTGGGCAGTATCCAGTGATGGGTCTTCTCTCCCGGGACTCCGATGTCCTCCTGGTAAAAAAGCGCAGCTCCACCCTTGACATCGTCGTGCGCGACATTCAATTCAGCCAAGCCCCAGAACCGGGTGCGCACCAGCTTACGCTCGGGGTCCAGGCGATCGGTCTCCAATTCGTTATCCAACGCTTGGGCTTTGCCATAAGCTTCCTCGGGCGAGTTCGCATAGAGCACCTTAATGTCACGATGGACAACATTGCGAGGTTCACCCGCAACGGTGATTTCTTCAATAATTTCGCCAATATACCACTTGGGATCGCTGGAAGTTAGGCCGGCCAAACCTACACCTCATCCAAATTGGGAACGATCATAATAATGCATAAAAGGGCCAAGTGGTTGTATGAAGGAGCAGGAAAGGGCATCCACTCCGGCAATACCTGTGGCGAAAAAGCAGGCTTGCTGTGCTTAATTCTCGTCCGGTTCGAGCAAGGCAACCGCGCCACTACGCCCTTTGGGGCCTCTTTTGATGGGAGCCCTCACTCCGGCATAAGGATCAGCGCGTTCAGGAGGCGGCACGGGACGACCAAAGAGCTTTCGCACCTGGGCGACCAGTTTCTTAAAAAAAGACATGCAAGAATTATCCTCTCGCCATCGTCGAAAAACAACAAAATAGCCGTCGCATCCCGGGAACCGGATTTTGTACTTCTTGAAATCAAAGATCAGCATGTAGAATGTTAGAGTTACGTTCCAAAAGAGCAATCCCCGAGTTCTAAGGCGCGTGATGTCCCGCCCAAGAAATATTTACGTTCAGAAGAGGCTAAGAACAACCGATGTCGTATGATCCGTATTCTCGCACCAACCAGCAGGTGCTCGACGGTGCGATCGTGGGAGTTGCCTTCTATTTAGCGTGCCTCATTGGCTATGACGGGAGTATCGCGCTCTCCGGTTATCAGTTTTGGGGCTATTTGCTCGCCATCGTCTCGGGCCGGTTGCTGTCGAACCTCTTTTTTGGACTGCATCGGATTCAGTGGCGCTATATCGGGTTGCAGGACGCATTTCGCACTGGTCGATCGTATCTGGCTTTCTCCATACTCCTTTTATTGATACAAGTTTTGCTCCCGGCGAAGGGAGTAATCGTTCGCCTTCCCGTCAGTATTGTTGCGGTTGAATTGCTGCTTTCTTCGGCAGGCGCTTTGGGTATACGCGCCTTGCGGCGTCACATCTATGAGGTTCAATCGAAGCGGCCCCGCGCTCTCAAAAAAGGAGAGCGGCGCCGCTTGCTTTTGATTGGTGCGGGCATGATTGGGGCCAATGTGGCGCGGGAGATGGCTACCGACCCTTCGGTGCGCATCGTTGGTTTTCTGGATGATGATCCCAGAAAAATCGGCAGCTTCATTGGTGGAGCTAGGGTGCTTGGACCAACATCATTGCTGGCCGAGATTGTGCGCACCGAGAAAGTTGATTCCGTGCTGATCTGCATTTCGCCCGGCGCACGAGGATCATTCAATCGTTTGGTGGCCCTGCTCGACAGCTTGCCTGTCACCAGCAAATTCCTTCCGACCATTACCGAAATTCTCAATGCAAAAGATGGTCTCCACTTGGCGACCGGAGACCTCAAAAATAACGGGAACAGCAGCAACGGCGCGGCCCGCCTGATCTCTCAGGATTCGGTCCCCGCGCAGCGCGCCGATATCCGAAATAAGACCATCCTGATCACCGGCGGCGCTGGTTTTATTGGTTCAAATCTGGCGGAGCGATTGGCGAAGGACAACGAACTGATCCTGTTCGACCGCTTTTTCCAGAACCAGCCGTTGACGTTTACGTCGCTGTATAACGATCCAAAAGTACGCAAAGTTGAGGGAGATATCCTGGACGCGAAGTCCCTGGGTGCTCTGGCGCTGGAAGCCGACATCGTCGTCCACGCCGCTGCCATGGTTGGTGTGGGCCGTGTCTGTACTTACCCGCGGGAGACCCTTGAAACCAATTTCGTTGGCACCTTGCAGATACTGAAAGCTCTGGAGAAAAGCTCACATCTCGAGCGCTTCATCTATTTTTCGACCAGCGAGGTGTTTGGAGTGAACTCCTTCAATGTGAACGAAGAAACTCCCACGGCCATTGGCCCCGCAGCCGAAGCCCGTTGGAGTTACGCCATTGCCAAGCTGGCTGGAGAGCATCTGGTTAAGGCATATCATTGCCAGGCCGGGTTTCCGGTCGTGACCGTGCGGCCGTTCAATGTTTTTGGACCACGGCGTTTGGGGGCCCATGCCATCCTGAGCTTCGTCCTCAATGCCTTGCAAGGAAATCGAATCGAGGTGCATGGAAACGGTTCCCAGATTCGCTCCTGGTGCTTCATCGACGACTTTTGTGACGCTCTGATGGAGATGATTGCCCGTCCCGCCGCGGTGGGCGAGGACTTCAATGTGGGCAATCCCCAAAACACTATTACGATTTATGATCTGGCCCGCATGGTCCTTGAAGTAACTGGCCGAACGGTTCCAATCGTGCGCATCGAATCGCCATTCCCCGATATCGCGCTTCGAACTCCGTCACTTGCAAAAGCCCAACTAATCCTCGATTACAAGCCCGTCTTTGATATGCGCCAGGGCTTACAGCTAACCGCAGATTGGTATCGGGAGAATCTGGACTTCTTTGTGAAAAAGCCCGCAGAGGCTTCGGTAGCGCGATAACACCGGCTTCAGAGTCCGCGTGAACGCTGTCACTGCCCTGCGATCCGACCGAAGAGGGTGGCGAGATCAATCCTCCGCGCCAGAGCGTGCCCGCCAGGATTGCACCCGTTAAACCAATACGCCACGCCCGATGATATGCCCGGCAATCCGATCAATCAATATGGCAATTGCGCTATACACAAAACTATGAGATATTTACACATTAGAGGATAAGACTGTGCGAACCAATATCGATATAGACGACAAGTTGATGCGCGAAGCAATGCAGAGCAGCGGCGCTGCCACCAAGAAAGCTGCCGTAGAGGCTGGACTGCGCCTGTTAGTGAAGACCCGTTCCCAAGGTGCAATGCGCCGGTGGAGAGGCAAAGTGCGTTGGGAAGGAGATTTAGATCAGTCTCGCCTTGGGCGTGTAAGAGATTAATCCGTTGCTATGGTAATCGTGGATACGACTGTTTGGATTGATTATTTCGGAAGTACTACGAATAGCCATACGGTTTGGCTTCAGCAAGAGATGACCCGCCAGCCATTAGGGCTGACCGACCTTATTGTTTGCGAGATACTGCAAGGAATTCGCGACGATGCCAAGTTTGCACAAATGCGACAAGATCTTTCAACATTTCACATCTTTGACAGTGGTGGAGCGGACTTGGCAGTGGCCGCCGCGGAGAACTATCGTCGCTTGCGCAAACTTGGGTTTACGGTTCGTAAAACCATCGATTGCATGATTGCAACTTTCTGCATCGAAGAAGGTCACGAACTGCTACATCGGGATCGTGATTTCGATTACTTTGAGAAATATCTCAATCTGCAAGTTGTTGATCCACAACTGATTTAATACCAATCTAAAATATATTTTTGGCTGAGCCTTTCACCAGAGCTTCCACCCATTCAGCGGCTGATACCGGACCTCGATTCCGGCGCTCACATTGGATTTTGGAGTAGGCGAGATAGCCGGAAATGCCCAATGTTCATATTGCGCTGAGCCAGCGAAAATCACTCCACCTGCCCTGGCAAAGGTGGCGCTGGCTCCATAGTCTTGCAAGTGGCCTCCTTGGATAAAGAGCGGGTTCACCTTCTGGTTGCGATAATGCAATTGAATGTTGCTCTGAGCAGAAAGATGATAAGTGGCGAATGATGTCACGCCACGTCCTTCTCGTCCGATCCAACTCCCGATGATCTGGCCATTGTTGGTGTAACCGCTGCGGAACCGTGTATTGAAGTACTCTACTCCTGCGTCCAATCCAAAATCGAGATTGGGTATATCGGTGAATACACCTTCGATGCGCACGTCCAACGCGGGAATGCGCGGCACCTTGGGCATGTAGATGCCGCCGCGGAAGCTCGACTTGCGCGGATAGGAAACGGGCGAAAACTCATCTTCAGTGAATGAATCTCCGTACAAGGTGAGCCAATCTCGTACTCCCGGCAGACGGTAGGAAAAGTCAAAAGCCGATCTTCGATCTCCCGGGTCTTTGGGAGACCCTGCGGCGACGTTGCCTGGACCATAACTGCGTCCAAAGTTACCAAGAGTAAGCGGAAATCCTGGTCCGCCAAAAAGCGTTGTGAGTGAGAACGAGAATTCAAAGTTACGTGTCGGTTTAAACGAAAATTTCTCGCCGTGGAGATACGTATGCGGTGTAATTGGTGGACCAACTACCCGAATATTTGAGCCGTCGGCGTTCTGGAGAACTACAAATTGCTGGCCATTGAGTTGGCCCCACACAGTTTCAAAACGGAGCGGTCCCAGGTAATGAAAAATCCATGGCAGCACAATAGGAGTAGCCCGCGAGAAACGCAGCAACGGCAACGGCTCGGCATTGGTGCTGAAAAGAAAGGGTGAGTCCGCTCCTGGCCCCCACCACAACGCCTGCTTCCCAAAAGAGATCACGTTATTGTGGAAATTAAGCGAGACATAGCTCTCAAGAAAACGGAAACGGTCAAGCGAACTCGTGCGGTTTGGGACAGCAAATGGCGTATCGTCGGCTTTGGCAATGGCTTGCAGTGTAGAAGGGGTTTCTTGCGGCAATGTCCCCGCGTGCTGATATTCGCCACGCACGTAGATGGCAAAAGGGCCGGCGATGGTGCGCTCGGCAAATCCGCTGATCAGGTTAACGCTGTTGCCAAAGGGCCGGCCAAAATCATTGACGATGGTTTTGGCAAAATGATAATCGTCGGCCAGCGGCTGACCACCTAAACCACCTGCTCGAAAATAGAGCTCTTCGACGCGTGCATCGGAGATCTTGTCAAATCCCTCAATCTCCGGTGCGAATTCCTGCTGAAGAGCCTGATACATAGCGTCGCTGGTTGGGCCGGCGGTCACGATTTCCATCTGCTCTCCGGCTTCCTGCACCAGCCGGGCGCATTCTGCGCGCGTCCAGGGCCGCAGGCTGGGTATATCAGTGCCGATGAAACCCAGGGCTGCAAGGCGATCCAGCGCCGGATAGACCCAACTATCCAGCGGTACGTATGTTGCTCCCGACGCGCGGATCACAAACTGCTCTTTGTCGCGGACAAACGTTCCAATATTCGCGCCCGGCAAATCCTTGTCGTGGTGGGCTGCATAAACCTGGCGGCCGATAAGATATCCGGCAACGCTACCCACAAAAATGTCGGATGGGAAGTGATCGCGGCTGGTAATGCGGGAAATAGAAACCGCCGAAGCTATCCCGTAGGCCGCGGTCTTGATCAACGGATCGGGATACTCGTGGGCAATCACAGTGGCAATGGACCACGCCGCCATAGAGTGCTCGGAGGGAAACGAAGTTCCTCCTTGAAAAAATCTGCCTCGGACATTCCCCGAAGGTCTTTCCCTGCCTGTGATCGGCTTCAATACCTCGGCGAGGATCAGGCCGTCGATTGCTGCTTCCGAAGACAACACGCCCGTTTCCCGCGCATGTTCATTTTGCGTCACCCGGCCATAAAGATAGAACCCGGCCCCTCCCGCAACCAGAGACGCCACTCCGGCATTGGCCAGGTTTCGGCTGTTGGAGATGATCGAAGGGCTTCGAGGCAGTTGTTTGGCAACGTTGGAATCTGTAGCAAACAATCCGCCGCTGATCGAAACAAAAGGAATGAGCCATGGAAGATGGTCTTGACGGATTCGCGCCGGGCTGGTCCAGATGGCCTTTTGATCCGAGAGCAGGTTCCGCAGATATCGTTCTCCAAGCGTGTTGTCCTGCTCCGTTGATGTTTGGGCGCTGGCCCCGACAGGCGCCAACAGCAACATGCTGATGATTACCGAAATAACAAAGGAGTGCTTGCGATTTATGCAGTCGGTTCTAAAATTCATGGGATGAGCTTAAAAATAATAATTTGATCATCATACTAGGTTCAAACCTGTAGAATCAGAAAGTTGCCGCCCGCCTGAAGAGGTAATTGAACAGCCATGTTTGAGAGATACACCGAAAAGGCCCGCCGCACCATTTTCTTTGGACGTTTCGAGGCCAGCCAGCTTGGGAGTCCACACATAGAAACTGAGCATCTGTTGCTCGGATTGCTGCGCGAAGAGAAAGGCCTGGCTCGCCGGTTTTTGAAGAATGCGGGCGCGATCGAGTCGATCCGCAAACAAATCGAGGATGCTGCTTCGGCGGGAAAGAACCCGCCGATTTCCACGTCAGTGGATTTGCCGCTCAGCAATGAGTGCAGGCGTGTTCTGGGCTATGCAGCGGAAGAGGCGGAAAGGCTTTCGCATCGGCATATCGGGTGCGAACACTTGTTGCTTGGATTACTACGTGAAGAGAAATCGTTTGCTGCAGAGATTCTGCGGCAGCAAGACATCAGCCTATCGGGTGTGCGTGAAGAGTTGGCTGGATCATCGGGCGCATCAGCGTTTCCCGCAATGGGGCAGACTGGGGAAGTAAAACCATCTTTGGAGCTTGGCCTTGATCTGGTGGCTTCGGCTCTGAATGATCAACAGCCTCCGCTCGTCGGACGAGAGAGAGAACTGGAACAGGTGACCCGCATCCTGGGGCGATTCAAGAAGAACAACCCGGTTTTGGTGGGTGAACCGGGTGTAGGGAAGAGAGCTATTGTAGAGGGGTTGGCGCGCCGTATTGCTACAGGCGACCTGCCTTCAGCGCTGCGCTATCAATCCATTGTGGCGTTGGATCTGGCTATGGTTATCTTGAATGCGCGGGACCGCGACCGCTACGAAGAATTGATGCATGAAGTTTTGCATGGCGGATCCGGCGAGCTTTTCCTGATCGAGGGACTGGAGCGTTTAGCGGGATCGGGAGTCGGTGGTAAGTCTCTGGAGATTGTGCACATTTTGAAGCCAGCGCTTCTGCGAGGGACGATCCAGTGCATTGGCATCACAACCCCCAGCCGATATCAGCGGCTTCTCGAAACCGAACCTTGGGTCGAGAGATGCTTTGAGCCAGTAGTGGTTCAGCAACCGAACGAAGCTGAAGCGTTACAGGTCCTGCAGACAGCGAAACAACGTTATGAGACGTTCCATGGCGTAACGTACACTGAGGAGGCGCTCCAGTATGCGGTATTCCTCTCCAATAGCTATCTGTTGAATCGTTTTCTTCCTGATAAAGCCCTTGATTTGATCGACGAGGCTGGAACCTGGATGAAATTGAATCAGCCGCCCTTACCCCAAGAGGTGCAAGAGTGCCAAAACCGGATGAAGTTGGTAACCAACCGCCTGGAAAATGCGGTGTCGAACCACGAACTTGAAAAAGCCCGATTCTACAGCGACGAGGTTCGCAAGGAACAGGAAAACCTGAATCTCCTGCGGGAGAAACACAAGATTGATATTGCCCCTGTTGTTACCCGCGAAATCATTGAGGAAGTGATCTCACGCTGGACAGGCGTACCTGTAAGCGCGATCCGAAAATCACGCTTACCCGAACCCCAGGCTTGATAGCTGGGCATTCCCGCCGCACAGCACCACTGCCACGCGCTCGCCAATCGCCGGTTTGAATCTCCCTGATATCAGGGCTGCCAGGGCAGCAGCCCCGCCAGGCTCAGCGACCATTCTTAGTTTGTGCCACAGCGTCTGTTGCGCTTGGCGAATATCGTCATCCGTCACTAATATAACCCGCTCAATGTGCCTTTGCGCGATTGGAAACATCAGGGCTCCCACTCGCCGCGCCCCCAGCGAGTCGGCGGCGATGCCGCTCACCTGTACGTCGACGAGCTTTTGCGCCTCTAATGCGTTGTGCAACGAGGGGGCCAACTCCGGCTCAACCCCGATGACCCGCACGCGGCTTTGATACCAGGCCGCGACTCCGCCAATCAACCCGCCTCCGCCTACGGCGATGAGAATGGTATCGAGCGGACCAAGCTGGTCTTCGAGTTCCATACCGAGCGTGCCCTGTCCAGCGAGCACCCGAGCATCGTCATAGGCATGAATGCTCAAAGCACCAGTAATGCTTGCCTTTTCCTGGCTGGCGATCAGTGCTTCGGCATAGGAGTCGCCGATCACATTGACCTTGGCTCTATATTGCCGCAATCGCTCAACCTTGTTGGCAGGCGAGATAATCGGAACAAAGATCTCAGCAGGGATGCCCAATCTTTGCGCGACGAAGGCAACAGCGGCCCCGTGGTTCCCTCCGGAAGCGGCAATAACGCCGGCAGAAGGAACGGAAGAACTTAGAATGAAGTTGAAAGCGCCGCGTGGCTTGAACGAACCGGTGTGCTGAAGGGATTCCAGCTTGAGATGAATTTCAGCATCGATGCCAAAAGCGTCTTTTTCCATCGTCAAAACCGGCGTGCGTCGAACGTGACCATCAATCCGCCGGGCAGCCGCTTGAATGTCTGTCTGAGTAATCATGCCTACGCTTTCATCAGCGTGAAGAAAAACGTAGATCCGTGGCCCACGGAACTCTCGACGCGCACCGTGCCGCCATGATTAAGGACAATGTGTTTCACGATGGCTAACCCCAGGCCGGTGCCGCCTGTTTCACGAGAGCGCGCCTTATCCACTCGGTAAAAGCGCTCAAAGATTCGGGGAAGATGTTCGGAAGAAATCCCCGGACCCGCATCTCGCACGAAAAACTCAACGTGGCTGCGCTGCTCCCTTGCGCCCAGGACAATGTGCTTTCCGCTCTGAGCGTAACGAAGAGCATTACTGATGAGGTTGGCCAGGACCTGCTGAATTGCATAGGCGTCCGCCATGACCGGAATATCCGGCGCTGGATCAATTGAGAGCTGCACGCCAACGGCACGTGCGCTCTCCTGTAATGCTGCGACCGATTCTTCCAGCATTCGTTTAGGCAGGTAGGGCTGCAGATCGAGTTTTTCTTCTCCTGATTCTACGCGCGCCAGCACCAGCAGATCTTCTGTAAGACGGCCCATGCGTTCGGCGTTTCTTCTAATGATTTGCAGAAATTCACGAGTGTTCCCGTTGACTTGTTCGTCGGAGTCCAGCAAGGTTTCGGCGTATCCGCGGATTGAGGTCAAGGGGGTGCGCAGTTCATGGGAGACGTTGGCAATAAAATCGCGCCTGGTCTTCTCGACACGCTCGATTTCCGAGATATCATGCAGCACGCTCACCACGCCTCCATCGGGAAGAGGCTCGGCAGTCACTGAGAAGGCTTTCATGCCCAGCAGCGCGGGCACGATCGCACTTTCGCGACGGCGCCTATGGAGGGCTGCTTGCAGCGCATTCAAAAAATCAGGATGGCGCACGAGTTCGATGACCGGAGTTCCCACGCGGACCGGATGGCGTACCAGGTCGGCCATGGCATGATTGGCCCACAGCACCCGCATCTCGGGCGAGACGGCGATCACGCCATCATTCATGCTGTTCAGCAGCACTTCAAGCTGCGCGCGGCTTTCTCTTAACGTCGAAAAATTCTCTTCCAACCGCCGCACTCCGAGATCGAGAGCGGCGGCGACCCGTGTAATCTCTGCGTCGCCATCTGCGCTAATTCGCGCTTTCAGGTCGCCTTGGGAAAGCTTTTCGGCAAACGACACAAACCGTTGTAGGCCGGCAGAGGCAGTCTGGGCCACCATCCCGGCCAGCATTCCGGCTAAGAGCAGGGCGGCCAGTGAAGCCCGAAGCAGCGCCCCTCGAACTTCATTGAAGTGGTCCTGGGTTCCGAAATAGGTAACCAACGAAGTGACCAAAATCACTGCTACAAACGCAGTCATGGCCTTTAGAAAGAGCCGGCTCTTCACTTGGGAGCCTCGTACTTATAACCTGTGCCGCGAACGGTTTTAAGATAGATAGGGTTTTCTGGATCTTTTTCGAGTTTTTCGCGCAGCCGTCTTACGTATACGTCTACCGATCTGGGCGTGACAAAAGACGTTTCACGCCATACTGCATCAAGGACCTGATCGCGGGTAAAGACACGCCCGGGATGGGTAGCGAAAAAATGAAGTAGCCGGAACTCGGTGGCGGTTATATCGACCTGGACTCCGCGTACGGTCAGGGTCACAGATTCGCTGTTCAGTTCAAAGTCAGGAGTTGTGATGGTGGTATCGACAGGCTGCTCCGCGCGGCGCAAAACGGCTTTCACGCGCGCCACCAGTTCTCTGGGGCTGAAGGGCTTGGTGATATAGTCGTCGGCGCCCGACTCCAGCCCTTTAATCTTGTCGTCTTCGCTGGCCTTGGCGGTGAGGAAAATAATCGGGGTCAGGGCATGTTGCTTGCTCTCCCGGATTTTGCGGCATACCTCAAGGCCGTTAATCCCTGGCACCATGATGTCCAGCAAAAAAAGCTGCGGCGCAGTCTCGCTCGCTAAAGCCAGGGCCTGCTCTCCTGAAGCGCAGGTGTGGATGGAGAAACCGATTGGCTGGAGGTGATAACGGACCAGGTTGGAGATGTCGATATCATCTTCCAGAACTATGATGGTTTGTTTCACGGAGAATCGTTGGCCTCGAGTGAATTTTATCAGTGTTGAGCGCTATTGAGCCTAACCCCTACCCGCGTGCTACCATGAATCGTGTGACCTCACGATTAACTGCGATTAAATCTCTTCTTGTTCTTATTCTTTTTTCTTTTGCTGCATCTTTTGCTGGAGCCGACGGCCCGTCCTCCAGTGCGCTGCCTCCGGTACCGGCTACTGTAGAATCCATCACGCCCACGGAGCTGCGCATGCACCTTGACTTTCTGGCCTCCAAAGAGCTGGGTGGGCGCTACACTTTGGCTCCTAATTTCGCCGTTGCGGCCCGCTATTTGGCCAGCCATTTAAAGGCTTACGGATTTCGTGGGGCGGCTCCGGATAGTGATTTTCTTCAGTTCTTTGAAGTGGGTACAGCCAAGGCCGATGCAGCCAAAACATCGCTTTCCTGCACGATCAACGGGCAAACTTCGAGCTACAAACTTGGCGACTTTCTCATGCCTGCATTGGGTTCTGATATCGACGTGCAGGCGCCGGTCGTGTTTGTAGGATATGGTGTCTCTTCTCCTTCGCAGAAATATGATGATTACTCCGGTGTGGATGTGAAGGGCAAGATCGTCTTGTATGCTGCTGGTATTCCTGCAGGTGTTGATACTTCCAAGGTGGACGATCAGGAGCGGGGCGAAAAGGCGGCCCGCGCTCATGGTGCGATTGGGGTGCTGGTGCTGCCCGCGGAGCGTATGGTGAATCGTTTCCAGCGCAAGGATTTCAAAGAGCAAACCGCGGAACGGGAATCAGTCGGACTGGCCAATGACACTGCCGCGCAAGGCATTCCATTCGTTATGCTGGGTCCTGATCCCGCCGAAAAACTCCTTGCTTTGATGTCGCGGGATGTCAAGACGGTCAACGAGATCACACGTAATCATGGGAGGCTCACGTCTCAAGCCCTGGAGGCGTCGGTCCACCTTGTGATAGATCTAAAGAAAACCAAGACCGTTACCCAGAACGTTGTCGGCATTCTCGACGGAACTGATCCTGAGCTTAGGAAGGAGTATGTAGTTTTCAGTGCCCACTACGACCACTTGAAAACCAACGAAAAAGGCCAAATCTTTCCTGGAGCGGATGATGACGGTTCAGGAACCACCGCGGTGTTGGCAATCGCGCACGCCATGTCGTTGAATCGTCCCAAAAGGTCGGTGTTGGTCATCTTCCATGCGGGAGAGGAACTGGGACTCCTGGGTTCTGAGTACAACACGGACATCGCTCCAGTTGTTCCGCTGGACAAGATGGTTGTCGACCTGAACATCGACATGATTGGACGATCCAAACCTGCGGGCGATACGAATGAGAAGGATGAGCATCTGACCGACGCCAATACTGTATACCTCGTCGGCTCGAATCGCATCAGCGAGGAGTTGCACAAGCTAAGCGAAGAAACCAATCACGATTATCAGAAGCTCAATCTCAACTATTACTACAACGATCCGGCGAACCCGGAGCGGATTTACTATCGCTCAGACCATTGGAACTATGCCAAGCACGGTATCCCAATCATTTTTTACTTCGATGGAGTTCACGCCGACTACCACCAGCCCACGGATACCGTAGATAAAATCGACTTTGCCAAACTATCGAACATCACCAAGCTGGTTTTTGAAACCGGCTGGCGCATCGCCAATCTGGATCACCGCCTGGCGAACGGCAAACAATAGGCGCCAGACGAACTCACTCTTTGCACTTGAGTTCATCTGCCCCGCAGAGAACGTTCCACAAAGCTTGATTGCTGTTCCTTTCAAAGTTTTCCCTCGCGCTATCCAGCGCGGCGGAAATCAGGTCGCCCCAGAGTCCTAGTTCCGTCCCGCATGAGGGACAGCTAACAATGCACTCATCGGTCGAATTCCGCGGCATTGAGATGTCATCGTTTCCGCATTTTGAACAGCAGAGCGTGGAATTCATTCTGAAAAACTCTTGAGTTTGCCGATCCCGGGATCGCTCGCGGCCTCGATCTTCGTTGCCGAAACTGGAAGAAAGTCGTCGCCATAAGAATCCATGACGGTATGCAGGCGGTCAAAAAATGATCCTTCCTGGCAAATAGGCATCGCCTTGGAAACCTGCTGGTGCTGAGAGAGAGCCCGGAGCATCTCCGTGGCTCGCAGTAAATGCGATGTCTTGGCTCCGGAGTTCTCCGTCGGACGCCTCGACATTTCTTCGATATAGGACCAAAGGGCCGCGCGCACTTCATCGATGGCCCCTTTAAAATCCACCAGGAAATCCATTACATCGGCTTCATCAAAGATCGAAGGAGTTTCCTTCGTTGGATTGGAGACAAGCTGATTGGAAATCTCAGCGTGGATTGCCTGGAGTTCTTCTGTGATTACTTTAATTCTTTGAAGCATGAATAAAGCACCTTCCCCCACTCGTTACCTGAAGCAAGAAAACTACATTAAGTTTTTCTTATTTTATGGAGTTAGAGGAAGGTGTCAAAGGTACTAAAATACCTGGGATAGAAGTGCTACTATCTGCCTAGCCTCGCGGTCGAGCCAGAACCAAGGTAATGTCGTCGGGCTGCTCGGTTGAGCCAATCCAATCTTGCACTGCCGCGATAACATGTTCGCTGATCCGCTCTAAAGGCAAGTGGCGATAGGTCTCAATGGTTTCCAGCAGTCGCCCTTCACCGAATTCGCCAAACTCGTTTTCTGGCTCTGTGACGCCGTCGCTGTAGGCAATGAAGATGTCACCTGGGCTGAGGTTGGCGGTTGCTTCCTGGTATTCAATGTGGTCGAACAGACCCACGACTGTTCCACCCTCAGTCAGGCGGCTTATAGAGCCGTCGGATCCCAGGATGAGGGGTGGAAGATGGCCGGCATTGGAGTAGACCATCTCCCGCCGGTGACCGTCATAAAAGCTCAGAAACAGAGTCGCATATTTTTCCTGCGGCGTACTCTTGTAAAGCTGGCGATTCAACAGCCATAAGACCTGGGCAGGCGATTGCGGCGGTGTAGGACGAACTGCCAGGCCCAGCGTCCCCGACTCCCTCCGCCGGCCCACAGAGATCGTATCCTCCAGGGCCACCAGCTGGTTTTGCTCGTAGGCTCGCACGGCCGAATGAATAGTAGCCATGAGCAGCGCCGCAGAGATGCCTTTGCCGCTGATGTCGCCCAGCGCAACTCCAATCTGTTCTGAGCCGTACGACAGAAAGTCGTAGTAATCGCCGCTCACAATGCGCGCGGGACGGCATATTCCGTGCAACTCCAGCGTCGCCGTGCTGGACATCGCCGTAGGGAAGAGCAGGGCTTGCACTTCCTGAGCGATGGCCAGTTCGCTCTGAAGCCGCTCTTTTTCTTTTTGTTCTACGATCAACCTTTCTACGGATTCGGTCATGGAGTTGAAGGCCACCTGCAGCGTTGCCAGTTGGTCTCGTTCTTTCACCTCGATGCGGTGGCTGAAGTCTCCCCGGTTGATATGCTCCGTGGCTTCGTACAGATTGGCGACAGAAAGCGTGATGGTGCGGGTCAGGCGCAAGCCGATCAGCAAGGCCACCAGCACGATCATCGCAAACATAATTCCGAAGGCCACTAACGTAACGCCCACGATATCGGCATACTGCCCTACCGCGACCGAAAGGCGGGAGTAGAGTGTTGAAATCCTGGCCGCTGTAACCAGTTCCAGATTTTCTGCCGTTTTGCCGGATTCCCAGTCGGTTGTTTGCATCTGCGCGTAGGATTCAAAGCCCCGATCCAAACTGAACTTAGGCGGCGGCAGAGAGCCTGCCGCGATATTCATCTGACTGGAAATTCCCTTGACCAGGAAATTTGGATTCCTAGTAGCCGCCACGCTGGTCGTGCTCTTGTCCACTGGACTTATGGTGATCGAGCCAAGGTTCTCTGCGATCTTTGCCAGTAGTTGCTTATCCATGGCCACGCTCGAAATCACGGTGAGTGGCTGGGTTTGGGTCGTTGTATTGGCAGCGCGCAGGTACATCTCTCCGCCATCCAATACGATCCCGCTGAAGCCGTCCTTGAGCCATTTAGGGCTTGAGGAGGGTGGCATGATCGCGACGGTGCGCTCCGGGAAGATGTTGTCTTGCGGTTTGAGCTGTTCCGGGATGAATGGCGTGTGACCGGCTCTTGGCAGGTTGATCTGCTGAAGTGTCGCAAGATTAGCCGTTTGCAGCCGGTGCAACTGGGCTCTTATCTCATTCACGGCCAGAAATGTGGCAAATTGGCCGGCAAAGAAGTAGGCTGACATCAAAGCCAACAACCCTACCAGGAAGAGAGGCACGCCTCCGATAAAGAGATATGTCACGATCAGGCGGTTTCGCAGCCTCCACATGACATGAGCGCGGAACCAGCGCAAGCCCAGAAAGGCCAGCACAAGGGCGAGTCCAAGCGCCAGAAACCACATCCAGCCATCCAGCGAAGACACTTGGGAGGTCGCTCCAAATAATTTCAGAATGGCTTTGAGCAGCAACAGGATGAGTTCAATAGCGCCGAGATACACGGCCAACCATGCCGCGCGGCTGTGTGGAATCAATCTCCTGGACAACAATTTAGGCGTTAAGTTGAACCGCACGGGTTGATTATAGCCGTTGCTTATTTAAACGTAGGAACGACAGAAAATCGTCGTGGCACGAGAAGAAATTTCGCCGATAGGGGTGCAGGGAGCGCAAACAAAAGGGGAGTTTTACAGCCTCGTCACCAGCTCTTCCTGATACTGATGGCCGTGAATCTCACTCAGGTAGCTCACAGCCTTTCGCAACCGCAAGTATGCTTTTAGGGCATCGATGCCGGCCAGCCGCCGTAAGCCTGAAACTTTGGGGGAGGGGATCACAGGCCAGGCGTCCAGGCGAAAAAGGATCCATATCTTGAGCTTCAGCAATGCCAAAAGAGAGTACAACCGGAATTCCGTGGCCGCCTGAACCAACTCCTGGGCCATCACGCGTCTGTCACGGTCCAAGTCCGCGCGCTGGGCGGGCCCCGTCCATTCCATGTTGCCCCATTCGATCAGAATAAGGGCGTTATGAGACATACGCAGCAGGTACTCGCGCATCAGGTGAATTCGTTTTCGTTGCAATTGCCGGAATTCAGCAGGGGAGAGCCGGAACCTGAAGTTGGCCTCGTTGGCCGGATCGAGAATCTCTTCAAGTTCTTCCAATTCGATTGGTCGCAAATAGGGTCTTACGTCGTCAATCGTGCGCGACGGGAATTTGCCCAGAAACTGCAGAACAGTGTAAATGCCCATCAAGAGGATTACGCCCACGAGGAAAATGGTTATGAGAGTAAATATCATCGTCTCAGAACTCCTTTCGCAACTCTGGTGTACTGCCTCAATTCCGTAATCAGCTCTTCCGGGGCAAACGCTGGTCCCCCGTCTTGCCAGGGATGTGGCGGCTGAGCTTTGATAAACGTCAGCAACCACACCATAACGGCAATAATGTAAACCATAGGGAGGGCTGCGATCACCACATTATCAAGTTTTGTTCCGAATTCGGAACGTAGAAGGTAAAACGACAGGCTTCCGGCCGCCGAGATGCCAAACCCCAGGGCGATACCGAAGGCGTAGCGGCGCGACTGCATCCGGAACAACCTGACCAGCAGGATAAAAAGGAAAAACAGGCCAACTTGTAGAAAACCAACAGCTATCTTCAGGGCGATGATGATCGCCAGGTAGGGCTCCACCTCGCTTTTAGGCCGGGTAAGAGCCCGGATGATGGAAATAGCGACCATGCCCAGTGCGACTGACGGGAATAGGTAGCGAAAGCCTTTAAGACTGTCAAAGTTTCTGAAAACAGAATGAAAGACTTCATAAATGGCAAACGAAGCAAGGATTGCGTATATGCCCTCGGTAGTCCAATAAGTGTAATAACGGGTCGGCTCACTCGCGTGTGAAGTAGCCATCCTCAAGAACTCCGTCGCTATCGCATATACGGTATAGACGAAAAAATAACGAAAATGTACGTGCGCACGCCTCCACAACAGGAGGAGAGCCAGAGAAATCTGGAGTAGCGGTACAGCCAACTGAATGGTCAGGGCGTACATGAATGTTGTCTATGGAGAAGAGTGCCTAGTTTAAACTAACCTGCTCTTCTCCATATTCTGTTTTTTCAGTGGCAACTCCCGCAGGAGAGCACGGGCGGAGTGCCTCCATCGAGCAATTTTTGGGTCGAACTGACTCCAACCAACAACAACAGGGAAAGCACCAATCGGATCATTTGTTTTTTCATTTTATTTTCCTCCTTCGCGACGCGAGTCAACGATCTTGACAATGATGCACTTGCCTAATCGTAGGAAACCCAGGGGCCCGCTAGCGGTGGCCAGATCAGCCGAATAATAGGGAGGGCGTATTGAACTACTCTCGGGCTTGCCGGTGGTAACCCGTCTTGCTAAATCTTACAACTCCTTCTTTGCCTTTATTTACAACCCAAACACACGATCAAAATCTCTCGAAATTACGTCAAATGTTTCAACTTTATGCCCCAGAAGCCTCCTGTGTTTTCGCCGCTTCAAGCCCCGACCCTGTGCTGAGGTCCGAGCCGAAGGAGCCTGTCCTGAGGTATGAGCCGAAGGAACCTGCGGCAAGGTGCGCTCCAGCCAAAACAATAAGGCCGGAAATAAAGGCCCAAAACATCAATGTAACGGAGATGTAGAAAGGGCCATAGATTTCTGGAAAGTTCAGCCATGGCAGCACCACCATGTAGGCGTACTTGGCCAACTCCCAAAGCAATCCCATAGCAACGGCGGCTGGCAGTACGCTTCTGGAGGCCACTCTGCCATTGGGCAAGATCCAATAGATGAGAAAGAAAATTGCAATACTGGCGCAGATCGCAAAGGCTTTCAATGCGACAAACGCAATCACTTTTACCACGAAATCCGCATGGCCCTGCAAGATAAATGAAAGCGCAGATTCATTGCCGACCGCCAGAGCCACAGAAATCAAGGCCAGGGTTCCGCAGGCAAAGGCCAGCAGAAGCGATACAAGCTGGTTGCCAAGATAAGACCGATTTTTGGGAAAGCCCCATATCCGATTAAAAGCTACTTCCAGCGGAAGAAACACTCCACTGGAGCTGATGAGCAACATGATGATCGAGGCGATCTGAATCTTGTGCCCGGCACGGTCCAGAATTGCTCCAAGATTACGGACGACAAATCCCTGGGCCACTGGTAAATGGTCGCGTACCAGTTGATCGACCACCTGCAGCATCGCCTGGGAATGAAAAACATTGCGGACCAGCCACATCAGCAGGAATATGAAAGGGAAGAACGACAAAATGGCATTGGCGGCCACAGAAAACGCGAACGTATGCGACTCCGTCTTGAGCAGGTAACGCAGAGTCGGCAGGCAGCGTTGCGCGAATGTCTGTTTCCAGTCTGCCTTCCAGGGCTCAGGCTCCGTCTGCGCACTGAATCTTGGGTCCAATGCCGGAGCAGCGCTTGTGCCGGACGCGATTGATTCTGAATCCATTTGGGGCAGCTTGGCAAATCCTAACAAAAAAAAGGCCCTTCGGGGGATTCTGGGGAGTCCCGATAAGCTACATCAAAATTCATTAATTCACAATGACAAAAGATTTCACTTCGCTATTGCCGTCGAAACAAACATCTTTACAAAATCCAGAGTTCCACCTTATTATGCCTAGCTTCCCGAAGAACAACTCGGGAACTCCTGGGCTAAACACCTGGGGATTTTGGTTGATGTTTTTGTACAGCGCAGTTGTATTCGCGGACGGACAGGTTGTTGGAATGCTCCACGGCCTCTTTTGTTGCGGGAAAGCTGCCGGCAAAGCAGCAACCTTTGCTCTCTGCTTTGCTTGACCCAGCAGAGAATTCTAATTGAATAGAGGCGAAAGGAGTGTTGTCTGTGAAAGAGAAGGGTACTGTGAAGTGGTTTAACGGAGCGAAAGGTTATGGCTTTATTCAGCGTTCCACCGGCGAAGATGTGTTCGTCCATTTTTCCGCGATCCAGGAAAATGGCTATCGAACGCTGAACGAAGGCGAAACCGTGGAGTTCGAGCTGCTGAAAGGTCCCAAGGGCTTTCTTGCCGCCAACGTCATGCGCGGCATAGCATAAAGCAACCCCAACATTCCCCTTGCCAAGGCAAGGGGATTTTTGTGTTTCCAATGATTGGTTACACTGATTTCGCCGGCGATGGAGTTCGCCGTTAACCGCCCATTGGGCTGATGACTCCTACGATCTCGATAGAAGGAGTCTGCTTGTGGCGGCCAACATCTTATACCTCTCCCTCGGAGCCATCCTGGGCGCAATTCTTCGTTTTGCGGTCACCCATTTGTCATCCGAGTTTTCTCACCATCGGGGCTTTCCTTATGGGACTTTGATCGTAAACGTTGTGGGCAGCCTGATTGTGGGATTCGTTCTTACCTGGACCGCAGATCATACCCATGACTATTGGCGGCTGTTTGCCGCAACTGGTTTTTGTGGCGCCTTCACGACCTTCTCAGCCTTTGCCTACGAAAGTATGGCTTATTTGCGCGAAGGACGCGTGCTCACCTTCCTACTCAATGTGGCGCTCAACAATATCTTGTGCATGGTTGCGATTGTAATTGGAACTTATTTGCATAGCGCGGGCAGCAATGGGATTGCCCGATAAATACTTTAGGCCGTCCACATCGTCCATGAAAAAGCCTTACTAACTTATGTTCGCCAACTCTCTACGCGCTGAAGAGACCCAATTGCTCAGAGACATGCGTGCTATCGCCGCTTGCCGCCTTGCGATACTCCCCAGCATTCAAGCCATACTTCTGGCAATACTTCTTGATCAAAGTTGAAATCCGCTCCCCGTATTCTGGCGGAAGAAATGCCCGGGACGCGTAACGCTCTCTGTACATAGTTACAAGATGGGGAAATTTCTCCTCCAGAAAAGGCATGAAGACCTTTTCGGCACAAGGCTTGAGAAACAACGGGTTGGTGTAAACAAAGGCTGCTCCCGCCCGGGCTGACGCCTTGATCAGATTCTCCAGGTCGGAAGGTGAATCGGTAATCCCAGGCAGTACCGGAGCACAATTGACGCCCGCTCGAATGCCGGCTTTCACCAGCCGTTGAACTGCATCCAGGCGCAGGTCAGGCCGGGGAGCGCGCGGCTCCAGCATTCGAGCAAGGTCCGTCTTAAGCGTTGTGACCGTAACGCAGATCGAAAGCTTGTTGTTTTCGCTGATCTTTTTGAGGACCGGAACATCGCGCAAGATCAGCCTCGATTTGGTAACCAATCCGATTTCCAAACCACTGTGAAGCGCGAACTCATCGAGTAGGGCGCGGGTCACGCCAAAGCGGCGTTCCGCCGGTTGATAAGGGTCGGTCGCCGTGCCGATGGCAATGCTTTCCCCGGGACGCACCTTCTTAAGCTCCTGGCGCAGCAGCCAGGCTGTATGTTGTTTTACGAAGATCTTTCGTTCAAAATCCAGGCCTTCGCGCATCTCCATGAACTCGTGCGTGTAACGTGCATAGCAGTACTTGCAGGCAAACTCGCATCCGCGATAGGGGTTGATCATCCAGGGGAAAGGCATTCGTGGCGAGTTGCACCGTGTTAACACCGACCGGTTCTCAAGCGTGATGTAGTCGACGTTGTGGCCTTCCTCGACAGCTTCACCTTCCGCTGCTAGCCGTGCGATGCCTACCAGGCGCTCACCTGGGGCAATTTGAGGGAACAGAGAAGAAGACATAGGAGCGTCCTTTAATTCGTTTTTTATTCGCTATTTCAATATAAAGGGAGCGGCCCTGGTTGGCAAGAGAATTTATTCGTGTTTTATTCGTACTATTGAGAGCGGCATGTTATTGAAAATAATGCGCTTTCCAATTAAGAGATTGGGCAGGACATAAACCCTTTACACTCTGTGTGAAGGGTGGGGAGGTGACACAGCATAAAATCAACGGAGAACTTATGGATTCTCCGAAAGACTCTCGCATCCGCACCAGCTACGACAAATTAGCAGTCGAGTACGCCCGCAGGATTTACACCGAACTTGACCACAAACCCTTTGACCGCCAGCAACTCGATAACCTTGGCATTCTTGTTCGCGAGCAGGGCCCCGTGGTTGACCTGGGCTGCGGACCGGGCCAGGTCGCACGCTACCTCATTGATCGTGGAGTCAAAGCCTTCGGGCTGGATCTCTCATACGGCATGTTGGTAGAAGCACAAAAACTGAATGCGGAAGTAGCTTTCATAGAAGGCAATATGCTCGCGCTGCCCATCGCCTCGAACCAACTCGCCGGTGTCATAGCTTTCTACTCGATTATCCACTTGGATCGTGGCCGCATTGTCGATGCCTTCTCGGAAATGTTCCGCGTCCTTCGCCTGGGTGGCCATGCGTTGCTCGCGTTTCACCTCGGTGACGATGTTTTGCATACGTCCGAACTTTGGGGACACAAAGTTGATCTCGATGCAACGTTTTTTAACACCAAAGAAATAACTCACGGTCTGATGCTGGCCGGTTTCAAAATTGAAGCGGCCGTAGAGCGCGATCCCTATCCACCGGAGGTGGAATACCAGAGCCGGCGTGGATACATTCTGGCGGAGAAGCCAGGTTAAAAACTTCGCGCCCGTTTGTAATTCCATACCAAGTGCCGGGAAACGCGGTAGTAAAATAAACGTGGACTATGAGCACCTCAACTGAAATTAAGAAAATGAGCTTTGAAGAGTATGAGCGCCTGCCCGAAGAGATAAGGTCTGAACTCTATCAAGGGGAGCTCATCGAAATGACGCCAGGAACGCCGAAACACAATGATATTCGCGACGAAATAGCCTTCACCCTGCGTGAATTTGTCAGGAAAAACAAACTCGGCAAGATTTACATTGAAACCGCTTTCCGGCTGTTTCCAGATGTTGTTCTGATCCCTGATGTAGCATACGTGACCACTGAACAGTTAAAAAACGCTGACCTCGAGCGAGCTGCCTTTTTATTTGCGCCTTTGTTGGCTGTAGAGGTCATCTCTCCGGCAAATTCGCCACTGGAAATGATTAGAAAGAGAGAACTCTATCTTTCCGCGGGAACTAAAACCGTGTGGATTGTTTATCCTCTCAGCCGTACGGTGAAGGTTTACAAGCAAGGCAGCGAACGGATCGAAACCTCTGTCCTGTCTGATTCTGAATTGCTTCCCGGTTTCTCTCTTTCGATTCCCGAAGTGTTCGCGCGGGCAGACTTGTAAACACCTCGGTGGGCTGCTGCTGATGCCAGCAGTCCCGACCTTGTAAAAGGTTCCTGATTTCTTCTTCCCTCAAAAACTCAGCCGCAGCGCCAACTGGACCTGGCGTGGGTTGTAGATCGCCCGGGGCGTCCCATAGTTCGGGTTCGGCGAGCCCTCTCGGAAGCTCTGCGTTGCGGAGCATCCTTGAGCTGTCGGATTAAACGGACAGAAGTCTGCCGCCCCATAGACAGTGTTGAAGAACCTTACGTTGACCCTGTTGAAGAGATTGAAAGCCTCGGCAATCGTCTCGAAATGCATCCGTTCTGTGAACTTGAAAGTCCGTGAAAGTCTCAGATCGACCGATTGGTAAGAATCTCCCTTGAACGTGTTCCGTGGCTCCAGCCCTACGCGGTCATTGTTGCCAAAAATGTCTCCGTTGGCATCGAAGCCGGCAAATTTAGTGAAGTAGTTAGGCGATTCCAGGCTGACGATTGTGCCCAGGTGGAAATTATTCACTACTGGATGCACATTAGAAGGCCCATCAACGGTGAAATTCAACACAAAGCGCTGGCCAACGCTATCAGAAGAGATGGCCCGTTCGGCCTTGATGTTCTGGCTATCCTGCGGAATCAACACAAAGCTGGGATTGGGACCGTCGTCAATGCCTTTGGACCAAGTGTAGCTGACACCGGCGCTCAAATGGTGGCTCATGCGTTTGTTGAAGTTAACCAGCAATCCGTCCCACTCCGAGTTCCATTTCGATGCGGCCTCAAAAAATACTGCATAGAGAACCGGAAAGCCAGGAGCAGCGCTGCGTGAGCCGGGAATTCCGGGAGCCGCGAAATATGTGTTCTTTAGCCCGCTGGCGCCGGTTGAATTGTGGACCGTCACCTGGCCGGTCGGATTGGGCTGGTTCACGTTGAAGAAGCTGCCCAGGTGTACACCCTTGGTCCTGAGAAAGCTGATATCCAGCGCTGAGTCCTTGGTAGGTTGAAACTCGAGTCCAAGGCTGGTCTGAATTCCGTAGGGAGGTTTGTGGTTCTTGTCGAAACGGGCAATCACCGAGTCGCCAAAGAAGCCACACCCCGAAATTGTGCCGCCCGGGCAGAAGCCCAGGGGAGCAGCATCAGGATAGGTTCCACCCAGCATCGAGGAGAGGGCAAGCGACGTGATATTCGGTGCGCTGGCAAAAGCGAACAAGCGCGTCGTTGCATTGGCTGCATCTTCATTAGGACGCCCAGGATATGCCCCCCCTGTTCCGCCGCATGATGGAATCTGGCAGGCCAACAGCGGCGTGGGAATGATCCCATGGAACAGACCAGTTCCGCCGCGCAGAACAATGTTGTATTTGGTCCCGAAGTTGTAAGCAAAGCCCACCCGTGGATCCCACTCAGCCGTGGGATTGTTGAGCAAATTCGACGGAAACGTCTCGAATTGATAACGCAACCCGTAATTGAAGTTGAGGTGGTCGGTTACACGCCAGTGGTCCTGCAGGTAGAGGCCGCCGTAGTTGTGTCCGATATCGCCCTCGGCCTGGTTGCGCACGGCACTGGAGATGCGCTGTCCTTGAAATACTGATGGATTGAACGTCGGCTCGGTAAACGCAGGCGCCTTAAATCGCTCAAAGAAGATAACCTGGGGCGCGCCCGCTTGCAGACTAAAAGGACATTGGACTGCGAGCAGGCATCCAAAATCAGCCTCGAAAGGATAGAAGAGCGGAAACGATTCCAGCGTGTCTACATGGTTGAAATCTCCGCCAAATCCGACCGAGTGTTTGCCCAGGAGCCAGGTGACATTATCGACAACTTCCTCCCGGCTTTCCTGGTAAAAGTCGGGATTGCCCCGGTTCACTCCGGCAGTAAACGTATTCAGCACTTCAAGATGCGGCTGGGTGGTTACGGTTGGAAAATCGAATGTACGATGGGCATACTGGAAACGAACATCATTGATCAGGTGCGCGGTGAGCGTCGAACTCAAACTTCCCACAACCGATTGGTCTCGCAAATTGTTTTCCTTGAAACCTGAAGGCAGATCGAATCCATCATTCAGCGGGGAAACGTTGGTCAACCGTCCATCATTGAAGAAATAGCGGACAAACCCATAGTGGCTTTGATTAAAAGAGTGATCCAGCTTGAGCAGGAAGTTATCGAAATCACTGTTGCGGGTAACATTGAGCTGCTCGGTCGGCAATCCAAAGTTGGTTTTGAACTGGTTGATGGCCGTCAGGTTGTTCAAAATCACGGAGTTGTAAAACGGATTTTCGCGGCGCCTCTGGCCTTCGTAGTTGCCAAAGAAAAAAGTGCGGTCTTTCTTGATGGGACCACCCAGGGTAAAACCAAATTGATTCTGCCGCAGTTTATTCAGGCCGGGAGCAGCGAGTTCGCTCTTGGCGTCCAGCACATCGTTGCGGAAATATTCGTAGAGGCTCGCATGAAGATCATTGGTGCCGCTTTTGGTGATGATGTTGACGATGCCGCCGACGGCGCGTCCTGCCTCGACGCTGTAAGTGTTGTTGATCACCCGGAATTCGCGCACCGCATCAGTCGAAGGCGTGGTTTTCTGCACTCCTGAAGCGGTTGAGATGTTGTCAGCGCCATCGATGGCAATGAAGTTGTAATGGATGTTCTGGCCGGCAAAGCTCAGCTTGGTTACCGGCTCAATGATCACATCGGTGCTGCCCGAAGTGGTGTCTCCAATGGTCACGCCGGGCGCCAGCAATGCAAAATCGATGAACTGCCGCCCATTCACGGGCAGGTCTTGAATCTGCTTCTCGCCAATCACCGAATCGGTCGAGGTACGCGTCGGCTCGATCATCGGAGTCTCTGCGGTCACCGTCACCTGTTCTGCCACTTGCCCGGGGACAAGCGAGAAATCAAGGTTGGCTGCCTCCCCAATGCTGAGTTGCAAAGCGTTGGTCTGCGGCTGAAAGGTTGCAGCTTCGGTCGTAACTTTATAGGCTCCCACCGGGAGTTGCGTGATCTCATACGAGCCGCTGGTATCGGATTTTGCTGACCGGGTGAAACCAGTTTGAGTGTTGACCGCGGTCACATTCGCATTGGAAACCGCCGCACCGGTCTTGTCGGTTACCCGGCCGTGAAGCGTGGCCGTAATGGTCTGAGCAAAAGAGATGGAAGCAACCAACAGCAGCACAAGATTTGCAACCAGGAGTGTCAAACGAAGTCTCACACTGTCCTCCACGATTTTCGGGGAATCAATTTCGGCCATACTATTGAGGGGGAAGAAGGTTGTCAATTCAGAGGGACCCTTATGGTATCTCCCCTTCGGTCATGTACTCGGGTGGATCGCTGAATCTGTTTGCTGGAATTTTGCCTGGCGTGATGATCAAAGAAAACTCAAGAGTTTCTGTACCAGCTCAAATGCGCGCCGAGCTTGCATTTCCTGGACATCTCGTTCGGATGAATCAAAAAATTCGACGACCTGTTCCGGGCCAAAGCTATCGACAGATGCAAACTTTTCACGAAGAATAGCGATAGCCCGCTGCACATCTTGGTGACTCCTCTGTCTCCAGACAGCCGCAAGCATTTCCAGTCCATCAGGAAAGTAGCTGAGACAATAACAAATGTCATAGGAATCTTTTGGTTTGTCGCGGCCTGCTAGAGCGTGTGCTTTCATAACAACAAAATCCGGCACCGAAGCTACGCGAAGTTGCACTTTGTTTCTTGCGCCTCGAGTGGTCAGACCGGGAAGCTCAATTTGGACAGGAGCGTTAAACGCAGATTCGCAGCCTTCCGCTTGCAGGACGCGGAAATCTTGCAGCAACTTTGGTTTATTCTTCTTTAGTTTCACCTGTTTCGGCGCGAGGAATTCCACCTCGACCTGAATCGGCTTGCCTCCGTCCTGAAGATCAACGTCGGTCAAGAATTGAAACGGCTTCATCCCAGGCCGGTAACGGCGTGTGTCAAGCAATAGCCTAAGTAGCTCGGCGTAACGCCCATCGTTAAGTTTCTTGGCGTCCAGAGCTAGATCGACATCTATGCTTCCGACATGGGCCTCCTGCGCTTCGGGAATCAGCAGGTCCGGCACCCAACCCCCTACAATGACAAGGCAATCTCGAAAAGCTGCCAGGACCTGGCCTAAATCAACCAGTACTCGTCGCGCCGCCTCTATCTGACGGGAGTCGTACTCGCTCTGACATCTGGGAGAGTCTTTCATATAGTTTGTGGCTCTTCCACACTGGCTTTAATCTCTGTTCTAATAGCGCCTCTGCTGCCTCCTGTCCTCGACCTCCGCAATTGAAGAGGTCAATGTAGGTTTGCACAGGATTGGTGCTGGCCATTTGCTGGTCCCCTACCCTACCGGCGTCACCTAAATAAAAGACTCCAGGATCATCTGGGATTAAGACCATCACATTATCGCCCGACTCGACTTGTTTTGCCTGCAGGCGCTCTTCGAAACGTTTGATATATTTGCCGGAGACATAAATCCAAGTCTTCGGTTGCCGGACATGTGGCGCTTGAAGTTCTGCTGCAGAAAATGCGGCGTAGGCCGCGAAGCCCCCCGCATCGAGATGCAGTCTCGCCAGGGCGTCTCGTAATTGCTTTCCCTGAAGCAACGTAAAATACCCGCGCCTCTCGTGGCGGTCAAAACGGTAAGCATCTCGCCAGGCAAACAGTAGCTTGATTGGATCGAGCAGCCGAAATCCCCCATCCGGCAAGACTTCAATAAATGCCTCGTCTCGAAGATGTTGCACAACCTTATTGACCAAGCCGAGACTTGGCTCGGGAATTTTGGATTCTCCGATATGGAATGCCAGATATCGTTGAGTCCAACGGGATCCTACGTTCTCCGCTAAGAGTGCGCGAATCACGCGCGCTGCCTCAGGCGTGCTCAAATTTGCCTTTGGGCGAGACTGACCACGGATTGGTTCATGCCCAAGCCGCTCTAAGTAGATGGCATTAGGAACGTTGATATGGCAGTTTCCAGCGAGGTCAAACCAACTCCAGCCGTGTTGAATGCACAAATCACTTAGGCGGGATGAGATAAACGGCATGGCCAACACAGGCACGACAGGAGCGCGCGTAGAGAAAAGACGCTCTCGCTGAGCAAGTGCATAAAAGGCACTAGGGCGCAATTCTCTCTTGCATTCGACAACCAAGACTGCTTGGCCCCGCGCCAGCGTGACCTCAAAGTCAAATCCTCGATCTACCAGGCGCTTCACCTTCCAATTGCCCAGCCACTCAATGCTTCCCAGCAGATTTTCTAGTTGAGCGATCAGCGCTTGTTCCAGGCGAAGCCCGGTCCAGGATTGATGTTCACGAATAATCATATGTTCACGCATACGTGAACATAGTATATATCATGAACATGAATATACAAATCCGTTTCACGAACTGGTCAAAACCTGCCGTCTTGCTGAGCAGTTTGACTTTGGCAAAGCGATCGAAAATCTAATATCTTCGTTTATCAGTGCACAAATGCATAAAGCTCAAACATTCGACGCCATCGTCATCGGCTCGGGCATGGCAGGAGGTACCGCCGCCAGGGAATTGTGTAAGGCCGGACTCAAAGTCCTGGTCTTGGAAGCTGGCCCATCTCAGCCGCAATCACAAACAGAATACGGTCACTCTATTCAAAAGCGGTGTTATGCCTTTGGCGAGAATACGCGCCAATATTTCGTGAATGATCGAGATAATCCTTATTTCACGCATCCCAATCAGCCTTTTTCCTGGATCCGCGCTCGCGCTCTCGGCGGCAGGAGCCTGCTCTGGGCAGGTCACTGCTACCGGATGACGGACCTGGAATTCCTGGCGGCCAATGAAGATGGTGTGGGCGTGAATTGGCCCATTACCAGCGAGGAGATTGCCCCCTATTACGACAAGGCGGAGAGCATTCTGGGAGTGACAGATAGAACTCATTTCGGCGGCATCGAGGGCGCAAATCAACTGGCATATGATGAGAAGCACTTTGGCGAAGCCTTTGCCAAAGTTGGACCCAGACTGATACGTGCCCGTCTCAGCCGAATTGGTTCCCTTGGGGATGGGAAAACGCCATGCCTGCATTGTGGCCGCGTGGCTGCGAACTGTTCCCGTCCGGCCGCCAGTCCGGATACGACTCTGGCCGAAGCGCTCAAGACCGGCCGCCTTACAATCCGGACCCAATCGCCGGTGAGCCACATTACCGCAGACGGCAATGGCAGTCCCACTATAGTTTGTGGAATTGACCAGAGAACGGGTAAGGAATTTGCGGTCAAAGGCCGTATGATTTTTCTCTGTGCCTCGACGCTTGAGTCCACTCGAATCCTGCTGAATTCGCGATCCAGTCGATTTCCAGACGGCTTGGCCAATTCCAGCGGAGTGCTGGGCCACTATTTAATGGACCACGTTTCAGGCATCGTGGTGACCGGGTCTTTCGATCGTCCCAGCATTTCCAGAAATGTCGATTATGGCGCTCGAATGTTTTATATCCCCAGGTGGCAGAATCTTGGCGGCCATCGGAGCGACAGATTTTTGCGTGGCTATGGTTATGAGATGTTTGTCCTGCCTGCAGACCACGAACTTCTTCCTTGTGGAGGAACGCAGAGCAGTCTCCCGGGACAAGCAGGCAAGGCATCTGGAAATACTGTCGTAAGCCTTTGTGCATTTGGCGAGATGCTTCCACGTTACGATAACTTTGTGGAAATCGATCAACAAGGCAGAAAGGATGCATGGGGTATCCCC
>DASZFK010000355.1:0-12369 GCA_035939855.1 Candidatus Angelobacter sp.
GCTTACAATACAAGATGTGGTATTGCAATGTTATTTTAGAATCGATATACTAGTGTCACGCACGTTGCAACAGATGCCTCCCTCTGTGCTCCACTTTACCCTGTCATCTGAACGGGGCGCGGCGTGAAACCCAAAACTACGTGGATGATGGTTCAGGATGACAGCAAGATAAAGGGTCGCAAAGCGGACAATCCGCATCATTGATACGTAGGAAGCGGAGCCATATTGCTTATTGATTCGCTAATCTTGTCTAAAATCTCGGTTGACTGTTCAAAAATTCCAGGTCTTACTACTTCGCCGACAATGAGCACCGCCGGGGCTGCCACTCGGGAAGTAAATTGCAGTTCGAAGAGCGAAAGAAAACGCACTTGCTGCTCCCGACGGCAAGCGTTGGAAACCAGGGCGCAGGGCGTCGTTCCAGACAAGCCAAGCTCCAGAAGCTCCTCGACCGTTGCGCTGTAGTCAGGACCGGGCATGTAGATAGCATAAGTAGTCTGTTGGGGATTCAACAAGGTGCGGGAGAGCGATTTGCCCTGGGTATGATGAGCCGTCATCAGGACCAGGGTTGACGCTGCACGGCGGTCCGTAAGCGTAAGGCTCGCCGCCGAGGCTGCTGCCACCGATGCAGTGATACCGGGAACGATTTCGAAGGGAACTTTGGCATTGCGTAGGGCCTCCAGTTCTTCCCCCAGGCGGCCAAAAACTGACGGATCACCCGACTTCAGCCGCACAACCCATTTCCCTTCACCCGCGAATGAGATCATAAGGTCGTTGATCTGCTCTTGCGTGATGGAGTGGCTCCCACAACGTTTGCCAACACCAATGAGCTGCGCCTGCGGCGAGGCCAGGTCAAGGATTTCCCGTGGCACCAGATCGTCGTGCAATATCACATCAGCGCGGCGTAATACGGAAGCCGCTCGCACGGTAAGCAGGTCCGCCGCCCCAGGGCCGGCTCCGACAATGGAAACTTTGCCTGTCATAAAGTTATGCACTTCTCCGTTGCGCGTTTGCTTGTCCGTTCTCCCAATCGTGTACGGCTTCCACCAGGCGGACCACAAGCTTGTCGACATTGCCGATCACATTCAGGCCATCGCGTTGGTGTTCTTTCAATACTTCTCTTATTTTTGCGGCCAAAGGTGAGTCGCTCATATTTGCCTCCCTAATTCCTGATTGCCAACCGGTGCCGGCTTGGTATGGGCCAGCAGGTGTAGCAGCTCTTTGCGCTTTTCTCCGCGCGGCAATACGGTAAGCAATCCCGCACGGACCCGGCCCAGCCAACCAGTCCACGATTCGTACTCCGGCCCATATTGTTGCTCCAGCTCTTTCCGGACTTTCTGCGCCAGTGCCGGGCTGTTGCCGCCGGTAGAAACGGCGATTTGAAACTCACCCCGGCTTACAACTGCGGGAGCATAGAAATCGCAATTTTGAGGATCGTCAACGGCATTGGAAAGAATGCCGGCCTCTCGCGCTTCCTGATACACAACCTGATTCACCGCTTTGGAATCTGTGGCAGCAATCACCAGGAAGTAACCATGCACCATGCCTGGGCGATATTCGCTTGCGTCATGCCTCAGTAGCCCCTGATCTGCCCATGCTTGTATCTTTTCGCTGAGATGGGGGGAAACTACCGTAATATCGGTAGCAGAGCGCAGCAGCCCAAACAGCTTTTCTTCGGCAATCTGTCCGCCGCCGACCACTAAAATCTTTTTCTCTTCGAGCTTCAGGAATATCGGGTAAAGACTCATGCTTGCTCCTTCAAGTGCAGCCCGCACTCGGTTTTTTGCAGTCCGGCCCAGCGTCCCGCGCGCGGATCTTCACCCTTGGCAACAGGACGGGTGCAATGGGTACAACCAATGCTGGGATATCCGAGTTGATGAAGCGGGTTATAAGGCACCTGGTATTGGTGGATGTATTCCCAAACCTGGTCCGACGTCCAATCCGCCAAAGGATTCAATTTGACCAATCCAAAGTTGATGTCAAATTCAACTTTGGCGGCATTGGCACGATACGATGTCTGGTCGCGGCGGATACCGGTGATCCAGGCTTTCAGTTGCGATAGTCTTGCCTTTAAAGGCTCGACCTTGCGAAGATTGCAGCACCTGTCCGGGCTGTGCCTCCACAGTTGTGGACCGAATTGCTCTTCTTGCTCCCGGGCAGTCAGTTGAGACCGCCTGCGATCCACCTGAATTCCGTATTTCTTCTCGATCCTCTCAATCAAGTCGTAGGTTTCGGGAAAAAGAAACTCCGTATCCAGTGTGAACACCTGGAAACTCCGTTGCACGCTGGCAGCCATGGCGATCAAGACGACATCTTCTGCGCCAAAGCTCGAAGCCAAGGCGATCGAGGGTCCAAAGCGCTCAAAGCCCCAACGCAGAACCTCTTGTGGCTCCCACGCTTCGGCAACGGTTTCGATTTGATCAAATTCCATCGGCTACATCCCAAAATAAAATGCTCAAAATCCAGCTTCTAATTCGTGTGGCGGTTTGCCCTGCGGAAGATCTCGCGGCACAGGCGCCAGCACTTCTCCAGCCAGAAAAGAACGCAACTCGGTTTCTGAATGCCGCGCAAAAAACCGGCGCAGGTTCTCTCCCGGCTCGCGCAGGTCAATGTAGTTGCGCAAAATGCGTTCAATCGCATCCGGCACGTCGTAGCCCGCACAGCGATAACCTACCGGACGCGCGAAGCCCGCATGTTGGCCCACGGAGCCTCCCAGGCAAACGTAGTACGCATCGACCATCTGGCCATTTACCTTGATCTTTTTTCCTTCCAGTCCAATATCCGCCAGACGATGCTGTCCGCAACTGTTGGGGCAGCCGGTAACGTTGAGCCGCAGTTCCTGGTCGAAGCCCGGCAAACGGTCTTCCATTTCTTCCACCAGCCAGCGCGTGAATGCCTTGGTTTCGGTGATTGCCAGTTTGCAGAACTCCGAACCGGTGCAAGCTACAGCTCCCCGCCAAAAAGGCGAAGCCGCTACATGCAGTCCAGCGAATTCCAGTTCGAGTGCCAGGGCCTGTGCTTTTCCTCTGGGCACATTGATAATGACGAGGTTTTGAGTATTGGTGGTGCGAAGCTCGCCTGTGCCGTGGCGTTCAGCCAGGTTAGCGGCGACTCGCATCTGCTCAGGAGTGATTCTTCCGCGCAGCACGGAAGCTCCTACGTAAAACAACCCCGGTTGAAGCTGCGGACGAATGCCAACGTGGTCGCGAAAGATATCCGCTGGCGCCTCTTCCGGTTCTGCCGGATCGAGCGCGAAGCCCAGTCTTCTTTCTACTTCTGCCAAAAAAGTTTCGGCTGTCCAACCGTGTTGCAGAAACAAAAACTTCAAACGGGCACGCTCACGGTTCTCACGCAGGCAACTCGCCTCGCGAAACAACTCGGTCACCGCCTTAAGTACAGGCAGCACCTGTTCCCAGCGAATAAAGGCATTCAGGCGGACAGCTAAATGAGGATCAGTGGAGAGTCCACCGCCGACGCGCAGCGAGAATCCGACTTCGCTTCCACGCACTACCGGAGTGAAGGCTACATCATTGATTTCCGGATACGCGCACCAATCGCGGCAACCGCTGATGCTGATTTTGTACTTTCTCGGCAGATTGTAGTAATCAGGGTTGCCGACCAGAAATTCCGTGGCTTGCAATACCAGCGGCGAGGCGTCGCAAATCTCATGAGCGTCCACGCCGGCCAGGGGGCAGCCGGTGATGTTGCGCGTAACGTCTCCGCAGGTGGCCATAGTGGTCAGCCCGTTAGCCACCAATGAATCAATGACTTCAGGAAGGGCTTCGATGCTGATCCAATGCAACTGAATATTCTGGCGCACCGTGATGTCGGCGATTCCACGGCCGTATTTTTCTGTGAGGTCGGCAATGGCGCGAAGCTGGCTGGAGCGGATAATTCCATTGGAAAGGCGGATTCTCACCATGAAGTATGGGAGCGCTTTGCCTTCTCCACCCGATCCGCCCAGAACTCCGGCGCTGTCACCCTGTGTATAAACTCCCCACCAGCGGAAGTAAGTCTTGATCCATTCCTCGGGAATTGAGGTGTAACCATGACGCGCAAAATTCCGTACTTCATCCAGGCATTCCCAGGGATTCTTGACCGACTTCAGTCTCTCTGCTTTCTGTGCCTTGGTCTCTGTGGGTTGTGCTATTACGCTCATAACTTGATTTCCTGTCCACTTCGGTGCTAAAAGCAAAAGGCCCATCGCTTTCTCTGGCGATGGGCCTGTTTCCTAAACTAGAAAAATTGCGTTTTAGGTTACAGCACGGTTAGCCAGAGATATGCCTGTCGCTTGACAACAACAGATACACATGTCCTGGCTAGAAAAGTGCATAACAAAATGATCTTAGCTTCTATGCAAGAGCTTTGTCAATACGAAGTTGTGGGGAATGAATGAAGCTCCAATTTCTCGGGTGCGGTGACGCTTTAGGGAGCGGGGGCCGGTTCAACACCTGTTTCTACGTTCAGCATTCTGCCGGTGCATTCCTGATCGATTGTGGGGCGACATCAATGGTGGCAATCCGCAAGTTTGGCGTCGATCCGAATACCATCAGCTTGATTCTAATTACTCATCTTCATGGCGATCATTTTGCAGGCCTGCCGTTTCTCATTCCCGCGCTCTCAGCGAGCGGCCGAAGAACGCCGCTAGCCATCGCTGGACCTCCGGGATTCCGTGATCGGCTCTTGGCAACTATGGAGAATCTTTTCCCCGGATCGAGCACAGCAGATCGTCCCTTTGTCTGGAACGTCAGGGAACTGGAACCGGAACTCAAGTACGAAGTGGAAGGAATTGCAGTAACGCCATACCTGGTCAAGCATCCATGCGGCGCGCCGCCTTTTGCGTTGCGGATCGAGGTCGAGGGCAAAGTGCTGTGTTACTCCGGTGACACGGAATGGGTAGACAACTTGGTCTGCGCAGCGAAACAGGCCGATCTCTTCATTGTCGAGGCGTATTCACCTACAAAGTCTCCCAAGGCGCATCTGGATTTCGAGACCTTGAGCGGCCATTTGCCCGAAATCGGAGCAAAGCGAGTCATCCTTACTCACATGAACACCAGTATGCTGGCCGAAGCATCAACCACAGGCTGTGAGCTGGCAGAAGACGGCAAAGTCATTTCCATCTGAATTTCTGGATGAGATCTAATCGCGGCCTTACACCGGATCGATCTCTCCATTGCGAATCATGGATTCGGCAATGGTACGGGCTTTACGCACGGTTTCCCCTGCATCGGGTCCAGCGATGTCTTTCGGGGGGTTGGCCAGGAGCTTTTCCAACTCTTCATCAAAGAGGCGAGTGATCAGCTCGGGAGTGTGGACCACAGGTTTGCCCGAATCATCCACGACATCGATCCTCTCGCTATGCTTCATGCGCTGTGCGATCATCAAGCGATAGATACGATCGGTGGCCAGGTCTTCCATGTAGCCATCGAGCAAGCTGGCCCCTTTTCCGTTAAGTACTCCATTGCGGTATCGGATTACCGTACGAATAGCGGCGCGAGTTCCAGTAACAGACTTCTGGCCCACTCCATGGGGAATCGGACGCAGATCGGGATATCGCTCTTGGCCAGACTTGCGAAATCCCAATTGGTTGGGATGCGGAAATTGATTGACCGCAATCTCGTTCTGGTCAGGATGGCCGGTCCAAGCGCCATCCATGCCGCAGACCGATTCATTCTTCTTATCCTGTTCCAGGACTGCCAGTGCACGGGCGTTTAGCTCAGGATCTTCCCGGCTGGGGAAGAGAGCCGTCATTCCGCCGATCGAGAGGCAGCCACGTTTGTGGCAGATCTCAGGCATGAGCTCGCGCAGGTTCTGGAAGAACTTTACGTCGTGAGGAATGGTATTACGGTTCGGTAACACCCAATCAGGATCGTTCAAATTAAAGTTGATGAGGCTGGCCATGTAATCCCAGCGTCCCAGATTCAATCCCAGGATGTGATCGCGCAGGTTGTAGAGAAACTCCTCCATCTGGTACGCCAGCGGGTGGGACTCCACCAGGGCCATGCATTTGATGGTGTCCGGCGCCCAGCCTTTCGCTTTGGCAACGGCTTTGAAGACTTCATTCCACCACAGAGCCTCCTCGGCTGACTCTGATTTCGGGACGTAGATGCTTAGCGGATGCTTCATTTCGCCTGCATCGATGTCAAAGACGATCCGGCAGAGATCATAGAGAGAAGCTGAAGAAAGCTCGTTGGGATTGCCAGGAATGATTCCGCGCTGGCTCAAATGCAAGCCGCGCACCCGTATCCAGATCACGGTTTTGCTGGGTGCAATGTTGACCTGGCGATCTCGCTTCTTGTCGAAAAAGCTGAGTTGTCCGCGCAAGGCGCTCAGGCTGTTGGCGATGCCGCGCTCCAGGATCGACCAGCTATTGGCCATGGAGTCTTCGAGATCGATCATCACCCCCGGGGCGCCGGAGTTGAGCATCTTCACTACCAGTTCGCCATCGTCAGCCGGGCCGGTCATCTGATTGCGCTGGTCGGAGCACCAGTCAGGCAACGCAATCTTCCAGTCGCCTTGAACGGCAGGCGAGGCTGGCAGGTGGCTGGGCTTCTTGCCGGCCAGCGAGGCGTCCAAAACCTGTTTGCGCTTGCGCACCAGTTCCTGCTGCCGTCCAGTGAATTGCTTGTGCAACGGTAGATAGAAATCAAGGAACCCCTTGGGCAGATGCTGTTCCGGGCGGAAGTCAGGGGGTGGGGTATTGATCTCAAAACCGCGCACATGGGTCTGGGTATCGGCAACGTTGGCTGGCATGGGATGGGCTCCTTCAAGACTTACGATTAGACAACCATGCTAAGTAGACGGTTGTTTGCCTGTCAAATAGTGCAGGCTCTGTGAAAAACTTGTGAGAAAGAGATACTTATAGGGAATAAAAGCGCAGCTTTTGGAAGCTGCAGATGATATTTTTAGAAGAGAACTTTGATGTCATCCTCACTCACTCCGCAGCTTCCCTCTGAATGCCCGCTGTGCGATGGCACAGGCTGGAAAAAACTCGAATACCCGGACCGGGCCAGCCGCGTAACTCGCTGTGACTGCCAGATCAGCGCGCGCACCGAAAAATTGGTGAAGGCCGCTCATCTGCCAACCCGTTACGAGCATTGCACCCTTGCCGAATTTGATATTCATTTTGAGGGTTCACATCGTTCCCTGGCAGCCGCCCGCCTGGCCGCAGGACGCTTTGTGGAAGAGTATCCAATCGAGAAGACAGGATTGCTTCTGATCGGACCCATCGGCGTAGGAAAGACCCATTTGGCTGTGGGGATCATCCAGGAGTTGGTCCGCAGCAAAGGAGTGCCGTGCCTGTTTTGCGACTATCGCGAACTGCTCAAGCAGATTCAAAATTCTTACAATGCCAGCGTACAAACTACGGAGTTGGAAGTTCTGCGGCCCGTCTTTGACGCTGAGGTCTTAGTTCTGGACGAACTGGGTGCCGTGAAACCCACGGAATGGGTTTGGGACACGGTAAGCCACATCTTGAATACCCGCTACAACGACAGGCGCACTACAATCTTCACCACAAACTTTTCCGATCAGCCGGCTGGACAGGTCTCCGTCCCCAGAGGAGCAGCGCGCGAAGAAACACTTGGTGATCGCATCGGCGAGCGTATGCGCTCACGCCTGCACGAGATGTGCCGCGTGGTGCAAATGGACGGCTGTGATTTCCGCCAAAGAGTGCAGAGCGCCAATTTTCGATAAGTTTTGCTCTATGTAACAATGAGCTTGTGACTGGCTCAGATTCTCTTCTCCGTGTCTCCGCGTCTCCGCGGTGCCCTTTTGCTTTTGCTGGGAGCTCAGATATTGCCGGAGTGAAACTTTGCTGACTAGCTCCATAGCGTTCTCGACTGATCACTCTAGCGATTTTTTCGATCAATTTCCCGCAAAGCCTGCTGTCTTTGTCCTGCATGGAATCGACCCGTCAGCCGAGCCGTATGTCGCCAAGACCACCAATCTTCGCAAGCGTTTGTTAAGGCTCTTGTCCCCACCGGAATCACAAAGCAAGCGCCTGAACCTGCGGGAACGCGTCGGGCGGATTGAGTATTCCCTGACGGGCTCGGATTTTGAGTCCACTCTGCTGCTCTACAAATGTTTGCGCAAGGAGTTTCCGGAGACCTACCAGAAGCGCCTGCGCCTTCGTTCTGCGCCGGTGATCCGGTTCAACCTGGAGAACGCCTATCCCCGCGCGTATGTGACCACGCGAATCGGACGCCTCACGGGACGCTCTGTTTATTACGGCCCTTTTCGTTCGCGATCTATCGCGGAAAAGTTCCTGAATGATTCTCTAGACCTCTTCAAGATTCGCCGCTGTACGTTTGAATTGCATCCCGATCCGGCGTTTCCAGGTTGTGTCTACTCCGAGATGAAGATGTGCCTGGCGCCCTGCTTTAAGGGCTGCACCGATGAGGCTTACATGGCCGAAGTCGAACGAGTGCGAAGTTACTTTGAATCCGGCGGTGAATCGTTGCTTCAGGAGCTACAGGCTGAGCGCGACCGCCTTTCGGCTGATCTCGACTTCGAGGGCGCGGCGCGGCAGCATGAAAAAGTGACCAAGGTCAAAGCCATTGCATCTGCTTGTGATGAAATCTATCGCCGTCTCGACCACATTGACGCGATCCTCGTTCAACCCTCGGCTGAGCCGAAGTCGGTAGCGCTTTTCCGTTTCAGCCAAGGAACATATACGGGGCCGGTGCATTTTGCCTTGGAATCGGCGGAAGTTGGAGACGAGCCACATCCGATTGAAGTCCGGCTGCGAGAAGCTTTTGAGAAACTCGCTTCGGCGGGGACACGTTCCTTACAGCAATTCTCCGAAGAATTAGGTATCCTTCGGCGCTGGTATTATCGCTCCCATAAAACCGGAGAGATATTCTTCGCCAATCATCAGGGCACACTCCCAATCCGACGGATTGCTAACAGTGTCGTAAGAGTCTACCGGGGCGAGAAAGAAACGAGCGTCCCATCACCGGAGCAACCAACGCAGGGCTGACGTCACAAGTTGTTATTTTTCTTTCAGCTTCAGCTTTCCTTTATTTTCTTCAAGGAAATTGCGGAGGTTATCAGACTGATCGAGCAGCCGGATCCATTGCTCGTAATAAAGAGTGACCGGGAACCTGCCCAGGCCATAGACGCTGACTCCACCTTTTTCGCTCACGCGGAATTCGAGCGATCCAGTGCGGCGTCCGGCGGTCTTTTCAAGTTCCGCAAGGCGGGCTTTTAGTTCATCATAAGTCGGTTCTGCCATTTATGCTCCTCTGCTTTGTGGAACTCTATCTTAACAAAAACTTTTTCGAGGCCAAGAGGGCACATTCAAATAAAGTGCCCTCTGAGTATCAGCGTCTAGCGATTCGCTTGCGAATCGCGGGCCTTTAGACAGACGTTCATAGCCTGATCGCTCCTATGAAACACTTGATTGCGTGCCTCTAAGGCGGCGTACACAAATAGAGGTATTAACCCTGCTCGCGTACATCGGCAAGCCTCGTGACCTCAATCTCCCCTTTACCTATCCCGCTATCGTCGCTGCAGGGATTGACCCGTGAGCCATAAATATGGGAGTATCAAGGCAATGAAAACAACTCTCGAAATTCCCGATGCCATTTTTCGCCGGGCCAAATCCGTCGCCGCGGAACGGGGGATCCCGCTACGGGCGCTCATCACGGAAGCATTGGCGGACAAGCTCCGGGCTGACAGTGGTGGCATGAAGCCCTGGATGGCTGCCTTTGGGAAGCTCAGGCACCTGCGCAGGGAAACAGCGAAAATCAACCGCATCATTGAAGAAGAATTCGAACAAATCGAAGCTGAGGACCGGTGGTGATTCTGGACACAAATGGACTCTCCGCCGTGGCAGACGGGGATCCAACCATCGAACCCATCCTGCGCAACGCAGCGCAGATCGCTATTCCTGTTATCGTTTTGGGAGAATACCGATATGGGATTTCGCAATCCCGCGACCGGAACCGCTATGAGCAATGGTTGTCCGAATACCTGCCCAAATTTCGCATCCTCGACATCGATGAGCGAACAACAATCTCTTACGCTTCGGTTCGCCTGGAGCTAAAGAAGGCTGGAACACCGATTCCATCGAATGATGTCTGGATTGCGGCGCTGTGCCGCCAGCATTCCCTCCCTGTCGTGAGCCGCGACCGACATTTCGACGCGGTGTCGGGGATCAAAAGGCTCCACTGGTGACTTTTGAAATGCAGATAACTATCAGGGAAGCAAAAAAGGAAGATTTGCCCAGCGTCCTAAAAGTATATGGACAACAGGATATGGATGCGGGAAATCTCTTGGCGCCCGAAGAAGCGGAAAAGATTTACGGAATTTTCCAACGATATCCTTTCTACCGGCTTTATGTTGCTGTTGAAGGCGAAAAGATCGTTGGGACTTTTGCCTTGCTGATCATGCACAATTTGGCCCACCTTGGAAAAAAGTCCGCCGTTGTCGAAGACGTTGGCGTCTTGCCCGAATTTCAAGGACACGGCGTCGGCAAGATCATGATGCAGTTTGCGATGGAGGAAGCCAAAGCCCACCGCTGCTATAAGCTGGTTCTCTCCTCCAACGCCAAGCGTGAACGGGCACACCAATTCTACGACTCACTCGGATTCGACCGGCACGGATATAGTTTTCGAGTTGATTTCTCAGGAAATGATCAATAGCGTCTATGCACAACCCAGGCCCCCATTAGACAATGCCGAGGCCTGAAGCCATGCGCCGATTTTCAATTACCCAATTACCAACTTACGCAATTACCAAATTCTTCCTAGACCGCGGTCTTCTGAACTTTGGCCATGTTGTCGATCATGAAGGTGGCGAACTCACTGGTTTTTACTTTCGTGGCTCCGGGCATCTGGCGCTCAAAGTCGTAGGTTACCTTTTTCTGCTGGATGGTCGCTTCCATTGAATCTTCAATCAGGCGGGCAGCCTCGTTCCATCCTATATGGTCGAGCATCATCACTCCTGACAGCATGACGGATCCAGGGTTGATCACGTCGAGGTCTGCATATTTCGGGGCCGTGCCATGGGTGGCTTCAAAGACAGCATGTTCGTCGCTCACGTTGGCGCCCGGGGCAATGCCTAATCCACCCACCTGCGCGGCGCAGGCATCGGAAATATAGTCGCCGTTCAAATTGGAGGTGGCCAGAATCGAATATTCTGCCGGGCGAATAATGACCTGTTGGAAGATGGAATCGGCAATTCGATCGTTGACCATGATCTTCTTCTTCCACACGCCGTTGCCATGGCTTTTGCCGATTTTTTCAAGCACGCTCCGAACTTCCTCGTAGGCTTCCTTGCGGGCAGTCTCGGTTGCAAAGTTCAAGCCGGGTTCGACCAGCGCGGCATTTTGTTCGATGGTCAGGTTGGGGTTCTTGTCTTTATTGTCGAGAATCCAGCTTTCGCGCTCGGTCACAACCTGGTCGCGGAACTCTTCCGTGGCCAGCTCGTAACCCCAGTTGCGGAATGCCCCTTCGGTATATTTCTGGACGTTGCCTTTGTGGACCAGCGTAACCGTCTTGCGGTTCCGCGCTATCGCATAACGGATCGCCGCTCGCACCAGGCGCTTGGTTCCAAAAATTGAAATCGGCTTGATGGCCACACCGGAATCTTCCCGAACTTTCTTTTGCTTTCCAGAAAGCATCTGGGTATTGATGAAGTCGATGAGCTTCTTAGCTTCGGCTGTGCCCTGTTGCCACTCAATGCCTATATAAACATCTTCGGTGTTCTCGCGGAAGATCACGACATCGAGAGCCTCAGGCTTTTTGACCGGCGAAGGAACGCCCTGGTAGTAACGCACCGGACGAATACAGGAATACAGGTCGAGCACCTGGCGCAAAGTCACATTCAAGGACCGGAAGCCGCCGCCGATCGGAGTCGTCAATGGGCCCTTGATCGCAACACGAAGATCGCGGATCGCATCCACGGTGCCCTGCGGCAGCCAATCGCCGAATTTGGTAAACGCCTTTTCACCTGCCAACACCTCGTACCAGTGAATCTTGCGCTTGCCGTGATAGGCGCGCTCCACCGCCGCGTCAAAAACGCGCACCGACGCTGCCCAAATGTCGCGTCCGGTTCCGTCCCCCTCGATAAACGGAATAATAGGGTTGTCGGGGATCTGAAGCTTACCGTCTTTGAATGTGATCGGCGCGCCTCCAGCCGGAAGCGGAACTTGATTGTATGCAGGTAACATTGCCATTCCTCCACGGAGATGAATCTATTAGGTTATGCAAACTTTCTACGGTAACACCGGAGGACAGATGGCGCAAACGGCCTTAAGTTGCCACCTAAAGCAGATTCTGAACTGATCGTTAATCCGGATTGCATGCTGTCCTTCGCGATCATCTCGGAGTGGGTGAAGTTTATTGTTTGGCGGAATCTACTTCTTTG
>DASZFK010000356.1:0-4107 GCA_035939855.1 Candidatus Angelobacter sp.
GTCTTTCTGCGTCGTGTCAGCCCTGGTAATTCCAGGTTGACCGAATCCCTATGCTCCAGATGCAATGCATTTATTGCCGCCAGTGTGAATCCCAAGCTTCTGGATATTGCGGAAGGAACCCATAACTGTGCAGCTTCGAAAAAGAGCGAGATAAGGCGCGAAATCTACCCTTGAAATTAAAAGGCGACCCGCAGGCCGCCTTCATGGATAAATATCCGAAAATCTCTATTGATCGCGACGTTTCAAAGTCGGACGATCATCGCCGTCTTTTCCAGTGTTGCCGTCTTTTGATGTGGTGTTTGTCGCAGTGCGTCGCAACGTTGGTTTGTTGGTTTTCTCATCATCAACGCGATGGCGGTTTTCAATAGCAGCCAAACGGGCTTTTACCTGATCGAATTCCGAGGTGCTCACAATGTATTGGTCGCGCGAGGGAAGAATCTTGGCGATCTCTTCCTGAGACTTCTGAATGCGGTCAGGAGTTTGGGGATGCGAAGCAAATGCCTTGGCTAGGGAACCCGGACGCTTCTTCTCTTGGGCTTCAAGCTTCTCGAAGAAGTTCACAAACGCATTTGGGTCATATCCGGACTTATACATGTACTCGATACCGAGGTAGTCGGCTTCCGCTTCAAAGTTTCTGCTGAACTTCATGAAGGTGAGCGGAATACCGATGCCGGCTGCCTGATAAGCGGCATAGCCGATGCCGCCGCCGACAAAGATCAGTGGAAGGCTCATCAAGTTGGCGATATTGGCACGGGTCATCTGGCGAGTCGCATGGCGTGCGGCTACGTGGGCAATCTCGTGGGCCATTACACCGGCCAGTTCAGCCTCTTCATCCGCAGCCAGGATCAATCCAGAGTTCACGTAGAAGAATCCGCCGGGCAGGGCGAAGGCATTGACCTCATCGGAATCTACGACCTTGATGGTGAATGGCACCTTGGCGTCAGAGTTGCGAACCAGGTTCTGGCCAATCCGATTGATGTATTCATTGACGACCGGATCGGTAACCATTCTCATGCTCTGTTCGATCTGCATGGAATACTCTTTGCCCATGCGGACCTCTTTTTCCAGAGAGTACCAGTCGACTCCACCGACTTTGCGGTTGCCAATGGCGTCCACATCGTCCTTGCCGCCGTTGTGTTTTGGCTCTTTCTTCGCCTTGTCGCTCTGGTCATTTTGTGACTGATCGCTCGATGTTTTGTCCTGGTTGTTCTGGTTGTTGTTGTCATCTTGAGCAAGCAGAGGCAGGGCGGTCCCTAGAGCCAGGACCAACGAAAGAAACAATGCGCGATATCTCATTGACCACACTCCCAACGGACGAGTCGACATCTTTTTATAGGATACGCCTTTTTCACGGCAGGCACACAGCATAATATTTATGACGGATGTCCCCTAAGCACAGTTAGATACAGAACTGCGGATTCCGGTTTTCTACTTTGATATGAACCCATTAGACGGGGTTATGTTCCGATTCTGTTCGGTAAAGTTAAGTTAAGCTGTTGAAAAACTAAGCTGAAGACCTCTGCGCTGCTGCAGAGTCTGTCGCTGGCTTGGCTGTTTCTAAAATCTCAATCCGTTTGGCTCGCCATTCGCCTGCCGAATCCTGCTCTGCGGTGACTCGTATTTCCTGCCCGGCAATGAGGCATTCTACGCCGCATTTGCGGCGCTGGCTTTCAGGAACGTCGTGAGCGAAGACGATGGCGGCATGAGACACCTCCACGCGCCGCAAAGCATGATTCCGGCCCTGGATATAAATCCATCCGCTGGATGCCGGCTGATTCGGAGGAGGATCAACGACACGGCCCTGGAACACTCCATCCGTGCCGAAAACGGCCAAGCTGAGGCCCAAGAATAAAAACAGTGAAACCACCAACCAACGTGCCATAACAACTCTGATGCATTCCAGTGTTCTGAGAAAGCTCAGTCGTAATACTCAAGTCCCAGGTGGGTAATCATCTCCTCGCCTCGCAGATGGCGCAAGGTATTTTTCAGTTTCATCGATTGAATGAAAAGATCGTGCTCCGGGTAAAGCCCCGGCGCGGTCATCGGAGACTTCAAGTAAAAACTTAACCACTCCTGGATGCCCAGCCCGCGCAACTCTTCGCTCCTTTGAGCTAGATCCAGGAACAAAACCAGGTCCAGGACAATGGGAGCAGCCAGAATCGAATCGCGGCATAGAAAATCGACCTTGATCTGCATGGGATATCCGAGCCAGCCGAAGATATCGATGTTGTCCCAACCCTCTTTGTTGTCGCCTCGTGGTGGGTAATAATTAATGCGGACCTTGTGATAAAAGTCTTTGTAAAGTTGGGGATAAAGCTCCGGTTGAAGAATCTGTTCCAGCACCGAGAGCTTGGATTCTTCCTTGGTTTTGAAGGAGCCGGGATCGTCGAGCACCTCGCCATCGCGGTTGCCCAGGATGTTGGTCGAGAACCATCCGTTCAAGCCCAACATGCGTGCTTTGAAGCCCGGAGCAAGAATTGTCTTCAACAGGGTTTGGCCGGTCTTGAAATCCTTGCCGGCGATGGGAGCCCGGTTGCGCCGCGACAACTCCAGCATGACCGGTATGTCTACAGTCAGGTTGGGAGCACCGTTGGCGAACGGAACGCCTTCCATCAGCGCAGCGTAGGCATAAATCATCGAGGGCGCAATCTGCTCGTCACTTTTCTGCAGGCCGCGCTCAAAGGCTTTCACCGAGGAGTGCACCTCGCCCGGCTGGAGGAATATCTCGGTCGAGCCGCACCAGATCATTACCAGCCGTTCCGCCCTTGACTTCTTTTTGAAATCACGGATATCGGCGCGCAGTTGCTCGGCCAAATCCATTTTGCTGCGGCCCTTCTTTACGTGCTTGCCATCGAGCTTCTTGACGTAATTCTGGTCAAATACGGCCTTGCGTGGTTTTACGGACTTTAAGAACGGCTTAACCCGATTGATTAGTTCATGTTCCAGGACTCCGGCATGTAGAGCAGACTCATAAGCATCGTCTTCGAAGATGTCCCAACCTGTGAATACCAGGTCCTTCAGGCCAGCCAAAGGGACGAAATCCTTGATTTTCGGGAATCGGCCATCGGTGCGTTTGCCGAGGCGAATCGTGCCCATCTGAGTTAGTGATCCAATCGGCTCGGCAATGCCTTTACGGATCGCCTCCACACCGGCCATAAAAGTGGTTGCCACAGCGCCCATGCCCGGAACCATGACCCCGAGTTTTCCTTTGGCGGGCGCGATGTGACTACCCTGCTTGCTACCAGAATACGTTGATGTAACTGCCATTGATAAGGACCGTCCTTTGTGCTGAGAGGAAACCTTTAATCTTCTCGTATTCAACTCTTTGTTGCAAACAATCGAAAACACATTTCAGGGAACAGCAGGACACGATGACCGGGCGGCGATACGCCTGCCCTAATTGCATATTTTCGGGAACAAATGAATCTGGAAGTTAACGATGGAGAACAATCTTTATTTATACGCTGCGGCCGCGCGTTTGGCCGGCACATAGAGGCAGTTTCGGCCATCATCGTGCCGTTCAAGGCAGTTCGGGCATAGCCGCAAGACATGCAGCCGGCAAAAAACCTGTGCCGCTTCCTGATTGCAGACCGAGCAGATTTTTTCCGATTTCTTGTCTGCTTTCTTGTCCTTGGCAGTTGCCGCTTCAAATTCCGAGCGAATCTTTCGGCTATGAAGATAGAATCCGGCGGCAATGAGCAGCGCGCCGAAGGAGAAGAAGGATGCACCGACGGACAACGTTAGCTCGCGGCTGGATTGGCCTGAGGATCCCAGCAAAACAGCGATCCCCAAAATTGCCGAACAAGCCCCCAGTACATAAATAACTTTAAACATGATCTCTTTTTAGAATTTCGGAGTGATATACGATCCTGTATATCACAATTGCCGGGCATTCGTAATCACAAATGCAACAGTCAAAGAAACTTTGGAGTAAAAACCTTTTTTTTGGCCTGCACTCTTGAAAAGCATGATCGATGTTCAAGCTGAAAACCCTGATGAAAAGGCACGTTTCGCTGTAAAATACGCCTATGCTCCACTTGAAAATGACCCACTTGAGAAGCGCTGCGTTGTTCGTAGTCGTGAGTGTGATGATGACTGCGGGCATGG
>DASZFK010000357.1:0-10075 GCA_035939855.1 Candidatus Angelobacter sp.
CGGCACCTGGACCGGAAGCCAAAGCGGGGGCACGATCAAAGTAGCGCTCTCCCAAGCAGAAAAAGGGGCCTGGAATGCGGATGTGTCGTTCACTTTGGGAGATCAGGAAGTTAAATGCACGACCGTCTCGGTAAAAGTCGATGGCGAAAAACTGGTGGTGGTCTACGACTTCAGCGTAAGCGGCCTGGAAGCTGAGTCAACGATCACCGGCCAACTCAAAGGCACGACCCTTGAAGGCACTTACAGCACAAAAGGCGCAGATGGTTCCCATGTTGACGATGGAACCTGGAAAGCTTCGCTGGCGAAGTAGGTGCGCCGTTTTAGAACCGGACGAATTTTGCCACCGAAGGCACGCCCGAAGAATTCAGGATAAACAAAAGATAATATCCAGGCGGCACAATGTTGCCATTCGGAGGCGCGGTGACATTCAGCACGCCGGTTCCCTTGGTGAACGACAAACTCACCATGCGCTGCTCCATGTTGAAGGAGTGCGTAGCAGCTCCTGCACGCAACACCACGACTGATGAGATATTAGCCGCCTCGGGCGTCTGTACCTGGAACACAGTACCGTGACCGATAACTCCAGTGGGAGCGCTGGTGATCGTTGGACGTGTAGCGGCAGTTCCACTGGAATTGAACAGATACGCAGGCGAGTAAATCTCCAAGTGGGGCTCAAACGTGCCTCGCGCGGGATTGCCGCCGATCACTAAGACAGTGGCGTCGGGCAGCAGAAGCGCACCGGAATGGTAGAGGCGCGGGAATGCGTTGGCGCCGGCCGAACTGAAGGTTTCAGTGACTGGATCGAACAGGTCGGCATTCAGGCTGGCAGTGGACCCATTTTCATCCATGGCCGAGCCTCCGGTGGCCAACACCTTGCCGCTCGGCAGGATGGTCGCGTTCATCTCGATGCGGGCCTGCGACATCGAAGGGCCGGTTACCCACTTTGGATTGCTCACCGATAGATCGATGATCTCTGTGGTGGGTGTTGCGGGATTAGCTCCGCCCATGATGATCACACGTGGCTTGTATTGATCGACCGGGCTGAGCGGCAGTAATACCGAGGTGCCGTATGTGCGGGTGCTTCCAAAGTTGGTGGTAGCGACATCCACAGTCCAGGTCTTGGTCGAGGGATTGAAGATGTTCGACTTGGTTTGCGCTCCCGAATTGAAAACTGTGCCGTTGGGTAGCAGGTGCATGCGGGGGTAGAGTGGAGGTGTAAACGGCGCAGTTGCTGGCGCGCTCCAGCCCGTTCCTATTTTGAAAATCTCCACGGTTTTGTTGGTGACGCCATTTTCATCCTGCCCGGAAAAGACCATCACGCTGCCGTCTCCCAGCGTTGTTCCCGTAGGATACCAGCGGCCGTGCGCCATCGATTGCTGGTTGGTGAAAGTGCTGGTAGATGGATCAAAAGCCGCGGTCAGCTTCTGTCCGTGAAACGGATCGTATTGCAGTGTGCCGCCAAACACAAACGGCCGTCCATCGGACAAAACCACCATGCCGTCGCAGAACATGTCCCAGACCAACTTTTGGGTTGTGATGGTGTCGGTCTGCGGGTCCCACACGGCCGCTTCAAAATTGGTATTGCCGGCTACATTCCCCGAACCGGAAACGATCAATACATTGCCCGTGTGCATCAGCGCAAGGTGGACCGGATTGATCGGCGTTTGCGTGGAAAGGGTCTTCCATTGTCCATGCACGTTCGCTTGCCCATGCAAAGCAAGGGGCGCTATCAACACAAGCATGAGCACAACAACATATTTGGCAATGCTTGAGTAGGTAGAAATGCGGAAGAAAACAGGACTCGTGGTATTCATCTGAACCCTCCCATGAGAATGTTCTTTACGTTATGGAAAAAGGAGGGCGGTGCAGGATAGAACGCACGCAGAAACCAGCAACGGTTTGTGCAGTATATCGTTCAGGACACTGACCCGGATTCAGTTCCTGGGCGGATAGGGGATACGCCTCGGAAGCTCACATATCAGACCATGGAGCTGATGATTCGTCAATCGTAACTAGAAAGGCACTGCTGGATTGTCAGAAATGCCAAAATTGCCATAATTGCCAAAATTTAGATTTAGGTTCCACCAGCGGATTGCTGGAAGGTTCAATGTGGGAAGAACGGAGACGGATTTTCAAATCATGGCAATTATGGCAATTTTGGCACTTATGGCAATCAGTGGTTCATTCCGCTATGAGGCAAGAGGTCCCAAACTCGCCAGAACTCTTTCATCTCTGATGGCGTTCCGAAGGAAATCCTGACGTATTTGTTTTCTCCCAACGCCAGGTTGTAGCCGATCATGATGTTGTTTTTCTTGAAATGTTGCGTGATCTCATCCGGCGGATGATCGGCCTTGAGCAAGATGAAGTTGGTGTGCGTGTCGATGCATGATCCCATTCGCACGTTGGCATCGTTCAGGAACTCCTGGCGGTCGTCGGTATTGCGTTTGATGGAGAGCCGCACATGGTCGGCATCGTCGAGGGCCGCCAGAGCTGCCTTGAGCGACAGAAGACTCACACCCATCGACATGCGGTTATGGGCGAGTTGTTGCGCCATGTCCGCTGGCGCGACAGCATATCCGACCCGCATCCCGGCCAATCCATACACTTTGGAAAACGTTCTGGCCACAAACACCCGGCTATCGTTCACAGGATGATCAAGGAACGAGGAGTATGATCCATTTCCGCCGGCATAGTGGTGATAGGCCTCGTCTATGAGCACTGGGATTCCTGCCGGTAACTTCTGTAGAAATGCCTCGATCTCCTGCCGGGGCGTGAGTGTGCCCGTAGGGTTGTTCGGATTACAGATGTAAACCAGTCCGGTCGAGGCGTCGCAGGCTGCAAGCATGGCCTTCAGGTCGTGCTCGTACACAGGCGTGAGCGGGAGGCCCTGTATCTCCATGCCCTTGTCTTTAGCATAAGACTCAAGGAAAGGAAACGTGGGCTTGGCAATGATTAGCTTTTTGCCGGGCTTGAGAAATGTATCGGCGGACATGCGCAGGATCTCAGTCGAGCCACATCCCAGAACAACCTGGTTCGGTTTGACTTGGTGAAGATTAGCCAACTTCTCCTGCAAGGCGTCGCCTAGTTCCGGATAGCGATAAATGTCAGTCAACCCTTCTCGGAGGGCCGCAATTGCCAGCGGAGATGCGCCGTAGGCATTTTCGTTTCGATTCAACCGAATCGGACCCAAGGCCGGCTTCGCGCCAGAAGCCTCAGCGAATTCGGAAAGCCAGGGAGACGCGAGTGACGGCAATGCAAAATTGGCAACAGCGCCGGCGCCCAGAGCACGAATCATGTTTCTGCGGGAGATTGACATGAGCAAACTCCAATACTGAAGAATTGACCAAGGATATCGCTTTCATATACATTTAAGAAGTCAAAATGTACCAATTAATGAACAAACCGGTCATGGCTTGTTGTTGCTGTATGTGTGTGGCCAGGCGGACCGGTGCTGCGGAATCTTAGCAAGATTGATCGAGCAAAAATCACCGGAGCCGCTCAAAATGAGCGGTTTTTTATTTTTGCGCCACTTCCGGAGAATGAGGAGACGGCATGTCCAAGTTGAAACAGCCAATCGCGATTTACTACGAACATCCTCGTTGGTTTCTTCCCCTGTTTGCCGAGTTGGAGCGTCGCGGAACCCCATTTACCCGCATTAATGCCGCCCAGCACCACTTTGACCCGGCCCAACTCAATGGTGAAGGCGGCTATTCCCTGCTCTTCAACCGCATGAGTCCTTCGGCCTATCGGCGGGGCAACGGCCAAGCGGTCTTTTACACCTTGTATTACCTGGCCCACCTGGAGCAGCGGGGAAAGCGCATCGTCAACGGCCATAAGGCGTTTCGCTACGAAACTTCCAAGGCGTTGCAGCTCTCACTGCTCGACTCTCTGGGCATTCCTTATCCCAAGGCGCGGGTGATCAATCATCCGGGAGATGCAGTCGAAGCGTCGCGCGGGTTGCGCTTCCCTATCGTAGTCAAACCGAACATTGGCGGCAGCGGAGCGGGCGTCACTCGCTTTGATAATCGCAAGCAACTTGAAGATGCGGCCAACGCCGGTCAGCTTGATTTGGGATTGGACAATACGGCGCTCGTCCAGGAATTTATTCCAGCTCGTGGCGCTCATATCGTGCGCACAGAAGTGGTTGGGACAAAATACCTCTACGGCATCAAGGTCCACCTGAGCGGCGAAACGTTTGACTTGTGCCCCGCCGATATATGCCGGACCAGCACCGGCCAGGAGTTGCAGCGCTCCGCCCATGCGTGCGTGGTCGAAGCTCCCAAAGCTGGTTTGAGGATCGAGGGATATACGCCTCCTGACGAAAATATCCGCAGCGTCGAGAGGATTATGCAGGCCGCCGGCATTGAAGTCGGCGGCGTGGAATACATCATCGACGATCGCGACGGCCAAATTTATTTCTACGACATTAACGCTCTTTCAAACTTCGTGTCAGATGGTCCGAACCTGGTGGGCTTCGACCCCTTTACCCGCCTGGTGGATTTCCTGGAAAAGGAGGCAGCTTAATGCGCTACGGATATTGGCTTCCAGTGTTCGGCGGGTGGCTCCGCAATGTTAAAGACGAAAAGATGGAAGCAAGCTGGGAGTATGTAAGCCGGCTCGCCCGTCGCAGCGAAGAAATCGGCTTCGATCTTACGTTGATTGCAGAGCTCAATTTGAATGACATCAAAGGAGTCGATGCGCCTTCTCTCGACGCCTGGTCTACGGCCGCGGCCCTCGCTGCCGTGACGAAGAGGCTCGAATTGATGGTAGCCGTGCGGCCAACTTTTCATAATCCTGCGCTGCTGGCGAAGCAGGCCGCCAACATCGATCACATCAGCGGAGGACGATGCTCGCTCAATGTAGTCTCCTCCTGGTGGTCGGAGGAAGCAAAGAAGTATGGTGTTTACTTCGATCAGCACGATGACCGCTATGCTCGCACCTCGGAGTGGCTCGATGTCGTCGATCAAGCGTGGAAGAGCGATCACTTCTCTTATCAAGGCAAGTATTACAGAGTAGATGACCTGGTGCTTCAGCCCAAGCCTGTTTCCCAGCCACGGCCGGTGATTTACGCGGGTGGCGAGTCCGAGGCTGCCAAAAATCTGATCTCGCAAAAATGCGATGCTTATGTGATGCACGGCGATCCACCTGACCGGATTCGGGAGAAGATCAACGATCTTTCGGCGCGGCGCAGGAACTGGGGCCTGCCGAGAATGCAGTTTGGCGTGGCTGCTTATGGTGTCGTTCGCGAAACCGAGCAGGAGGCGCGCGATGAAGTGCGCCGCATCACCGATGTCCAGCAAAATGCCGCCGGTTATGGAAACTACCAGCAGTGGCTGGCCAATACGCAGTTGGAACAACGGGTCTCATTGGAAGACTACTCTGTCTCCAACCGTGGTTTGCGCTCGGGATTGGTAGGAACTCCGGAGCAAGTCGCGGAGCGCATTGCGGAGTTCGAAGAGGCTGGCGTCGATCTCCTGCTGTTGCAGTTCAGCCCGCAGTTGGAAGAAATGGAGCGTTTTTCCGAACTGGTGATCAAAGCAGACCGCAAGGCGCTAGCTCCAGCGGCTATGTAAGAAATTATTGGCCTGCCCTCCCCCAAGCAAGGGGTTTACAGTGGAAGCTGTAAACCCCTTGTTTATTGACCTTTCAAGAACTGTCGCAGTGGGCAACATTCGCATCGCGGAGTACTGCGGCAGAATTGGTTTCCAGTTTTGACGATAAGGGCGTGGAATTCATTGTAGTGTTGAGCAATCTGGCCGCGCTGCATGGCGCTCACGCGCGAAACCGGATGACGCGGCTCAGTCCCGTATCTCAGGACGTTGAGCGCCTTCGGGTTTGCGGTGCTGATCGACTTCTCGATGAGAGCGCGGATTCCCTCGTAGCTCGTTTTTGGCGCAATGATTCCATGCCGTTCTAGAATCCTGCGGGTGTAAGCATCCACGACAAAAACCGTATGGTTCCCGGCATAAAGCAGAATTGAATCGGCGGTTTCAGGTCCAACGCCGTTTAAGGCCAGCAACTCCGAGCGCAGCTTCCCGGTTGGCTGAGCGAACATCCGGTCTAGGGAGCCGCCATATTCCGTATCCAGAAACCGAATAAAGGTTTGCAGCTTCTGGGCTTTTTGCCGGAAATAACCGGAGGGACGCACCAGTTGCTCCAATTCCGGCTGGCCAATGTTACGAAGCCCTTTCACGCTCAGCACGCCTGCCCTGCGCAGGTTGGTTATGGCTTTTTCCACGTTGGCCCAGGCAGTATTCTGGGTGAGATAAGCGCCCACAATCACTTCAAACCGCGACTGCGCCGGCCACCAGTTCTGGGGTCCCCATCTCTGTACCAGCGTGAGATAGTATTCGCGGATTAGACGAGTCCATGGCATTGGGTGATTGAATAATTTGGTAATTGGGTAATCTGAAAACCTTGTTCGTCCAGCCCCAATTACCCACTTACCCAATTACTAAATTACCCAATCCTCAGACTTGTGCCTGTAAATCACACGCTTCGCGGCAGGGCAGGCAGTAGTATTGGCCGTCTTCGCAAAGCCGGACGTCATAGCTGCTTTGGCACAATATGCAGTATTTCTCGCATTGGCATCGCTTTTCCGGGAGATCGCATACTGAGCAAATAAAATCTTGGGCCACAGACGCAGGTTACCGCGATTGGTGTATCTCTGGCAAACGTGGTTTGGCCGTTAACCCGAGCGGATTTAATTTAGCATGTCAAAGCCTGCCAGCAGTGATCGGCATTTTGAACTCGGTGAGCTTTTGCGGTTGACTCCGCACTCGGCTCTCCTGTGAATGTGTTCCCTTTTTTGGAAACTCTCGCCAAGACTATTGGAAAACATAGTAAGATTATGGGCCTCTTTTGGAGGAAACCCATGATCGAGAAACCGAAAAGACTCATCCTCAGTCAGGAAACACTGCGACGCCTCTTAGAGCCCGGAACATCCCAGGAAGATCTGGCCGCGGCTACCCGTACATGCGCTCCCACGGTTTGCCAGGCATTTAGCTGTACTACAGCTCCCTGCTAGCCCAAGGGGTGATTCGATGAAAAATGAGCCCCGGAACGGAGGGGCGGCACAGAGTTTTCAATCAGAGCCGCAACCAATGATCAAGAAGTTGGTGACATTGACCTCCAAGCCCTGCATTTGCCAGTGGCGTGCTTTTTCTCGCAAATTTTTCACGCTATTGGACCACGATTTTTCTCATCGTTAGCTCAAATCAATTCGTTCCTCTGCGCTCTCTGCGGCCTCTGCGGTGAGCTTTGTTTTCCTTCGTGTTCCGTAGCCTGCCCTCGAGCGACGCTACCCCTTAAACCAACTTTCGTCTAATTTTTGGACTGGCGTTTATAAGAACGTTCTCAGGCGGTCCAACCTTATTGTCTATACCGATCGCGCAGCTCTGTTTGTTTGTTGACTAGTGGAATCTCCTCTCCGGCAATGAAGACATGCTTTACATCGGTTTTCACGTCCAGAGGATCGCCATTGGCTACCACGACATTTGCCATCTTGCCCACATCGAGGGAGCCAAGCTGTTGGTCTACTCCCCATATCTGTGCTGGATTGATGGTGATCGCTTTAAGGGCTTCATCGTAAGGAAGCCCGAAGGCCACTGCATAACCGGCGGCGTAGGGAAGGTTGCGGACCTGGTGGGCATCGTAGGAAGCAAAGGCTATCTTGATGCCATGGCGCACCATCTCGGCGGGCAGCTTGAAGACGGCGTCGTAGCGCTCGTATTCTTTTGGGTCTTCGTAAATTGGCCCAACGATCACAGGAAAACCGGAAGCTGCAATCTTATCGAGCAGACGTGCTGAATGCGTGGCGTGGTTCAGGATCACCTTCAGATGAAATTCATGCGCCAGATCGATGGCGGTTTCTACATCGTTGGGTTCTTCGGCGGCCAGCACGACCGGCTTTTGTCCGTGGAGATAGGGAAGAAGCGCCTCAAGCTTCAGGTCTTTCTTAGGAGATTCGTGCTTGCTCCCGCTGCTCGGTTTCTTTTTCCCGTAATCCGCCATCTTCTGCTCATAGTGCTGAGCGTCGAGAAAGGCCTGCCGAAGCTGGGCTGCCATGCCCATGCGAGTCTGCGGAAATTTGGCATGTTCGAAGCTTTCATTACGCCGCTGGCTTCCTGTGAAATTCAGCGGCAAGGCGATGTCGCGAACCATCAGCATTTCGTTGGCAGAACGGCCGGCAAGCTGAATAAAAGAATCCTGGCCCGGTAGCGTGTCGCCGGAGGACGGAGCCACGACGGCATTGGTGATGCCATTGATCCGGGCCACAGGAATTAACTCGGTTTCCGCATGAAAGGCGTCGTACACATGCATGTGAGGCATGATCTCGTCGCTCTCTTCCACTAGATCGACCGTAGCCCGATCGGCCGCTACTTCAATCAGGCCAAGATGCGTCTCGGAATCGATCAAGCCCGGATACACCGTCATTCCGCTGACGTCTATTTCCTGTGCCCCTGGCGGTATGGTAGTTGAGCCGGCAGTGCCTACAGCCGCGATCTTTCCATTTTGAATGACCAGGACGCCGTTTTCGATCACGCCGTGGGTGATAGTCAGGAGTTTGCCTCCGCGAAGCGCTACGGTTCCGCCCGAAACCATCTGCGAGCTTTCTGCTTTCTTGCCGGACGACTGGGCCAGTGAAGCTGCCACGAGGAATAAGACAACCGCGAATCTCTTCAACTCCATTATTGCGTCTCCTTGTAATGAGTGAGACCCAAGCCGGGCAGGGAACGATCGAAATAAACATCGCCATCAATCAGCACCTGGTCGACCAAGGCAGCCGATGAGAGCGGATAGCTATTCCAGATGCTGATGTCGGCGTCCTTGCCGACCTCAAGCGAGCCAACACGATCATCGACGCCTATGATCCAAGCCGGATTGAGGGTAATCATCTTCAAGGCATCGTCTTCGCTCACGTTGCCGTAATGGATAATCTTGCCGACTTCCTGATTCAGCCGCCTCGTTACATCTCCCGAATCGCTCTTAATGGCGACCCGGATGCCCTTGCGCAGGGAGATGGCGGCATTCCACGGAATACCATCCCAGGCTTCGTATTTGAAGCCCCACCAATCAGGCCAGGTCGCGATGGCTACACCGTTGGCGGCCATCTGGTCGGCCACTTTGTAGGCCTCTACAGCGTGATGGAAAGCTCGAATCTTGTAGCCGAATTCCTTGGCAATGGCCATCTCGGTAAGAAATTCATCGGCGCGGTAGCAGTGGATCTGCACCAGCAGCTTGCCCCGCAGCACGTCGGCCAGGGCTTCCAGCTTCAAATCTTTCTTGGGAGCCTCAGCTTCTTTGTCGCCTTTCTTCACCTTGTCGTTGTACTCCTCCCAGTCACGCATATAGTCGCGGGCTTCGGAGAAGGCTTGCCGCATGACTTCGAAGTTGCCCATGCGCGTGGAGGGCAACTGGTTTTTTCCGCCGTAAACGCGTTTGGGATTCTCGCCGCTGGCAAACTTGATCGATTGGGGCGCGCCAGGAAACAGCAGTTCATCACGTCCCAAACCATATTTATGCTTGATGACAATGGCCTGCCCGCCAATCATGTTGGCCGAGCCGTGCAGGAGCAGTGAGGTAGTCACGCCTCCGGCGAGCGCCCGGTAGATGCCTTTGTCGTTGTAATCGAAAGCATCTTTCATCATCATGTGGGGCGTGATCGGGTTCGTGGCTTCGTTTACGTCGTCGTCGAGGGCAATATGCGAGTGCGCGTCAATGATGCCCGGCATGATCCATTTGCCGCTGGCGTCAATTACCTTTGCATTGGCCGCGGCCTGCACGTCTTTGCCAATCGCCGCGATTTTGCCGTTGTGAATGTAGATGCTGCCATTCTCAATGCGTCCGTGCGTGACTGTCAGAAGCGTCCCGCCACGGATCACTACGTCGTTGTGGGGCGTAGATAGCTGCGCGTCCTGGGAAGGTGGTTGTGGTTGGGCCGATGCCAATGCGCAAATCAGAAAACACAGCGCTGCCCAGCCCCGACAAAAGCGACGCACCATTCGGTTAGTCTCCTTGTAAGGATTTGATTGTTATCATGCTAGAACGATGAGAGCTGTGGTGCAAAGGGTTA
>DASZFK010000358.1:0-12906 GCA_035939855.1 Candidatus Angelobacter sp.
GCATCTCGCCAATTTCGTCGAGCAACAGAGTGCCCTCTTCGGCCAGTTCGAAGCACCCCGCGCGGCGTTCGAGCGCGCCGGTAAAGGCGCCTTTTTCATGGCCAAAAATCTCACTTTCGATGAGGGTTTCAGGAATGGCAGAGCAGTTGATGGCGAGAAAAGGCTTGCTCTTGCGGGGACTCATGTCATGAATCGTGCGCGCTACCATCTCCTTGCCGGTGCCACTCTCGCCCGTAATCAGGACCGAAACGGTGCTGGGCGCCACCATTTCCACTAAACGGAAAATCTCCTTCATGTTTCTGGACGAGCCAACCATGCGGCCAAATATTCCGGTGTCGCGCAGCTTCCGCTTCGTGGCTTCCAGTTCCAGCGTGGTATCTCGCTGACGCTCGGCGTTTTGGAGAATCTGCCTCAGGCGAACGGTATCAACAGGCTTTTGGATGAAGTCGTAGGCGCCGGATTTCATGGCGTCTACGGCCAAGTCAATGCTTCCCTGCGCGGTCAGGAGAATTACAGCGACGCGCTGTGGCTGCTCGGCAATCCGCTCCAGCAACTCCATGCCGTCCATGCGCGGCATCTTCAGATCGGTAATTACAATTCCAGGAGACCAAGCCGCCACTTTCTCGAGGCCCTCTAAACCGTCCTTGGCTGTCTCCGTTCGGTAACCCCAAGCCGAAACCAACTCAGCCAAGCCAGATCGTTCGTTTTCTTCGTCTTCCACAATCAAGACTTTTTCTGGAATGCTCAATGCTGTTTGATCTCCTCTCGAAGTTGTTTATCCCGTCTGTGTTGGATGCGCAACTATGTAAAAAAGTCTATATTGATGTAACCTGCTGATTATAATATACTTAAATGCCGATATAGACGCTTTGCAGGGTTTTTGCATCCAACAGCGCAGATTTTTTAAGGGCCCTTAATTTTTCTCAAGGAGCGAAAGAATGAAGAGTTTTTGGATTGCTGTTGTCGCTGGTGCGTTTACAGCAGGCGCGTTTGCCCAAGGTTCGGGAGCCTCAGCCTCCGGCAATGCTTCTGCATCAGCTAACGCCAGCGGTAATGCTGGTGGAAGTGCTGCTTCCAGTTCATTGAGCAGCGGAACCAATGTACAAGCAGAGCTGACCAAGTCGTTGGACGCCAAAAAAGCAAAAGTAGGCGACCAAGTTACAGCCCGGGTAACCCAGGACGTAAAATCAAATGGCCAAGTCGTGGTTCGCAAAGGATCGAAGTTGGTCGGTCATGTGACCGAAGCGAAAGCACGCAGCCAGGGAGAATCAGAATCGCGTTTGGGCATCGCTTTCGATCGAGCAGTGTTGAAGGATGGCCAGGAAATAGCGTTCAATGCGGCAGTTCAAGCCTTGGCTCCAGCAGTGAACGCGGCTGCAGGGGCGGATGATAGCGCGATGTTGGGTGGAAGCTCGCCTGCTCCCATGCCGTCCAGCAGCGGTGCGGGGACATCTGGCGCAGGGATGGGTGGTCCTGTAGGCGCCATCGGATCAACCGTAGGCAGAGCCGTGGGCAACACGGCGGGCACCGTGGCCGGTACCGCTAACGGAACTGTAAAAGGCGCTGGAGGCGTGCTCAACAGCAGCAGCCATGGGGTAATTGGACTTCAGGGATTGACCCTAAGTTCATCGGCCTCTGGAAGCGCTCAAGGGTCGGTGATCAGTTCCAACAGCCAGAATGTAAAGCTGGATAGTGGAACCCAAATGGTACTGCAAGTAAATGGCTCGACCCAATAATTCCTGCTAGGTAATATCACGCCCTTGAGGCTACAATGAATAGTGCGGCAGGTTTCTGTCCTTCCGCACTATTCGGTTTCTTGTCATTGGTTTTCCGGCAGTATTCCAGGTATTAAATTTGTTGTTCATATTGATGGGAGGAGACCCATGGTACTTCGTAGTATTGTACGCATGCTTCTTGTGATGTTGTTCACGTGGAGCATATTACCGGCAGCGGCCCAGACCGGTGATACCAAGCCGGCGAAAGTAGAAGTTTTTACCGGCTACTCATGGATGAATGCAGGCAGCACCGTCAAAGGCTTTGAAGATGGCGCTCCGAGCACCCTGCATTTGAAAGATGCAAAGGGTGGTTTCCTGGTGGATATTTCATATTTTTTCAACAAGTGGGTGGGCCTGACTTTCGATTCCGGCGCCCATTTTGGGAATCAATATGATGCCGACGAGGTTTTTGTTGGCCCAACCATTCGCTTTCCCGGAGAACACATCCAGCCTTTCGTACACTTCCTGGGTGGATGGAGCCGGCTGGCGCCTGCCAACATCGATCAACAGGACGCCTTCGGCTTCGCTGTGGGCGGCGGATTCGACATAAAGGTGGCTCGTCACCTGAACATTCGCCTGCTGCAGGCCGATTATCGTTATGGCAACCACACTTTCAACTTTGGCGGTGGCAGCCCCGATGCGCATATCAACGGAGCGCGCCTCGCCACTGGATTGGTTTTTTTGGCAGGCATCGGCGAAGAAGCACCGGTTTCGGCAACCTGCTCGGCCACTCCTTCGGAAGTCTTTGCCGGCGAACCGGTAAAGGCATCGGTTTCAACCCAAAATTTCAATCCCAAGCATACGCTTAAGTATGACTGGGCCACGAATGGCGGCAAGATCCAAGGCCAGGGCGAGACAGTCACCATTGACACCACAGGTGTTACCGAAGGACAGAGCTACTCCGTTTCCGTGCACGTAACCGATCCTTCCAACAAAAAAGCTGTCGCCAACTGCCAAGCCTCATTTGCGACGAAGAAATGGCTGCCGCCTACGATCAGTTGCTCGTCCAGGCCTTCGAGCTTGCTGGCGAAGGATGGACCGGTCACGATCCATTGCGACGCTAGCAGTCCTCAGGGCGTCCAAGTCACGATCGCCCATACGGGCAATAACATCAGCGGACAAGGCGCCGACCTGACTGTAAATACCTCTAATCTGGATCCGGGAACAGTTACAGTGCAGAGCACGGTGACCGACACCCATCAACTCACTGCTAACACCAGCACGTCGTTTACGATTCAGGCGCCACCGCCGCCACCGCCACCGCCGCCACCGCCACCAAGCTTGGCGTTGCGCAGTGTCTATTTCCCCACTGCTCAACCGACGGCCAAGAACCCTGAAGGCGGCCTGCCCAAGAGCCAGGAGGAGACACTAGGACCGATCGCTACGGATTTCAAGAACTATCTTGCAGTCAAGCCCGATGCCAAGTTGACCTTGGAAGCCCATGCCGATCCGCGTGGCAGTGATGAATTCAACCAGGCGCTCACCGAGCGTCGCGCCGCACGGGTAAAACGTTTCCTGAGCGAGCACGGTGTTCCTGAGGGAAGCATCGAAACCCGCGCGTTTGGCAAGCAAACTCAGCTCTCCGCCGACCAGGTGAAGCAATCGATCGAAGGGGAATCTTCGCTCACACCCGAAGAGCGCAAACGGCTCTTACGGAATTTGAAAGTCATCACCCTTGCACAGAACCGGCGCGTGGACATTACCCTGACTGCTCCCGGTGTGGAGACACAACATTCATCGGAACAGTTCCCATTCAACGCTGTCGATGTCTTGTCGATCGTTGGCGGAAGAGAAAAACCAAAAGCTACGACGCCACCGAAGCCACGACGCCGTGGAGCGAGGACAGGAGCAGCACGCCCAGGAGCTAGAAAGAAAACGGCTCCTAAACAGTAACCGTTCGGAAACAAAATAGGCCGGGTATAAGGACCCGGCCTATTTTTTTAATTTGATTTATTGCCCATAATGCTTTAAAGCTTGGCGGCCTTTCGATTGCATTATTGCCAGCAGATTGCTCACATGGATATAGCTATCGAGTTCGGTTTGTTCTTGATCGGTTAGCTTGCCTTGGCGGGCGAGCTCCGAAAGCTGATTGATGCGTGCGACATCCTCGTCGCCGAAATGAATTGACAATAAATATTCCGCCGCTCCCCGCGACAATTCGTCCGGGGCCTGGATCATGCGGGCAAGAATCGCCGACTCAGTATTGGGGCTGTTGATCTGCGGTCTCATGATTGGTCCAGCTTCCTATTCAGATTTTACAGCGCGGCTCAACCTTCCACCTACAAAAATGCTATAAAGTATTGCCATGCCGCCACTCGTCATTGAATCGCACAACGACCTGAAAGACCATATCGGCAAGCAGATTGCTACTACCGATTGGTTCACGGTTACTCAAGACCGCATTCAGCAATTTGCCGATGCCACGGGAGACCACCAGTGGATCCACGTTGATGTCGAGAGAGCCAGGCGGGAATCACCTTACAAAGAGACTATCGCGCACGGTTTCCTCACGCTTTCCCTGCTCCCGCAACTGATGCCCCAGGTGCTTCAGATCAAGAATGGCGTGCGCATGGGAGTGAATTATGGGCTGAACCGCGTTCGCTTTCCCTCGGCTGTGCGCTCGGGTTCGAGAATCCGCGCGCACTTCACCCTGCAGGCAGTGAAAGAGCTGAGCGATGGTGTTGAGATTATCTATGCCGTAACGGTCGAATGCGAAGGTTCGGAAAAGCCTTGTTGCGTGGCGGACTGGGTGGTTCGATCTTATCGTTGATCATTCTCACAAGAAGGCCAAAGAACTTATCATAAAGCCTTGGAACAAAAGAGTTTAGAATCTTAAACATCTTTATATCAATCTAATTATTTGTGGGACAATTAAGGAACTAAAACGAGATCACGCCTGCGGTTAGGGCTTGCAGGTATGAATTTCGGCCCTGATCTCATGCTGATAGGTTTCGAATGGGATTCCGCGAAGGCGCGATCAAATGCGGAGAAGCATGGTGTCTCCTTTGAAGAAGCTTCGACTGTCTTCGATGACCCATTGGCCGTCACGATTGATGATCCTGAGCACTCAGCGAACGAGGAGCGATTTGTTACCATCGGCGAATCAGATCGGGGGAGCCTCTTGGTCGTCTGTCATTGCGACAGACATAACAAGATTCGAATCATTAGCTCACGGTTCGCCACGCCTGGTGAGCGACGAGATTACGAGTTAGGAAACTGATGGGGCACATGAGAAACGAATACAACTTTTCTAAAGGCATACGAGGCAAGTACGCAGGAAATGTGGCGCACCGCATCCTGGATACGTCGCCCGACCCAGCACGGGGCCGTCCGTCCGTGTGCATTGTGCCAGGAAATCACGATTTAGCCGAGACAGTGACAGGAGCAGCTCGAAAGATAGCGGAACAACTTACCAAGCGGTATCCCGTACTGTACCACATGGGTTGGTACGGCTCCTGGCCCTCGATCCGCAAATTCGGCCTGCTTAGCACATCAGAGTTGTTGAATTTATTTCAAATTCGCGATCCGCAGAGAACAGACCTTCTAACCAAGCAACGAAGGACATCGGTGCCAATATTCCACAAAGTTTATGGGTCTGCGGTGTTGCGGGACCAGAAACCGCTTTCCGAGAGAAACTTGGCTCGTTGTCTGACTGATTGTGATGCGACAACTTGGTATACCATTTTGAATGAACGCGTTTTTTTCTGGCTTAATCGTGATCGACTTTTGAAGCTGATGTCCGCAGCGGAATATGTGGGGAAACCTCACACTATCATAGAGATTGAAACTGCCGCATTTATATCGCAGTACGTGCCTAAGATAGAGTTGTCACACATTAACACCGGTAATACCCGCCCCTATCCACACCCGCGAGGGCGGTCCACATTCCGCAAGATTGTTGATTATCCATACACTGAACGTCGACATCTTAGTGATTATTCAGCAGTGGTCGAGCTGACCGTTCTTGGCGGAGTGCCCGATATTCGGAAGTATGTGAGAAGTGTCGAGCATGGCATGGTCGTAAAAGGCAAATATCAAGTGATCGACCAGCTATTCAAGCCAGACATGAGCGCAGACTAACATACCTTAGGGCACCAACTCGCCGTTCTCCATTTTAGGGATATTTATTATTAATTAAACGTTTTAATGTTTTCATTAAACAGATTGGGTGTAGAATCTTGGGGCTGCATCGGGCAGGCCGGCCCTGCTTCCCTGATCAGGCGTGCCTGCCTTGTGCAAGCCCACTGAAAGGACCTTTCCCCATGGCCCGAGGATTCTTCGCTTGTTTCCTGCGTCTTACACTATTGGCGTTGTTTACTTTTTCATTGATCGTTCCGTCCATAGCCCAAGAAAAGGACGACAATGACGACCAGGATGGAAAAGTTGTTTCCACCTACTTCCAGAATTTCCATCTATTCGGCGGTATTTTCCTCAGACGGTTGGTGGACAACGGAGTTGCTTCGAAACTCGACTTGCTCGTCCACGCCTTTGTCGATATCCGCGCTGACCAGAACGGCAATCCGCACTGTGCTGCGTTTGACGAATTCGCCGACTACCAGTTTTTCTTCGACGAAACGCGCAGCGTCGACGGCTCGGTTGATTCCTTTGCTCCGGGGGCTTTACGGGGACAGGTCAACCAACTGCGGGAATTGAAGAAGCTTTTTCCGAAGCTCAAGATTTTGGCATCGATCGGCGGATTCTCGGCGGGAACCAAAGGATTCGAGGCGGCCTCGGCGACTCCGGCCAGCCGCAAGGCGTTTGTCGCGGATTGCATCAACTCTTATATCAACGGCAACTTCGGCAACACTACCGGCCTTGCTCCTGTTTTTGACTCAGGATTCTTCGAGCAGCCGGCAATCTCGATCAATGCCGTGCCGGGCATCTTCGATGGCTTCGACATTGACTGGGAGTTTCCAAGACGTCCCCAGGATCGCGCAAATTTCGTCGCGCTGCTAAAAGAATTTCGCGATCAGCTTCATGCTGCCGGTCCCGGACATATCCTTACTGCGGCCTTGCCTGCCGGCCAGCAGGATTTTTCGCTGATCGATCTGCCCGGAGCTGCCTCACAGGTGGATTTCGTGAACCTGCTCACGTTTGATTACAACGGGCCATTCAACAACCACACAGGCTTTGTCTCGCCCTTGGTGCAGACGCAGTTTGATCCATCCACGCAATTCAATGTCACTTTTACCGTGGAGAGTTACCTGAAAGCCGATGTGCCAGCCAACAAGATATTAATGGGCATTCCTTTTTACTCTTATGGCTGGGCTATTACGGGCACGTCTGCACCCGACCAGCATGGCCAGTTCGTAGCTGCGGTCAATCCCAGTAATCCCAATTCAGGCAACCCTCCTAATTATTCCGGGACAGTCGCCATTCAACTTGACCCTGCGCTCGCAGGCGTGGCGGCCACCGAGACGCACACCTTTATTGATTTACATGTAATTCCCTTTGGGCAGGTTTTCCATGAGCCTAAGGCGCAAACTCCATATACTTTCGACGGCCTCAATTTCTGGACCTACGAGGATGCCCGGTCGCTCGCCGTAAAGGGAAAGTTCGCCCGCGAACACCATCTTCGTGGCGCATTCATCTTCGAAGAGCCGGACGAATTGCCGGATGGCAGCCTCTTTAATGCGGTTTTCAACGGTATCCACGGAACTCACTAGCCTAGCGAAACCAAAGCGGGACAAGAACCCGTCCCGCTTTGGTTCAATTTGCAGCCCCCCGCACGGCATTGTTGGCTTTCATCTTCTCGGTACCACGACGTACTTTGAAATCGGTGTTTTCGCAAATTTGGATCCCACCACAGCCACCCAAAATTCTCTGCGCAATTCTGCTCCCTCTGCGGTTGGTTTTGACTTGACTTTCTCTGTGTTCCTCTGTGGTAAAGAGGGTTTCGGCTGTGATTCTCACTGTCAATTTTCCGAAAAACCAGAGCTGGTTCCTAAATTCGGAGATGGAATTCATGTAAAATGGTTGCGTTTCGCCGGAGTTGCGTGATTCCCAGGAGGAGCTTATGAATAAAAAACTGCCGAAACTTGCGCTGAACCAGGAGACGCTTCAGAATCTCACCTTTTCTGAAAAAACAAACGCTTTTAAGAACACGGTGCCGGTCTTTGCCTGCAGGAGCATACCCTCACCGACATGCCCTGAATGCGCACCGCCGGCGGCCTAAGTCGTTTTGCCAGTGCAAATTTTTCGCAATGAAACTAAGGAGGACTGGTGCGAACCAAGCTGCCGAAACTCACATTAAGCCAGGAAACCGTTCGAACGCTCACCCATTCTCAAAAGGGACACGAATTTTGTATCTCGGTACCGCCAAGTTGCCATTCGTTGCCGCCAGCCTGCCCTCGCGAAGGGGTACCAGGTGATGGGGCTTAGCTGCAATACTGTTCACTAGAGGTTTGTGAACCATTTTGAGCAACAAACTACATCGAAACAACGAATCAAAACCTGTGCCGCCCCTATGGGGTTGGGTTCGTTGTCTTTACTTTATTTCCCGGCGATTATGCGCCGGGCTAACCTTGGGCTAACCTCAATACTGTTCACTTAGGGACTTTCGGAGCCTTCAGAGTCAACAGCTAACCACAAGGTCCCCTTCGGCTAGTACCTCAGGGCAATCTCTCCGATTTCCCCCGCTGGCGCGTGTGGAATCCTTCGGGATGACGAAAAGTTTCTTAATTTCATCCTTAAGTGAACAGTATTGAGCTAAAGGCTAAAAACTAACTACTTTCCCTGCTTTTCCCGAAGTCAGGGCTTTTTCCGTGATCCAATCTGTCCACAGCGCGGTCTTGCCGGTGGAAAGCAAGGAGGCCCCGCTCAAGATTGCATTCACGAAGTTCTCGATGCACGGATAATGCAGGTTCGAATGAGGTGGAAGCCCCTCTCGGCCTCCAGGGAAGATGAGTTGGGGGCCATTCAGAGGAGAGAGGTCAATTTCGCCGTTCGTGCCGACAATTCGGAACTCATCTCGCGCCGTTCTGGAATGCCAGCGCACATCGACAACGGCATGAACGTTGTTCTTGTACCTGATCAAAGCGGTCGCGCTGTCTTCCACAGGCGTCTTATGAACGGCATTGGACAAAAGAGCGCGGACATCCGATGGCTCGCCGAAGAAGTAGTTCATCAAATCAATGCGGTGCGAGCCAATGTCATATAGTGGTCCGCCCCCGGCCTTTTCCGGATCGAGCAGCCATTCCCGTTGGCCGGCTTCAGCCGTAAACCAGGCGTGACAATTGGCAAAGGCAAATACTGGCTGGCCAATCGCGCCCTGACTCAGCAGCTCTGCGGCTCGCTGGACCTTGGGATAGGCGCGACGATAGTAGGCCACTCCCATAAGCTTTTTGGTGGTCTCGGCCACGGCGACCATATCCTCGGCCTCGGCAAAGTTCAGGGCCATAGGTTTCTCGCAAAGCACGTGCTGACCCGCACTCAGCGCAGCGATGGTCTGAGGGGCGTGTAGAAAAACCGGGGATGCTACATAGACAGCGTCGAACGAGCCTTGCGTCAGCGCTTCGTCGAGACTGGCGAACGCAGGCACGCCGTAACGGACGGCCTTTTGTGGATTGCGAGTGACGATGCCACCGAGAGAGCTTCGCGGTTCTTCGAGAATTGCAGGGATCACGCGCTTGGTTGTAATGTCGCCAACGCCGATTACGAGCCATCGCAAGTAGGTCACGTCAAGAGGATACTCTTTTGAATCGGGGGATCTGGTGATCGGGTGATCTGGTGATCGGAAAAGCAGTATGCCGAAGGATACCAAGCCTTTTAAGGGTGTCGGCGGCGTTGTTGAAATTACTCTGCGATACACATCAGACGCCTACCGTGTTGTACTGGCGTTACAGATCGGCAGTCGGATTTATGTTTTGCATGCCTTTCAGAAGAAATCGAAGAAAGGCATCGGGACCCCAAAGAGTGACGTTGATCTGATCAAAAAGCGATACACCGAAGCCCAGGAGTTGGCACATGAGTACGAAAAGGCGAAAACAAATTGAATTCGAAGAGGGTTCGGGAAACATCTTTGCAGATCTGAATCTTAAAAATGCTGATCAGCTTCTGGCACGCGCCCAGATCGGATTCCATGTCTTTAAAATCCTCGAAGCCAAGAAGCTAAAACAGCGCGAAATCTCCGATGTTTTAGGCATCGCACAACCCGACGTGTCTCACCTGATGAACGGACATTTTAGCCGCTTTACGACGGACAAGCTGCTCGATTTTTTGAAACGGCTTGACAGGAAAGTGACGATCGAGGTCAGCCGTCATCACAAAGGCGAACCCTACCAACAGGTGACTTTTGCTCCGTAAGGATATTCGAGATAAATCGAATGTCAAAAACGCAGAACTAAGTACGACTGCTATGGAAATGGCCGACAACTTGATGGAGGTATTACACCCGTTGCTGGTTCAGCTCTACGAAATGCAAGTAAATAAATGAGCTTGGTGACAGGGCAGCGTTCTAACCAACTGAACTACGGCCCCACTTGCAAAATCAGTGACATTGGTAAAAGTCTTTCAGATAAGCACATTGCAAGGATTGCATATAGCGCCCAATTTGCGTGGCGTGCTTCCAGTAGCAGCTGTCTCTGCCAAAACCGCCAATAAACCACTAATAAAATTCCCTGCTCTCATGCGAGATTTATATTAACAAAGCCAAATGATTTGTAAATGGCTCCGATCAAATGGCGCGTTAGACTAGGTCAATGGTGCCGCGTTGGTAAAGCCACGCTTATTGGGCTCGAATTGTTTTCATTATGTGTCTGCCGATTTCTTCGCCCACGCAAACGGGTACGGCGTTTCCCAACTGGCGCGTAGCAGCTTTCCAACTTCCCGATATCAAGAAATTGTCTGGAAATCCTTGAAGTCGGGCCATTTCACGAATCGTAAAATACCTCACAGAGCCGCGACTGTTCACCAACATATTTTCTCCACCCGGTACACCGTGATCACCGGCTTTTAGCGCCTTCGCGGGCTCGTCAAGGGAACTCCCAGTGTGATTGCGGTATGCGCGCGCACCGTGATGTTGCCAATGCCCTTGTATGCTTGGTTCTCGTCTTGGTGACGGCAACCCTACAAAAGCATCTCTCACGGTCACCCACGGGTTTTCTTTGGGCCGTTTCTCTTCCGAGCAGATTTGTTCGATCATGCGCTTTTCATGTGGTGAAGATGGTAGGGATATTTTTCGCGAACCATGCCGTCGCCAATAATCTTCTTCTATATGCTTCGACCAAACCAAAGATTCGTGAGAGTGGGTTGCCGCAGGGAACTTCCATTCATCCCCAAACTGCGATGCCACTCCGATCACGATGACGCGATGCCGTTTTTGGGCAGCACCGTAATCAGCAGTGTTGATGCCTTGTACCAACACCCGATAATTGGCTTGCGTAGCACGCTTGCTCTGCTCATGTTGTCGCAATCTCGTTAGGTGGCTTTTCCATATCTCGCCGCGACGGCGCTCTAGGTGGGGGTATGCTAATTGCAGCACTATGTAATCGAGATAACCTGAAAAGTCTGGACGTAAAAGGCCCCGAACATTCTCAAAAACAAATGCTTTCGGCTGTATTTCGCGAACAGCGCGGATTGCTTCAGGCCACATATTTCGAGGATCTTTCGGGCCCAAATGTTTTCCCCCGATTGAGAATGGTTGGCATGGAGGGCCACCCGAAACGAGATCGATATTTTTGTAATTCTCAAAATTTAACTCATGCGAAGAACACTCGACAATTAGCCAATCCTTCACATGAGCAATTCGTTTACGTTTGTTCTCCTTGAGGGTTTCAATACAATCACGATCGCACTCGACAATTAGTTCATGCTTAAACCCCGCCCGCGCAAGGCCAAGCGCCAATCCACCACAGCCACCAAATAGCTCCGCGCTACGCATTTAGAAACCTCTTAACCCGACGACTAACCTTAGCGGGATTTTTTAGCTCACATTCCCACACGACGAGCGCACGCCATCCATTCTTTTTTAACTGACTCGCGACGAATTTATCGCGATTAACATTGCTCGTAAATTTGTTTTTCCAAAATTGAACACGCGATTTGGGTGTACGTTGACCAGCGTGACAAACATGCCGATGCCAGAAACAGCCATGCAGAAATATCGCGCAACGGCGTCCCGCAAAAACGATATCGGGCTTACCTATAACAACGGTCTTATTTTTACGAGGCGGATAGCCAAGGTTGCGCACCAGTCTTTTTAGCTTGAGTTCAGGCTTGGTGTCCACGGATTTTACTAGCCGCATGCGCGCGCTTCGCTGCTTGGACGTCAGCGTATCCATATTATCCACCCTCCGCAGTCGCTTCTCGATGCCGATCGAGAAACTCACGTATCGCCTGCCGCGCGGTCCAATCCAGACTGCGTTGTGTTTGCTGAGCTATGCGCAAGAGTTCAGCGTGTTCGTCTGTTTCCAGTGTTACCGAAAACCTTCTCGGGTTTTGTAATTGGCGTGATGCAGACATCTTTAATTCTCGCCTCACATGATGATTCATTATACATCATTTTGATGTAACTTGCTGCAGAACAGTTAACACGTAAATATTATCGTCTCCAAATATAGCAATGAAAAAATTGAATATTATATTGATGTTGTATGTGCTACTCTCCTGACTTAGCCCTCATTAACAGAAGGACAGATATGACCGATAAGCTGTTTACTACCGGCAACGATATGCGTCGTGCCGTTGAGGCCTACGCCACACACTTGCAGAATATCGCGCAAATTTTTGAGACCCACGCCAGGAACCTTGATTTAGGCATTCGTCTGGATGTTTCCGAAGTGGCCGCAGCCGCGCGGCGCGGGGCAGATTTTCCGAAAGTCATGCGGTTCGTTCGCCGACCAGATGATTCTGGTGTCCTACATGACGCGCAGCTGATGACGGCGCTGGACTGCATCCGAAATATCCTGATCTCTCCCGACCAAAATGGGCTTGTGCTCGGCGCTATGCAATCCGGAAAGACCACGACATCGCTGGCCATGCAGTTTGCTGGCCCGATCGTATATCTGTTAACCGGACGGCGACTGTATCCAATCTACCTAATCACCAGCCAAACGTCGCAAGAGGATCAAACGCGTCAGGAAATTGCCCGTTTCCTCGACTTCTACGGCGAGGTTTCTATCGTCTTAGACGC